>RPQN01000179.1 GCA_003819715.1 Ignavibacteriota bacterium | reverse complement strand
GATGCCGTTGATCGCCCGCCACATGGACCAGCTGCCGCCCATATCGGTCGATCGCGCAAGAGTCCCGCTATCGCCCACTGCAATAGCGATATTCGCATCCGCTAATGCGATTGCTCTCAGCGAGACGCCCTCACCAAGATTCTGGGAGTCCATCTGCTGCCACCCGGCTAAACTGAGTATCCAGCAACTGAACATCAACCGCCGCAGGATATTTCGTTTCTGCCCGTGCATGAGTTCGTTCCTCGGTTTCATGTATTGCTGCCAAATTCGATATTGGATTGCTGCGTCGGGCTTTGTTTTGCCGAAACACCGAAATGCTGGTACGCAAGTGCTGTGGCTTCTCGACCGCGGGAAGTTCGTTTTAAAAATCCTTCTTGAATAAGATACGGTTCATAGACCTCTTCCAGCGTCCCGGGTTCTTCACCTACGGCAACGGCAAGCGTGTTGACCCCTACCGGCCCGCCGTTATATTTTTTTATGAGAGCGAACAGAATACGTTTGTCCATTTCGTCAAATCCGTGCTCGTCTACTTCCAGCGCTTTCAGCGAAAATTCTGCAACATCTTTCGTAATAACGCCATGAAACCGTGTCAGACGTGAATCTGCCTGAGCAAAATCGCGGCACCGTTTTAAGAGGCGGTTGGCGATGCGCGGCGTGCCGCGTGAACGTTTGGCGATTTCCATCGTCGCCTGTGATTCAGCCGAGATGGAGAGGATTCCTGCCGACCGCCGAATAATGCTGTCTAATTGATTGTGCGAATAATAATCTAAACGATTTGTAATACCGAAACGCGATCGCAGCGGCGAGCTCAACAATCCGGCGCGAGTGGTCGCTCCGACCAGGGTAAATGGCTGAAGCCCGAGCTGAATTGTTTTTGCCCCTGGTCCGCTGTCGATAACAATATCGACTCGAAAATCCTCCATCGCTGAATATAAATATTCTTCGATGCGCGCCGGGACGCGGTGAATCTCGTCGATGAAAAGTACTTCTGATTCCTCGAGAGAAGTCAGAATACCGGCCAAGTCTCCCGGTTTTTCAAGCGCTGGACCGGATGTCATTTTTATTCCGGTACCCATTTCGTGAGCAACGATATGGGCAAGCGTCGTTTTGCCGAGCCCAGGAGGGCCGGTTAATAATACATGGTCGAGCGGTTCGCCGCGCTGCCGGGCAGCAGTAATGAATACTTTGAGATTTTCTACAATTTTTTCCTGACCGACAAAATCTGTGAGCGCAGAAGGACGTAATGTTTGATCGAGATCGTTTTCCTGATCCTGTCGCTCTGGTTTTGTCAAGTTGGATTGTCTCACTTATGCAAAAGTACCAAGAACCGCAGAGAATTGCAACACAACATATGAAAAACATTCACGGTGTTCTGCCATTGGATTTATCGAACGTTTGTGTGGCGAAGCGCCCGTTTCACGAGCTCTTCAAGGGTAATTTTCGAACCCTCGGTTTCTTTAAGAACCAGTCGGATAGATTTTTCTGCTATTTGCAGGTTATATCCCAGCGATGTGAGGGCTTGAAGTGCTTCCGCTCTCATCGCCGCCGACGCCATTCCGGGAGCGGTCATCTGTTCGCCCCCGGCATTCATTTTACCCGCTTTATCGCGCAACTCCAGTATCATCCGTTCGGCGGTTTTTCTGCCCACCCCGGGAATCGCCGTCAGAGCGGCGACATTTCCACTCAGGAGGTGCGATGTGAGTTCCTCGACATTCATTCCGGAAAGAATACTTTGGGCGATTTTCGGGCCGATTCCCGAGACCGAAATGAGGTGTCTGAAGAGCCGGCGCTCTTCATCTGAAAAGAATCCAAACAACTGCATCGCATCTTCACGAACATGAAAATGAGTCAGCAGGGTAATGGTTGAATCAATCGCTCCGAGCTTTTCATAAGTCGAAAGCGGGATACTGACGGTATAACCGATACCATGTACGTCGATGAGAATTTCGGTTGGACTTTTATACTTCAGGACGCCCGTAAGAGATGCTATCATTTTTTCCCCGCGATTCGTTCTGGATGCGCGTGAATGAATTCTGTCCAGCTTCGATGCGATCGAGATGCGGTGTGTCCTTTGCGCCGGGGCATGAGCTTGCTCCTCGACCTTCGGAATGAATGGCATAACGCAACCGCGAGAGCGTCCGTTGCATCAAAGTACTTCGGTGCTTCGCGAATCGCCAGTTGCGACTGGACCATAAACTGTACCTGCTGTTTGGAGGCGGCGCCGTTGCCGGTGACGGCTTTTTTGACTTCGCGAGGCGAATATTCAGCTGTCGGAAGTTCGTGATTGACCGCGGCCAGTATGGAGACACCGCGTGCGTGTCCAATTTTTAACGCCGATTGTGCGTTCTTTCCGTAAAATGCGGTCTCGATGGCAAACTCATCCGGATGATACTGATTGATAATCTCACACAATCGGTCATAGATACGTTTCAAACGAATAGGCATCGATTCGTTCCCTGAGTTTTTCACCACATCGTACGACAGAACGGAATACGTTCCATGCTCCACTTCGATAATGCCGAAGCCTGTGATGAGAGTGCCGGGATCAACGCCGAGAATGATCATAGTAATTGCTCAGATTCCGCAGAAGAGACACCGCGGGCAGTAAGCGCAGAGAACATTTTTTAAACTTTATCACCGGTCCGTGAACGCTGCAATCAATGGTCCAGAGGTGTCATGAACATCAGACAGGACTCAGACGTGCGAGTTCCTTATCGTCGATATCGAAGTTGGCATGAACTTTTTGCACGTCTTCATAATCTTCCAGCAATTCCATTAATTTCAACAGGTTCTCCGCATCTTTTCCTTCTACTTTCACCGTATTGTCGGCGACAAGAAGAATCTCGGCGGATTCGATCTTGATACTCTTGTCGATGAGGGCGTGTCTTACCTTTTCAAAATTTTCGGGCGCGCAGATGATGCTGTATTCATCGCCTTCGATTTTCATATCGTCTGCGCCCGCATCGAGAATGATGGAAAGCAAATCGTCCTCCGGTACAACGGTTTTTGGAACGAGGATAATCCCTTTCTTGTGAAATTGAAAAGCGACGGATCCGGACATTGCAATCTTTCCATGATTCCGTTCAAGAATGTGGCGAATATCCGAGATGGTGCGGTTCTTATTATCCGTGACAGTCTCGATAATCAGTGCAACTCCTCCCGGACCGTAGACTTCATAAACCGCATCTTCATAATTCACGCCGGGAAGCTCACCCGTTCCTTTTTGTACAGCCCGTTTTATATTGTCGGCGGGCATGTTGCTTGCTTTCGCCTTTTCTATGGCGAATCTCAACCGCGCGTTGCTCGCCGGATCGCCGCCGCCAAGTTTTGCGGCGACCGTTATTTCTTTGATCACTTGCGTGAAGATTTTGCCGCGCCGTGCATCCGTGACGGCTTTCTTACGCTTAATGGTCGACCATTTACTATGACCGGACATAGATTCTCTCCTTACATAATGTTGAGAGTATTGAAGCCATTGAGCCGATGATTCGTGTTCATAATACGAAATTGAAAATTAATCTTCAGCGGTGTTCCCCATTGGTCGTTCACTGCAATCGGATCACGGTGCATGAAGACTTACGGTCACTTCTATTTGACATCCCGGATTTTTAACTGCGGGACAGTCTCGCCCGCAAATTCACCTTCATCAAGAGAGAAGACAACATCAACCTTACTGCCGCTGCGGACACGATTGAGCAAGTGGCCGAGATTAAACCCGATGGCATCCACCACGTGGGTATTGCTTCGAACCTTAAAGCGAAGGTGGTTTTTCCCGACGATACGCGGCTGCCCGAGCACTTCGACACTGCGGGCGGCAAAGACCGGACGCATGTTCTCCGGTCCGAACGGCGAGAATTGACTCAAGACTCGAATGAATTTCGGAGTTAAATCGGAAAGCTGCAATTCCGCATCAATCTTTATCTCCGGTGTCAGCAGTTCTTCCGTCAGCAATTCCGCGGCAACCTGCTTGAAGGCATCGCGGAATTCATCGAGCCTGTCTAATTCGACAGTCAATCCGGCAGCATATTTATGCCCGCCAAATTGGATGAGTTTATCTTCACACCGCTTTAACGCTTCATGAATATTAAAACCGGAAATACTGCGGGCAGACCCTTTTGCCACACCATCCACGGTCGTCATCATAATGGTGGGGCGGTAGTACCGTTCCACGAGCCGTGAGGCGACAATGCCGATCACCCCTGGATGCCAGGCTTCCTGGTGCAAGACGATCGCACTGTCATTGTCTGCTTCAAGATATTTTTCTACAATCTCTTGTGCCTGGAGAAACGTTTCTTCATCGATTTTCCGCCGTTGAAAATTCTCATCCTCCATGACGCGGGCGATTTGGACGGCTCGGTCGTACGATTCACTCGCAAGCATTTCCACCGCCCGGTTGGCATCTCCCAGCCTTCCGACCGCGTTGATCCGCGGTGCAAGGACGAACACAATCTGCCCGGAGGAGATTCTGCCGAGAGATAGTCCTGAAGTTTCAATGAGCGCCCGGATCCCCGGGACAGGGATGGAGTTGATAAGCTCCAGACCCAATTTCACCATAACGCGGTTTTCATTGACCAGTGGGACGATATCCGCTGTCGTGGCAAGAGTGACATACTGCAGATAATCGAGCAGCCGTTTCGGTGCATCCTCGCCCAGTATGCTGCGGATGGGTTCGGACGCCGCGAGCGCCTGGATAAGCTTGAATGCGACGCCGCAGCCGCAGAGATATTTAAACGGATACGCGCAAGACGGCTTCAACGCGTCAAGGACGGCCGCGGCGTTCGGGATCTCATTCCCGGGTTCGTGGTGATCGCAAATGACGACGTCGATGCCGAGTGAATGTGCGTATTCTACCTGCTGGAATGCGGTAATGCCGCAATCGACGGCGATGAGGAGTGTTGCGCCTGAGGCATGCACGTGATCAATCCCCGCGGTTGAAATTCCATAGCCGTCTTTAATCCTGTCCGGAATGAAATAGTCGATGGTCGCTCCGGCATCTTTTAAAAATTTCCAGAGCATCGCCGTGCTGTCGGTTCCATCAACATCGTAATCGCCGAACACCATGATGTGTTCATGCTTCACGATGGCGCCGGTGATGCGCTTGACGGCCGCATCCATATGATTCATGAGGAACGGATCATGAAGATCTTCCATGCTGGGCCGGAAAAAAGACCGTGCTTTCTCGAATGTGTCAATGCCCCGGTGGACCAGAATCTCTGTCAGAACAGGTGAGATGCCCAGCTCCTGTGATAACGATTGCACTTGTTGCCTGATTTCCGGAGGAACGTTGAGATCGTTCCGCAGTGTCCAGCGATATTCCCGAATAGGTGACAATGGATTCTTTCAAATCAATGAATGAGTAATGCTGTTGGTGAGAAATCTGGTTATGTGAATAGAAAGATCGCGCGTCCAAAAATCCAGAAGCATGAAGCGGTTGATCGATAAGCCGAATTCTGTCTAATCCCGATGAATGACGGGCATTCATCGAAACGAGGCAGCCATTTCTCTAGGCGACCTACCCATCCCGTCTTCACCTGCGTGAACTTGTGCGGGCAACTCTCCTCCCGATGAGCGTTCGCTCATCGGGAAACGGGATCTACATGGTCTTGCACCAAGCGGGGTTTCTCTTGTCCCGATAGCTATCGGGATCGCTTTCGCGACCATCGTCATTACTGACGATGCGGTGGTCTCTTACACCACCTTTTCACCTGTTTCCAGATTGCTTCTTTCGAAGAAACCGGGATGTATGTTTTCTGTGATACTTTCCGTTTCTGCAGGATGTTGCCTGCAGAACCCCCGCTTGATGAACCAGGTACGGAATGACCCGCATCCGGTTTTCTTGCGGGGCGCTTTGCCCTGTGGTGTTCGGACTTTCCTCCCCGGTCATCGGAGATGAACGGGGCAGCTGCCTGACGCACCAGCTTCTGCTTCTGGACTGAACGTCCAGCTTTCTCAACATCAAATTCCATGCCGTCGGTAACACCATGATGAACGGATGTTCATATGGCGAGAATCTTTTTTGTGTCAATCCCGCGATTCGCCAATTCATCTGCCTCCCGGTTCTTTTCCCGGGGGATATGTGTAATGTTGAATTGAAACGGCGAAGCACCCAGGATATTCTGGATCTGTTGAAAATGTTTCTTCAGCCCGGCATCCTTCACTTTGTACTGGCCGTTCAATTGACGCACCATCAGCTCACTGTCGGAATGAACCACCAGGGAACTGCACTTCGTCGTCTGCACGAGCTTGAGACAGAGGGCAAGTGCAGTATATTCAGCGATATTATTCGTCGCCGTTCCGATATACCCGTACTGTGAGGTGATGACGTTGCCTTGTTCGTCTTTCAACACTATGCCGACGCCGCTTTCACCGGGATTGCCGCGTGACGCGCCGTCTGTATAGGCGAGGATGGTCATAGAGTCTTTTTAACGCTCTCGACGATTTCATCCGAAACAAGAATGCGTCCGCACCGTTCGCATGCGATCAGCGCAGAATTCTTCCGCAGTTCCAGAACCCGCTGCGGGGTGACGCGGTTAAAGCATCCGCCGCACGACTTTCTTTGAACCGCAACGATTGCCCGCCCGTCTTCCGCCTTGCGAATTCTGCTGTACATCTGATAATCTGCCTTCGATATTTTGCCGACGACCTTCTCGCGCTGGTGCTTTAATTTTAATTCTTCATCTTCATGCTCTTTATTGACGGCAGCGAGTTCTTTCTTCCGGCTCGCAAGCTCCGTTTGAAGCGCTTCAAGTTCGGGAGCCAATTTTTCAGCATCCTCTTTGGCGAGCACCGCTTTGCCTTCTAAGGTTTCCATATCCCGCTGCAGCTTGGTGATCTTCTCCTGCGAGAGATCAATCTCCCGGGCCAGCATATCGTATTGCTTATTGGTCTTCACCTGGAATTGCTGCGCCTTGTATTTCTCAATTTTGGCTTTCAGTGAAAGGATGTCGGTATCGGTTTGATCCCGAAGAAGAATCGATTTTTTTAAAATATCTTCAAGCTCCTTCTTGGCCGCCTGTTTATTCTTCACGTTTTCCGTCAAGTCATCGACAATTTGCGGGAGGTCTCCTTTCATTTCCTGCAATTCATCTAAGTTCGAATCTACAAGTTGCAGCAAGTACAACGAGCGCAATCTATTTTCCAACGTTTGCTCCTCTCTGGTCTCTGACATCTTACATGGTCTTTATGGGGTTCATAGTATGTTTGGAAACCATTACCGTCAACGGTTCGTCCGCCGCGCGGGCGGCAGACCGCAGCCGTCCTGCAATGGGATGTAAAATTATTTGCTCTGTTTCCCAATGGCCTGCATCGATCAGGATGATATCATCGGGTGCACTCTGAAATGTGTGATATCGAATGTCGGCCGTCACCAGCGCATCTGCGTTTGCGGAACGCGCATCATTCACATGGTCGCTGCCGGCCCCGCCGCAGACGGCGACTCGACGAATTTTATGTGTGGTATTTCCCGTATAGCGCAATGCTTTTGCGCCCAGGCTTTGTTTGACAAATTTTAAAAACGGCAGGGGCTGCTGAGGCTTCAGTAATTCGCCGACGGCGCCCATGCCGAAATTGGGATTCGGATTTTCAACAGGATAAATATCATATGCCGGTTCTTCATACGGGTGGACCGCTTTCAGCGCAGCGACGATACCGGAGAGGGCGGCCCTTGGGGCAACCATTTCAAGCCGGAGTTCATCCACAAACTCGAGAGTTCCGCTCGATCCAATAACCGGATGTGCGGACGATGATCCGTAAAAACTTCCTCTCCCATGAGAACCGAAAGAACAGGAGGAATACTCGCCGACGTGTCCTGCGCCCGCCTCCGACATGGCATTTCGGATGTTGTCCGCATAGCCTTCAGGAACGAACACCACAATTTTTGCCAGTGAATTTTTTAACGGCGAGAGAAACCGGATGTTCTGTAACCCGAGGATGTCTGCTAAAGCGAAGCTGACGCCGCCCGGAGCATAATCTAAATTGGTGTGTGCTGAGAAAAGTGCAATCTTGTGTTCTGCGAGTTGCAACACCATGTCTCCGACGGGATTGTTCGTCGTTATGGCCGACGGCATCCTGTACAGGAGCGGGTGATGGGTGACGATGAGTTCCGCCTTCTGTGCAATCGCCTCGTTGATAATTTGCCGGTTGACATCGAGCGCAACGACAATTTTCGTTACGTTGTTTTGGAGATTGCCTACCTGCAGTCCGACATGATCTTTTTCCGAAGAGACCCACGCGGGGGCCCATTCTTCAAACCACTGGACGATATGGAGGACTTGGAGACTCATATAAAAAAAGTGTCCCGCGGGTTGGGCGGGACACTTTGTAAAAATCAAATTCTTTGAATCGAAATTTTAT
>RPQN01000178.1 GCA_003819715.1 Ignavibacteriota bacterium | reverse complement strand
TGTCTCGATTTCATTCGCAACCGGATACGACATCGGATTTTCCAGTATTGCCGCGACACCTGAAGATTTGACAAGGAAGGACCCGGTTTCATTAAAAACATGTATAAAAAATTTTGGCTCCCTGCCTGCTTCGGCATATTCGGTCCGGTTCTTTTATGACGGAAACCGCAACGGCCACTCTGATCCTGCCGAACAATTTTCCGAATATCAAGGAAATGTTCTCGCTCCCCGTGATTCAATAACCTGCACCGCCCTGCACGCTCCCGTGACGGCGGGTGAGAATAGCTTTGCAGCACTGATTGAATTTCCTCCGGACGAAAACCGGACAAATGACTCTGCCTGGATCAACGTGATGGTGGGAAGCATCACCTCAGATATACTGATCAATGAAATTATGTATTGTCCGGCCGGTGATGAGCCGGAATGGGTGGAGTTATTCAATACCACGAGCGATACTATCGATATTAAAAAATGGAGAATATCCGACAGCAACACCTCCATCAAGTCATGGATCACTCGGGAAAGGAAAGCGGTTCCGCCCCGTTCCTTCATGGTGGTTGCGAAAGACGCCTCCTTCGCTGAATTTCATCCTGGAGTTCCGTTTGTTGCTGCCGACTTTTCCGCATTTAATAATTTTACACCCGATGCCGTTGTCATTTATGATAATCATGGAAATGCCATCGACAGTGTGATGTACACGCCATCCTGGGGCGGTCAGAATGGGAAATCGCTGGAACGCGTGGATCAGGAATGGTCAAGTCAACAATCAATAAACTGGGGATCATCCCGGGATTCGGCTGGTTCCACTCCCGGATTCATCAATAGTATCGCGCGACTCGATTACGATATCGAGATCGGTCATCCATGCCAAAGGGATATTATTGTCAACGGTAAGGCCGTTCCGGTTGTGTTGTTCTCTGTTTATAACATTGGTCGACATGGAGTGGATACGATTTTGCTTCGGTTTTATACTGACATCAATAATAATGCACAACCGGAACAGTCGGAATTTCTACAAACTCTCCGCTCCGATCGCCCATTGCCGGCAGGAGATTCCATGGAGTTCTCTGAGTCTTTGCCACAGCTCGTTTCAGGCGAAAATACTGTAATTATTCTCGCTGACTGGCCAAGGGATACCAATATAAAAAATAACCGTGCAACAGTATCGGTGAAGAGGGGCTTTGAGCCCCGCCGCATAGTCATCAATGAAATTATGTATGATCCGCTGCCCGGTCAGACTGAATGGTTCGAACTCCTGAATCGGTCCGATGATTCTATCGATCTGGCAAATTGGATATTCCATGACAAACCGGGATCAACGAGCATGAATTCATTTGAATTATCCAGCCAGCCGTTCGTGATTGAATCCGGCGGATATGCAGTCATAGCAGCAGACTCAACACTCTTCCAGATGTATCCTGATCTTGCCGGCTCCGAGTCAAGAGATCGCATTCGTATTCTGAACAGGTCAACCGGCTTGAGTTTTAATAATGATGGAGATGACCTTATCCTGAAGGATCTGACCGGACAGGTAATAGACAGTATTGCGTACATCCCCGCGTGGCATCACCCCGGCGTCGAAGACACCAGGGGCCGTTCACTCGAACGGATCAACCGGGATATGGATTCGAACGATCCGCGAAATTGGAGTACGTGTGTGAATATGGCCGGCGGCACACCGGGAGGGATCAATAGTGTCAGGACCACGGGTACGAACAGCAGTTCGATGATCTCGCTCTCTCCAAATCCATTCTCTCCCGATGGCGACGGTTTTGAGGATTTTTGCATCATCCGATACAATCTCTCATCCCTGGCTGCGACATTGAATATTAAAATTTACGATATAAAAGGGAGACTCGTTCGGTTATTGGCGAACGGCGAACAAACAGGGCCTCAGGGAGAAATGATCTGGGATGGATATGACGATAATCGTCAACGCGCACGTATTGGCGTGTACGTGATATTCCTTGAAGCGACTGATCGGACAAACTCTTCCGTGGCGACGGCAAAGGCGGTTTCAGTTGTGGCCGTTAAACTATGACCAACCTATGACGTCGTACACGCTTGACTGTTAAAATGGAACGGCGGTCGCAACGGGTATTGTTTTTATCAGAAATTGAAAACCGGAAAAAGTCTGTTGGTTTAAGTGATTGGATTTTTAATTTTTGTCGTTTCTAGTTTTCCCATTCCCCACCAAAACAGTGCCATAAATAATCCCGGGTACATGGGTTCGACTCCGTACCAGTAAGAGGGATTCCCGTGCGACGTATAGATATATCCGGTGACCAGGCTTGCCGTCGAGAAAAACCAGCCGCTCATCATTGCCCGGTACGCGTAGACCGTCGAAATCTTAAACCGGTCAAAGTAACTTGCGAGGACCGGCACCAAAAGTCCGGGGATAACGCACGTACCGATGGTGTACCATATTTTGACGACAGATGGAACGCTTATCGCGAGAACGATAGAGAATAAAGCCGATAAGACCAGTCCGCCTTTGGTCCAGCGCTGAACAAGCTCTGAATCATCCGCGGCGTTTTTCCATCTTCCCACAATATCTTTTCCGACGGTAATTGCAGAGATCAGCGTAAGACTGCTGAGCGTAGACATAATCGTTGCGAGCATCCCGATATAGAACATTCCTTTTGCGACGGCAGGGAGCGTCAATTCGGCGAGAAGAGGATAGGAATACATTGGCTGAGGCAGGTGAGGCAGCGAAGCGCGGGCATATAATCCTGCGATGCTTGTCATAAAATCGAACACCAACCAGAACAGAATGGAGACCAGAATACCGCGCTGAGCGGTACGGCCGTCCTTTGCCGCATAACATCGCTGATGGAAGGCCGGATCGACCAGCGTCCAGAGTGCAATAAAGAACCAGACGGTGACAAACTGCAGGCTGTTTCCCCCGTGCCAGGTCAGATGCAGCGGGGGAACATGCGTGCGAATAAAATCCCATCCGCCAAATTTCGAATAAGAAAATATGACGATGAGTGCAAACCCCAGGAACATCATGACAAATTCAAAAACGTTTGCCCAGACATCGGAACGAAATCCCCCTTTATACAAATATACCACCGTGAGAAATGTTGCGGCAACAATACTAAGCGTGAGATCGATACCAAAAATGAGCCGGGCAAGAATTCCCAGCATCAGGACATAGGCTGCCGGAGTGACAAGAACAAATGTAAGAATGCCTCCGGCGAGAGCAGTGCGTTTGTCGTATGCCTGTTCCAGTTTATCGGGCAGGGTAACAAGATTTGTTGCCCGCACTTTTTTCGCAAGGAACAACGCAAAGACCAGTGCAAAGAGGTAATAGGGTATGCCGAAGACGACCCAGTTTGAAATGCCATAGGTGTAGGAAAATTCTCCTACGCCAAGAATTCCGCCATACCAGGTCGAAACAAGCGTTGCGACAAAAACCGGAAGCGTTAATGTCCGGCCCGCCAGGAGGAAGTCATCCGCGCCGGATTTCCGCCTGCGCGCGGCGCGAAAACCGATGAAGAGCACCGCGAGAAAGTATGCAACAATCAGTGCGATATCACTAAGGGAAAAATGGACATTCATGAGAACCTGAACGGTTTAGGGGATGAGAGTATGATTCGCCATAACAAATGCGATCATGCGGCCCTTTTTAACTTTGATGGTGACCGGAGAAGTCACCATCACATTGCTCGTACTTTCGCGAATACCAAGTTCCAAAGATTCACCATTCAAGTTCCATTTCAATCCTCTCGTGATGACTCCGGTACATCGAGAAAGAGGCAGAAGGGAAATAATCGTGCCGGCCGGCAGGTTCATTTCCAGGATTCGATCCACTGAAATAAAAATGCCTTCGATGTCAAGAAATGTAATATGGGCCCGATCAGAATATTTTGCAAGTGCGCTCAGGTTTCCAATCGCATGATCAAGCCTCCCGCCGGTTGCCCCCAGGACAATAATTTCCTTGAATTTTTTACGTAACACCGCGGTTAATGCTTTCTCCAGGTCGGTCGAGTTCTGATCCTTCAGTTTTATGGTTTTGACGCTGCTGAATTTTTTTAGTGTTTCTTTTTCAATGGAATCGAGATCGCCGATGATCAGGTCCGGCGTGTAACCGAAACGGGCAGCGGTATTTGCTCCTCCATCTGCGCACACGAACCAATCGGCGTACACCATTGAATTATGGAACAACAGTTTACTTGGCGATTTTCCATTGGCGAGAATAAGTGCGCGCTTCATCGTCACATCCTAAAGTAACTTGATTTCAATTCCGGCCCATATCCAGCGGCCGGGAAGTGGAACACCGGTTAATTCTTCGTACGATTGATTGAGGAGGTTTGTCCCCTGGAGAAACACGGTTGCAACAGAAAGGTCGCGGGAGACTTTTGCGTCGACCAGCGAAAAAGCCGTTCCATCCATTTTTATTTTATGTGTCAGGTTCGTCGTCCAATGGAGTAAGAACGGGAGATATCCGGATCCATCGACGTTGAGTTGATGTCTTGGATGGTTGAAGCTGTAGACAGAGCTATAGACGCTGCCACGATCGATGCGAGAGTCCAAATACGTATACCTCACCTGAACAGATCGAATAATTTCCGGTTCTGCATCATCCCCCCTCTGCCATTGGAGCGCTGCTTCAAGGCCGCGAGTCACTGCTGTTGCAAAATTGGCGGCCTGCGCAACGGCGTCGGACGCCGTGAATTTCACGTAATCGATAAGGTTTTGCTGGTCGCGTTCAAAGCATGACGCCGAAAATTTTATTTGAGCACCGCCATACCATTCTGTTCCCAGTTCGGTGGACCATCCGGTTTCCGGTTTTAATCCGGCATTGCCTATTCGTGCGGGGTTGGAATAGTATAATTCCGTATAGCTCGGGGCGCGAAATGAACGGCCGGCGGTTACAAATACTTTCGCTGATTGTGCGAAGAGAACTCCGACGCTCATGGCAGGATTCAATTGCCGTCCATACTGTGAGTGAAAATCCTCGCGCATCCCGACATCGACGAGAAACCTCTGCCGGAAGACGCACTGGAGGGACAGAAGAATTCCGAGAGAGGATCGCTCATGGGTATGAAGATTCGTGCTCACGATATTGTCGATAGTTCCGGCGATACCTGAAATGAGAGAAGAGGATTCGTCAATCGGGATGATGCAGTGAAGCTCCCCGCTCGAGGAGTTCGTTGTATGGATATTGACGAACTGACCGGGGGTGCGTACGTCATACATGAATTTGTCGTTGTGCCGGCGGTAGGAGATTTTCGGCTGCAGGAGAAGACCATGAACAAGGATCTGTGCCGCCGCATGGCAGAATGTTGTTGTCGTCCATTCCTTCGATGGGGATGGTCCATAAAAATTAAATGCGCCAAATGCTTTCTGGGCATATCCGCCGAACAATGAGCAAGTACCGAATGGGAAATCCATGGTGTTGTTCGATGAGATGCTGGTCGTTTGGAAGTCGGTATCAACGTGATAGCCGTCCGAGCGCCGGTGTTCGATCGTATTGGACGAATGGATTCCAGACGAGGAATAATCGTAACTTCCTGCTGCATGGACCAGACCGTTCTCGCCGCCGCTCAGGTTCAACCGGCATGCCGTTTGTGCCGGGACGCGTGTGATGATATTGATCACTCCGCCGAATGCGTCTGGTCCGTAAAGGGAGGAGCCGGGTCCTTTTAACACTTCAATGCGCTGGATCTGATCCGGAGAAACCGGCAGATCGAAATTGTGATGAGATGTTTGGGAATCATTCAACCGGACGCCATCGAGAAGAAGAAGATACTGGCTATATAAAGCGCCGCGGATGCTGACATCTGTCTGTACACCGAACACTCCTCTTGACTGGACATCGACATTCGCACCGTTTTGCAGCAGATCTTCCACGCACCATGCTCCGGAATTTTGAATGGTCTGTTCGTCAATGACATCGATAGATCGACTGACAAAAAGATCATTTGTCGGAATTCGGGTTGATGTCACCACTATCGGTTGAAGCACCATCCTCACGGAATCCTCCTCCTGACCGGGGGATTCACCACACATGAATAATTCGATAAGAATGAGGATCGGATAATAACGCAACGGTCACTTTCAAAGTAATGTACGGTCCTTCTTAAAAAAAGAATCGCGTCTCTGGAACTCGAATCGCGGGGAAAACCGCACTATTTTAATTTACATATTTACCATGAACGATGCAAAAGGAGATGTGTGTTTTTTTCATGATGTCCATCGGCTAAAATTGAAGTGAAGTTCCAAAGATATAGTTGCGTTCAGCAGCGGGGAAAAATTCCTGCCCCTCACCGCTCATCGTAAATAAGGAATTCAATATGTTCCTTGCCTCACCGCGAACGGTAAGGAAAACCCCGGAACCCAGAGCGAACCGGTAAGAAGCCATGGCATCAACAACGGCATAGGCATCGTTTTTGAGAAGAGCATTTTTTGTATTGTCGGTGTAAAATGCTCCCACATATTTTCCAGTGATGGAGGCACGGAGATCGTTGAGATCGTAGAATAATCGAACATTCCCCATGATGTCAGGCGACCCGGCGATGGGATTGCCATCCAGGCTTTGACGAGTGATGGATCCGTTATTCATGCCCTCTACGATGGAGTAGCGAATTAATCGGTTATAGGAAATGGTTGCGTTTCCGCTCAAGGATATTCCTGAGAGGAGGTCTGTCTGGACCTGGAGCTCGACGCCCATATGACGTGAGCGATCAGCATTTCCCATGACCGGTTCTCCAAAAATATCGACGGTGCCGCTTTTGATTAACTCATCTGAAAATTCCATCCAGAAGAGGTTCACTGAGGCAGTAGTGGATCCGCTGTGATAGACGCCGCCCAGTTCCACATCAAACAGGTGTTCGGGTTTTGCCAGAGGTTTCTTGAAATCATATGTTATCATTCCGCCTGCCGTATCTGCAGAAAAAATCGGAGTACTTCCCCAGATTGATTCCTCCGCCTTGTAGAGATCTTTCAACCTCGGTTCACGGCTCGTATATGCAAGACTGATGTAGGTATTGACCGCTTCATTGATGTTATAATTTAAACCGATCCTCGGGTTAAGAAATAGATAAGGATATGAAAAATGATTGTTGTTGAATTTTTCATTTGACAGAGAATATCGATTGTACACCATCTGGAGATCCGTCATCAACGTGAACGCATCGTTCATTTTGGTGAGTTCGTGACCGTACACCGAAAGGATATCCTTGCCGCCCTGATATTCGTAGATATGGTAATCGGGGTCGTACATCGCCGGTAAATTTTCCGCATATGCAATTTTTCCCCAATGGAGAGAGCGGTGGAAACGCAATTCCGCCCCCACCGTCAGAGTTCCGGATCCGTGGTTGAATTCCAACCGCGGCAGCCATCCCCATTGTTTATTTCCGACGAAAGCGCGTACTAAAATATTTGATGGATTGGCGGAGAGTGGAATTCCATGAGTGCTCCCCAAATGCAATGAAGAGGAATCCAGCCCGGAACCATCGTAGTCGTAATAACCATCACCTTGAATATAGAATATGGTGTTATTCAACGTCACGCCGGGAGACAATCTCCATTCCTGCAGAAACTCAAAATGCGGCTGCGAAAACTGTTCGGATTCCTGAGGGCGTCGAGAGGAAGCATAGGTGACCGAATCCTGAGTGTTGTTCAACTCGAAATAATTGAAATTTGACCGTCGAAGCTTGAGATCCTTATTATAGAATTTTGGTAAACCATTGTACACCAAACCATCGCTGAATGGGCCTCCGTAGAAATGAATACGTGTAGTTAAGGATTCATCAAACCGTTCCACGCCAAAGAAATACGAATTGATGTCATCCCAGGATTTATCACGATACCCGTCGGTCGAGAGTTTTCCGAGACGTCCATAAAACATATAGCGGTCGCCCACGAGTCCTGAATTGAATGTCGCAGAATATTTTCGAGTTGAGAGGACGATGGCGTTGGTGGAACCATATTCCTGGAAGCCGAGGCTGGATTCCAGAGTCACGCCTGGTTGAGGTTGAAATGGAACCGCAAGCAGATTGATGGAGCCTCCAATTGCAGGCGGGCCATAGAACGCACTCCCGGCGCCTCGCTGTACCTGGATATTCGTCGTGCTTCCGAGCAAATCCGGAAAATCGATCCAATAGACGCTAAAATCCTCCGGATCATTTTGCGGCACTCCATTAACCAGGACAGAGAGCCGTTGTTGATCAAATCCGCGCAGTGAAATATAACTGTAGCCTCCGGTACCATTCCCGTTTTCAGAATAAAACGTAATCGAAGGAAGTCCAGCCAGCAAGACCGGCACATCCTGTGCCGAATATTGCAGTTTGATTTCCGACTGTTTCAGGTTGGTAAAGGTCACCGGTGTAATCCGCTCACGTGCATGAGTTGCGATAATCGTCACCGGTTCGGCTTGGTACACGGTATCGCGCCCGGTTA
>RPQN01000177.1 GCA_003819715.1 Ignavibacteriota bacterium | reverse complement strand
TTTGCTGTCAAGGGAAGACAAAGCTTATTAAGAGAAGAAAATAAAGAAGAACTGCATAAGTACATAACTGGCATTGTCAGAAATAACAATCAAAAGCTCTTGCGTATAAATAGCGTTCAAGATCATATCCACCTTCTTTTGGGCCTAAAACCTGATATTTCACTTTCTGATTTAGTACGAGATATAAAGACGAATTCTTCAAGATTTATCAATGAAAAGCAATGGGTGAAGGGCAAGTTTCACTGGCAGGAGGGATTCGGAGCTTTTTCATATTCGCAATCACACCTTGATCGAGTAATACAGTATATTGATCAACAGCAAGAGCATCATAGAAAGAAGACATTCAAAGAAGAATATCTTGCACTGTTAGATAATTTCCAAATAAAATACGATACTCGTTATGTATTTGAATGGCTTCAAAAAGAATAAAATAACGCTTCTCCGGAGCTGATGAGCAGTTGAGAGCAGTACTTGCCCCGTAGGGGCAAAATATTTGTAGAATAATTAAAAAAACAGAATTTAAGCTCCGATAGGAGCGAAATATAACGCTCCTCTGGAGCTTCGGACAGCTTTGAGGAATATTTTATAAACATTAAGCTCCTACGGAGCTGATGAGCGATGAGTAGATGAGCAGTTGAGCAATTTGAGGTAAGTAGGGAGTAGGCAGAAATGAGTATGGAGTATCGGGGATATAGAGATTTGAGAAAAGCAGCAGGCAGTAAAGAGTGAATGGTAAACAGTGAAGACATACAAAGAAATAAATAAAATGCTGTATTCAATAATAAACAGACCGGATAAATTTTCAAAATGATTTCTCCATACTCCTTACTCCATACTGCATACTTGATTAAGAACTAAGCACAAAGAACCACGAACCAAGAACCTCATCTATGAACAAAACAGATAAAATCTATGTTGCCGGCCACACCGGATTAGTCGGATCGGCAATCATGCGTTCGCTGCGGGCGCAGGGATATTCCAACTTCATGCTTCACACCATTGAAGAACTGGATTTAACCAGGCAGGCAGCGGTGGAGGAGATGTTCAAGCAGGAGCGCCCCGATTATGTGATACTGGCAGCGGCGAAAGTGGGCGGCATTCACGCGAATGATACCTACCCCGCAGATTTTATTTATATTAATTTACAGCTGGAAAGCAATATCATTCATTCTGCATATCGAAACGGAGTAAAAAAACTTTGTTTTTTAGGAAGTTCATGCATCTATCCCAAGTTTGCCCCCCAGCCGATGAAAGAAGATTACCTGCTGGAGGGAAAGCTGGAACCCACCAACGAACCGTATGCGATTGCAAAGATTGCCGGCATAAAAATGTGTCAGGCCTTTAACAGGCAGTATGGAACAAAATTTATCTCCGTCATGCCCACGAATTTATACGGCCCTCACGATAATTTCGATTTGCAGAGCTCCCATGTGATGCCGGCATTGATCCGGAAATTTGTCGATGCCCGGACGGCTGCTGCCGCATCCGCAACCGTGTGGGGATCCGGTTCGCCCAAGCGCGAATTTCTTTTCGTGGACGATCTTGCAGATGCCATTGTGTTTCTCATGAACCACTACGACGACGGCGAGATTATTAATATCGGTACCGGGCAGGATGTGACCATCCTTGAACTTGCCGCGATGATCAAAGAAGAAGTCGGCTTTATCGGAACGATCGAATTCGATTCGTCAAAACCGGACGGCACACCCCGGAAATTACTCGATGTCTCAAAAATCAACGCGCTGGGGTGGTCGGCGAAGACTCCCCTGCGTGAAGGCGTGCAAAAAACCATACAATGGTACCTGGAAAACAAATGATCCGATCTCTGGTCACGGGCGGTGCGGGATTCCTCGGCTCACATCTGTGCGATAGACTGCTTGCCGAAGGCCATGAAGTTGTTTGTCTGGATAATCTCAGCACCGGAGATGTGGCAAATATCGCGCATCTCATGGGCAACCCGCATTTCAGTTTTATCAACTACGATGTCACCAATTATCTTTTTGTCGACGGAACAATAGATTTTATTTTTCACTTCGCCTCCCCGGCGAGCCCCATCGATTATCTCAAGCTCCCGATCCAGACGTTGAAAGTCGGTTCATTGGGAACGCATAAAGCCCTGGGGCTTGCAAAAGCGAAAGGAGCCAGGTTTTTTATTGCTTCGACATCGGAAGTGTACGGCGACCCGCTTATTCATCCGCAGCCGGAGAGTTATTGGGGCAACGTCAATCCTGTCGGTCCGCGCGGCGTCTATGATGAGTCAAAACGGTTTTCCGAAGCGATGACGATGGCCTATCACCGGTACCATGGGGTGGAAACCCGGATCATCCGGATCTTCAACACCTATGGCGAACGGATGCGAATCAATGACGGCAGGGCAATTCCTGCATTCATGTCGCAGGCCCTGCGGAATGAAGACCTCACGGTATTCGGAGACGGCAGCCAGACCAGAAGTGTTTGTTATGTCTCAGATTTGATAGACGGCGTGTACCGTCTCATGATGTCCGATTACCAATTGCCGATGAATATTGGAAATCCGGAAGAAGTGACCATCCTGGAACTTGCAAAAGAAATCATTCAATTAACCGGAAGCCGGAGCAAAATTATTTTCCAGGACCTGCCTCAAGACGATCCGAAAGTGCGCCAGCCGGATATCACCAAAGCACAAACCATCATCGGCTGGGGACCCAAAGTCAATAGACATGATGGGCTGCTGAAAACACTCAAATATTTCAAGTCAAAACTGAACGCGTGAGCCTGTTGGACGACGACACACGATGGAATTTTCAGTAATCATTCCCACATACCAGGAAGAAGCATGTATTGAGCGATGCCTTCGCTCCATCGTGCAGCAGGATATCGGACGGACGAAGTTTGAAATTATTGTTTCTGATGCCCATTCCGCAGACCGCACGGCGGAGATCGCGCGCCGGTATGCAGACCGCGTCCTGGTCGACGAGAAAAGGGGAATTGCGTACGGCAGGAATGCCGGCGCGAAAACGGCCGGCGGGGATATCCTCGTTTTTGTCGATGCCGATGCAACGCTCGCTCCGGATTTTCTTTCACAACTCTCAATGACATTTATCACACCGGCAGTGATCGGTGCAACCGGAATAGCGAAGCCATCCGACGGGAAGTTCATGCCGAGATTTTTTTATTACGGGACATACATTCTGGTGAGGTTTTTTGCCTTTTGGGGTCTCTCTTTATTCCCGGGGATTTGTGCGGCCTACCGGCGGCCGAACTTTATTGCCGTGAACGGTTTTCGAGAGGATTTTGGCATTGTGGAAGACCTTGATCTCAGCAGGCGAATATCCCGCACTGGAATTTGCAGAATAAACAAAAACGCCCTTGCCTTTATTTCGACGAGGAGATTACAGAACCATTTGGTTTCGACTGTTGCTTTTCACATCTATTCCGATATAAAATATCTTTTGACCGGGAAAGCTGCACCGCATTATCCAAAAATTGAGGAAATGAAAACATGGAAAGATTTATGGCAGCAGTGAGAACGAACTGGACAACGGCACCGGAGCATGTATGAAGAAGAAATTCCTGCTTTGTTCTTTGTCACTATTTATAATTCCCATGCTCATCCATGCGCAGTCGGTGTACCTCCCGGCATCTCATGAGGTATATGAATTTTTAAAGCGCATGGACGCAAAAGGATATCTCTCGAATTACCAGGATGCTTCGAAGCCATTAAGCAGAATGTATCTCGCCCAGCAGCTTAAAGAGCTTGAACCGTCCTCTGAATCGATGACATCCCTTGAACGCGCCACGTACGAATTTTACAAAACAGAATTCAATTATGAACTCCTTTCTCTTGCCGATGACCCGGAACCGAGCGAGACACGCTGGCATCTTTTTTCAAAGGAAATAGACGGGGGGATATTCAATTTCGATATCGGCTATGCTCTGACCGCCGAAAAGGACGGCGGATTGAAAAATACCATCAGTACAAAAGAATTAAAATTCTATGGGTATGCTTTTAAAAATGTCGGCTTTTATTTTAACTTTGACGACAACAAACAATGGGGAAGCAATCTGAATTACTATCGGACCAATACTCCGGAAAAGGGGATCATCAATTCCGCCGGCAGCGTCCACATTCCGCCGTACTCGCTGGATTTAATTCGAGCGGCGGATCCCGTTACACCCGAAGTGAATTTTGACGAAATTGACGTGCAGCTTTCATGGCAGATAGGGGCGTTCACCTTCTCGCTGGAAAAATCGAATAATATCTGGGGATACGGTGAAAACGGGAATATCATATTTTCGAATAAGGCCCCGTCATATCCACAGATAAAAATGCGCGTGCACATCACGGACGGATTCGATTTTATCTATTTCCACGGTGCGTTAAACTCGAATGTGACGGATTCATTGAAAAGCTATTTTGTGAACTACAATGGTTTCTCTTCTTTGCGGGAGATCGATCATACGAAATACATCGCCGCCCATCAAGTGGAGATGACTCTCTGGAAGGGGATCGATTTTTCCTTGGGGGAATCGGTTGTCTATAGTGACCGCGGTCCGGAGCTGATGTATCTCATACCGGTGATGTTTTTTAAAGCGGGAGAACATTATAACGGGGATAAGGATAACTGTCAGTTTTTCGGGAGCCTCGATCTCAATATCATCAAAAATACGAATCTTTATTTTTCTGTTTTTATTGATGAATTGAACACTGATAAATTTTTCGATTCGAACGATTCACGCAGACAGCTGGGATTTACCATCGGAGGCCATCTGTACGATCTTCCCCTGGAGAATATCGAACTTTCGGCAGAATATACGAGGACAAATCCGGGACTCTATTCGCATAAATATCCTTCGGCCACGTTTACCAACAACGGGTATGTGCTCGGGAGCTGGATTGGGCAAAATGCAGACGATGCCAATCTCTCCCTGACCTACCGTCCGATCCGGCAATTAAAACTGTCAGTCTTTCAGGAAGTATATCGCAAGGGAAGCCCCATGCCGCTGAACGATCAATACGCCGGAGATCAGGGAGGCTTTTCATTCCTTGATGGAATGCTGCACGTTGAACGAATGTTTGGGGTGAACGTCCTTTATCAGCCGTTGCGGGATGTGTATATTCATGGAAATGCTCAAATCCACTCTCTTACAGATGAAGCCTCTCCAGCGCAGAATATCTCGAATCAGTTTGAATTTAACGTCGGAGCACGCATCGGGTTTTGGTAGGAAAAGGCTTTTTTCATACTCTGTTTAAACTTTAAGCAGTGAGAATTGTCAAATATTTAAATGACATACCCTAGATGACCGGATCCAGTGACCTTGAACTTGTCGAATTGTTTCAAAAGGGCAATGAAACATGTTTTAACGAACTGGTAAGACGGTATCAGGAAAAGATTTACTGGGTTGCGCGGAGGTTTGTCAACGATCATGACCAGGCAGACGATATTGTTCAGGAAGTATTTATCAAGGTGTACAGTGCGCTCAAGGATTTTCGGGCCGAATCGGGCGTCTATACGTGGTTGTATCGAATAACGGTGAATGTCGCTCTGAATGCCCTCCGGAAACAGAGGATCAGAGACTTTGTCAGAATCGACGAGTTCTTTGACACCGCCGGAGACGAACATGAACAACCCGATTCGATCGTTGAAAAAGACGAGCAGCAAAAACTCATTGAAGAGGCGATTGCAAAACTGCCGGAGAAACAAAAAGCGGTATTCATTCTCAGATATTATGAAGAATTATCGTATGAGGAGATATCCGCCATTTTAAAAACATCGATCGGCGGCCTCAAAGCTAATTATTTTCATGCAGCAAAGAAAATTGGAGAGTATGTTCATCGTGCAAGCTGAACATGTCAAATATGATTTATTGGATTATGCAGCAAACCGGTTAAGCATCCAGGAACACGATCGGGTGGAGGAGCATTTACAAAATTGTCTGACGTGTCAAAATCACTATCGCGAATTATTATCGACGGAGAATATTTTAAAAGAGTCTCATGAACATCCGCCTTCACCAGTCTATTTTACGACCATTCTTCCAAGGGTGAGAGAACGCCTGGAACAGAGACGGCGTCCCGTCCGCGCATATGCCGAAGCGCTCACGAAGGTCCTTCTCCCGCTTTCCGTCTCGGCGTTCCTGGTGCTCCTGGTCCTGAGGGTACCGATCGATTTTTCATCCGAATCGAATCAGACGGATGCACTGCAGCGGGTGATGAAGGATTTGAGCGCGGATGAAATGGTGCAGGCGGTTGAAGGAGAGTATGCAGGATCGTCTTTCACGACGTACCAGGACCTGTCCATTGCGGGCGTCGAAGAACATCTCCAGGGCGACCGGTTCCTGAAGGCCGCGGTCTCAAAGCAAATTGAAAACGAGGAAATTGCAGAAATGGATCTTGAAGGGATGATTTCTGATCTCAGCAGCGACCAGGTGGATCAGGTGTTATCCAAAATTTCTGAAAGGAATGCATTATGAAATCCATGCGATTAATTTATTCTTTTTTGATCTTCAGTCTGCTCACATCGATTCAACTCTTCTCCCAGGAACGGATGACACGCAGTCACGGCGGCGAGCGTATCGAGCAATTTAAAAAGGTGCGCCTGATGGAAGTGATGAAAATGGACGAAGAAACTTCGATACGATTTTTTGCCAGGTATAATAAATATGAAGAAACGATGCGTGCGATTCAAAGGGATCACAATGATCTGATCGACCAGCTTCAGAAACTTGCAAAATCTCATGCAGACAATCCGGCAATGGAACAGTTGATCAAGGATATTGGTATGTGTGAAGAAAAGATTGCCGAAACCCGGTCGAAATTTCTGGAAGAACTTCATGACGTGATCACCGTGCAGCAAATAGCAGAATATGTAGTCTTTGAACGGAACTTCAATAATAATCTTAAAGAAATAATGCGGGATTTTGCCAAAGAGCGCTGGAACAGACCGAGAGAATAAGGAATTATGGACCCCTGCCGCTGAAAAAAGACCGGGCGTCTTGTATCAATATTCCATATCGCAATCCGCGGTCACTAACCGAGATCGTTGATACGCCGACCTTCCTTACTGTTTCCTTTAAAATGATAATTCCAGCAAGCAGAATGTCTGCACGGGAGGGATGTATCTGCGGATACCGGCGCAATTGATCCAGTGTGAGAGGCCTGATCTCCTGAAATAGTCTTTCAATGGTTTCCATCGAGAGTGCATGCCGGTTGATAAGAGTTCTATCAAATCCGGGAATCCGGAGGTCAAGAGCAGCCAGGGTCGTCAGTGTGCCGGCGACACCGATCAATTTTACACCCGGAGGAAGAACTTCAATATTTTGAAGATGCTGCCGGGCCAGCCGGACGGCGTTTTCCAATGCCATGGGTTCGGGAGGATTCGTTTTCAGTACCCGTTCCGTCAACCGGACACTTCCTATATCGATACTGCTCGAAGAGATGACCGTCGTTCCTGAACCTGCGACAATTTCGGTACTGCCTCCTCCGATATCCAGGACGGCATAGCGGGCGGAATCGTCCAGAGGGAAATAATCGGAGACGGCTCCCAGATATGTGAGGTTTGCTTCTTCATCCCCGCTCAGTATCCGGATATCGATGGAAAGTGCGTTCCTGATAAATTCGACAAATTCACGGCGGTTTTGAGCATCACGGAGCGCACTGGTTCCGCATGCCGAAATGCGAGTGACGCCAAGAGCGCCGGCGATATCTTTCAATTGTGAAAGAATACCTTGAATACGCTGGAACGTTTCCGTTAAAATGATTCCATGTTCATCAACGCCTTTCCCGAGACGGCCTATAAAATGTTCATCCCTTATTACTTTCAGGGATCCATTCTCCTGGACATCCGCAACCAGCATCAAGACGGTATTGGTTCCTATGTCGATAGATGCAAAACGCATGATTACATCCGGCGGAGGGCGATGGAAGTCCATTCATTTTCATCGACCAGCTCCAATGGAACGAGCGAATTCTTCGCAAATAATTTCAGCAGGATTGGCAAATCGCCGGTCAGAATGCCCGAAAGAATCATGATGCCGTTCTTTCTTGTCCGTGCGGCAAGCGATGAGACGAACCGCGAGATTGTCCGGAAATCAATATTTGCCACAAGAAGATCGAACCTGCGGCGGGGGATACGCGAGACACTTCCTGATCTCACGGTCATTTGTTTTTGAACCCCGTTCTTTTTGACATTTTCTTTTGTGTTTTCAATTGCCCATTCATCATTATCGACGGCAAATACTGATTTTGCACCCAGTTTTATGCAGGCAATTCCAAGGACACCCGTACCGGTGCCAAAATCCAGGACACTCATGCCGGGTTCGAGAAAATGTTCAATCAAGCTCAAGCTTAATCTGGTCGTTTCATGATGTCCGGTGCCAAAAGACATTTTCGGATCGATATGCAGAACCAATTTCTTCCGATGCCGGGCGGGCAATTTCTTCCATGTGGGTTTTATGATAATATGCGGCGTCGCTTCGAC
>RPQN01000176.1 GCA_003819715.1 Ignavibacteriota bacterium | reverse complement strand
GTTCGATACGGCTTCGCCGCCTTTGGGGAGATACTCGCGAGGAGGCGGCGGATTGTCGATTGTCTATTTGATTGCGTTATAGGTGAAATTCTTAAATTTGACTACGCCGTTGCCCAGGGCGCAAAGCCCGAGGCGAAGACTCAGAAAACCACCAAGAACATTATGATGCAATGAAGAAACTTCGGCAGAATTTTCAATCTTTATCCATTGTTCTCCATCAATACTATAATACATATCAACGGTATTGTTGATATTTTTAAGACGAAGGAAAGCATGATTGTTCATGACTTTCCTTTCAGCGGGGAATAGCCATCCGCGAAGATTGGCCAGAATGTTTTCTTTATCCGCTAAAATTCCCGAGAATGCATTGGTATTATAGAAGAGAATTAATCCTCCTGTTGCTTCACCTTCAATAAACAGTTCTACCTCCGCACTGTATGAATGATCTGAAGGAATGCACAGGAGCGGAGAACAATCACTCACAGAATGTCCTTTGGACCTCAGCACCAGCATGGAATCGGATACATGGAACCGGCTGGTATCATATTCACCGTAGAATTTCCACTGAGGTTTTAATTGATCTCCATCAAATTTATCGCTCAGGGAAAATGGATCATTTGAGCTCCTGCCTGCAGGCTGTCTTATTGGTGCGTCCGTTGTAATCCCGGCGGGTGTTTTATACCAGCCGTCATTTGTCCATTCAATCGGTTGAAGCAACGTCTGACGGCCCATATTATAATGCCCATTCTCATATCCGTGAAATACAATCCACCATTTCCCGGCGGCATCTTCAAACACCGTTCCATGCCCCTTCGACCACCATTTTTCGGAATTATTTTCTGTTCGAATAATTGGATTGAATGGAGAATTTTCCCAGGGACCCAACGGAGATTTGGATCGTGCAGAGATCACCATATGACTTGTCGCAGGGCCCGCTGTTCCGCCTTCAGCAACGGTCAGATAATAATATTCTCCGCGTTTTACAATTTTGGGACCTTCCATACAAAAACATTCAATAGACCATTCTCGGGGAATAGGCCAGCCGTTATAGGTATGCTTATATTCTCCAATAACAGAAAGTCCATCGTCAGACAATGGAACATAGCCGCCGCTGCTGAAATATAAAAACCGTTTACCGTGTTCATCTGTAATATGTCCCGGATCGATATTGCCGACTTTCAAATCCAGAGGATCACTCCACGGTCCTTGAATTGAATCGGCGAATACGACATAATTCGTATTGTTCGCTGGAAAATAGATATAGTACTTGTTTTTATATTTTATCAAATCGGGAGCCCAAACCGATCCAACATATTTATGCAATGCATTCGTGAGGGGCGCCCAATTGATTAAATCCCTGGAATGCCATATGAGCAGACCCGGATAATACTCAAAAGATGAATGGACCATATAATAATCAGTCCCCTCTCGCAATAAACTCGGGTCGGGGTAATCACCTGCGAAAACCGGGTTGACATAATAATCAGTGCCTTTTAAGCTGGGGTTGGTTTGATATTGTGCATACGCGATGACACTGAAATATAAAGACAACGGAACGAGCAGGATCTTGTTCATGGTTATTTCATTCCTCCGGAATAATTCGAATCATCCTTGAATGGTCGATGCTGCCCATGATTCCGCCGGTCACATCCAAAGTACCCCTTTGGAGAAGTGATGCCTATGGCAAAAGCGGCAGGCGGAGCCCTATACCTGTAACGCGCGAAGCGTGTTCCTTCTTCTCTATGTCTTGCTTCCAACTAAATTAATCTGCACTCAATCAACGAGATACTGGAAAGATAATTATAAAAATATAAACACACCATCTGCCCGCCGAAGGCGGGCAAGCCATGAATATTGCAGAGTACCGCCTGACAAATAAAGTGTCAAGATTTTAAAATATGTATTGCGGAATAAGAACGAGTATCACGCTTCGCGTGATTCAATCTCAGGCCTCCGGCTGGCTGGCGGGTGCTTGGTGAGGCGCGATTAAGTGTTTATTGTGCTTCATTGTGATTTTTTTCATTTTTCCTAATAAGAATACGTGCAACAAAATAGCCCATACCTGCACTGACGCCGCTTGCAATAACATCAAGCCAGTCAAAAGTGAAACGCACATACTCCAGAATGCCCGGTCGGGGAATAAGTTGAGCGAATTCAAGTCCGAGTGCGATTAGTGCTACGAGGATTGTGATCTGAACCAATGGCAGACGTGAAAGTCTGCCGGAACTGGACAAAATGAGGAACAGGAAACCTGCAGGGCCTAAAAGACTTGGAGCGATACCGACAAATACGGTTGTTACCACGCTAAAGTGTATCCACCGAATTGCCTTGATAAGGATAATCAGGAGTAAACATATTAATGACATCCACCAGAACAGGAGCTTGACGTTATGCCTTATGAATTGAGAATTCGTATCCATCTCAAAGTTCATTTATGTTTACCACTGGCCCGTGCCTGCGGCAGGCAAGTCGAGCTTACTTGCCCGCCATGCTTTATCTTTTGGCGGGAGCGCCTTGTGAGCCGGCAAAACAGCTATCTTACTGCTATGTACACCAGTAAAACCAATGAGACGACCAGCGATAGCGATGAAATAGAAAGTGCAAGCACTGTTCTATTTGAAATAATCTTGGCGGCGATGGATAATTCCTTTATCTGAAAAGCAATTTTTTCATTCAGATCTGCCTGGTCAAGTTCATTTTGTTCTAAGAGTTTTATTCTTTTATCTAATTGTTCTAATGAAACCTTTTTGGTCTTGCTGCGCTCGTTCAATGTATTCCCGAAATATTTGTTGACATGGCTGTATATCTTTTGACCGGCTTCAACAATCATTGGACTGTATTTGAAGATTGTATCCCACGGTATCATCGCAAGAAGAGAAAGAGTGCCCATTGGATTGTCCTCCTGTATTGGTTGAAGAGCATTTTGCAGCTTTACGAATTGCGGCTCATTACCGATTTGATCTTCGATTATATCGAGCATCCCCTCATTTCTTAATACTTGCCTCGATAGAATCGATGTGATTATTCCGGTGAAGCGAACGATTAACTAATCTGGCATTAACTTTAATCATCTCTGTAAGTATTTCCAGTGAACATTCTTCTAACATTTGATCAAGCGAATGAGCAATATTGATGGAAAGCTTAACGGCATCCTCCGGAGGAATAGTATGCAATATGGGAGTTAAAATGTCGTTTAATTGCAGATCAAAGGAAGGCACAACCAGTGTGTTACTTTCCTTTGCAAGATTGAGAACGTGTATAACTCGCTGATCCCAAACTGCGAGATGGGCAAGTGTAACATAAACCGGCCAGCCATTACTTAGAGTTTGAGATAATTCTTGTTGAGATAACCTTTGTGATATTTCAGTCAATCTTCTGGTGGATTTTCTGTTTGCTTGAAATATTTCTCTCGTTTCCATTTGTTCTCTCTACAATAATTCGCCCGCCTAACGGTCGGGCGCCAATGCCGAAGGCATTCCTTCGAGAGTTGCGGCGTGACCAGGCAGAATAACACACAAAATGAAATGGCGCCTCAAATTACCATTTTCCGCGCCATGATGCTTTGCGCCACAAGTTCACGCTGACAAACCCTTTGATTAATCCCCAATCAACGAGGTACTGAAAAGTTAATAATAAATGCGTAAACCCACCACACGCAATGTTTAACGCACCCGGCTCATTTATACTTTGTATCACTATTTATAAAGTTGTATCGCGCTTCGCGCCATTCATTCTCTGGCCTCCGGCTGCGTGACATATTCTCAGGCCTCCGGCTGGCTGTAATTCATATATGTAGACCAGCAGAGCTTGCTTGTCTGCCACCTGCCTGTGTGCCCGCCTTCTGTCCCGCAAAGCGGGATTAAGCGGACAGGCCGAAGGGACTTCCGCCTACGCACTTCGTGCTTTGGCGGACAAGCCGGCAAACAAGTCTTTTGGGTGGGAGCGCAAGGTTAGGCGCCGAGCCGAAACCGTAATACCAACTCAGGTCCTTCACCATACTTTTCGCCATTGTACCCACCCCACCGATTTACGATCTCGAAACCATGTTCTATTATCAGCTTCTCAAATGTTTCGGGATAATAACAGCGCATAGCCAAGTGGAGCACAACTTCTTCGGTGATAGTGCGTCCTTGATAGCGACGGTAAATCAAATCCGGATAGATGACCAGATGCTCCTTGTCTACCCGAATTCGACGGTCAAAACATGAAACTCTACCTCTCTCGGTCGATATTTCCCAATTCAGTCGCTCCCCAGGAACAACCCACTGCTCACGCAATACATCCGGTGAAAAAGACGGCTTGAAGACATTGAGAATACATGTTCCTTCAGACGTCAGATGCTCGCGGATACATCGAAAGAATCCTTCGACTTCTGAATCTGTTTCGAGGTTCTGCAGCACCCGGAAGGGGGCGATGATAAGATCAAACCTTTGATTAAAAGAAAAGTCGGTTATGCTGCCCTCAGAGATAATAACCTTGTTCGCAGGAATATTCGCGTTCTCCACTTTGAGACGACATAGCTCAACCATTGCAGAAGAAAGATCGATGCCATGAATAAGACGACAAAATGGAAACAGGGAGATAGTTACGCGTCCGGTTCCGCACCCCAGCTCCAAAATCCTTGCCTCGGGTGATGGAATTAATGCCTGGTAGAACGGCACATCCTTGGGAAAATCAGGGTTGAGGTCATAAAATCGAGCTGCATCTATGCGAATGTCAGATTTCATATTTTCACATTCTCATCTTCAAATAAACTGAACAGGCACCTAACAGATGGGCTGCTGCGTGACCAATTTTAATATGACACAAAACGAAATGAGTTAACCCTGAGAGCCTTCAAAATATACAAAATCGTTGCACGCTATGCTTAACGTATCAAAGCTCATTCGGTCAACTTGAGCTGCTGGATAGGCCGCAGACATTATGAGTTGACAATTACTTTTTAAAAATCGTTTTCAACGCTCCGGTCGGACAACTCTCAACGCAACGTTGACAAAGGATGCAATCGCCTTTGCCAATGCTTATGCCATTTTTCACGCGCTCAGCAATCGGAATGTCCATCGGACAACTATCTGTACATGCCTCGCAATCGTTACATACGTCAGCCTGGGCAAAGACATGGAGAAGCGCCGGACGGCTCGTCCAGCGCATTATGAATCCGCTTGGACAGAGATATTTGCAGAACGCTCGTTGGTCGCGCAAAGCCAGTGCCAGTACAATAGAAGCTGCATAGTAAACGGCAATTCCGGAAACAACAGGCCAAAAACCATTGCTGTGTATGTGTCCCAGAGTTTCACCGGACTTGGAATCTAACACTAGTGCAAACATCGCCGCGGCTGCAATACTCACTGCAACACCAACAAGCGGCATCCAAACCCAAACACCTTTGCGCCTCCCCAAGCCTTTGCCGACGGGAAGACGTTCGAGCACCATCGCACGCCAACATCCCCATCCGCACAGAACTCTGCCAAAGAAGAGCGGACCGAGGATGGTGGTCACAATCGTATGGCCAAAAGCCGGGCCTATTGCGCCTAGAATAAGAAGTTCGAAGAAACCATCCATGTCGAGGTTGACTGTATCGACCAAGGAAAACAAGAGGATTCCCAAACCACTTATAGCGAGAACGAGCCACCGCCACCACTGTTTACGGTCAGCGCTGGCAAAAGCGTAGCCGGCGAGAATTGGACCTTGAGCGAGTCCCGAAGCGAAGAGAGAGATAGCGAATCCCAAGGTTTTTCCCCGGAACAGTAATACAACAGCCAAAGGCCAAAAGACGAGAAGGGAGACAGCGCTGACAACGAGCAATGCATGACTGACTCTAGGAATTGACCCTGACTCCTCGTTCACGGGATCCTCTAACAATGACTTTTTCTTTTTTGCATCTACCTTCATATGGATTCGGCCTGACGGACGGGCTCCCGATAAATCGATGCGGAGCCCTACAAATGTGACACGCGCAGCGTGTCCCTATACTTATTGCTCACTGAATAATTTATTAACAAAAGCCCAAAACCACCACCCGTAATGCTTAACGTACCCAGCTCATTTATATATTGTATCGCGCTTCGCGCCATTCATTCTCTGGCCTCCGGCTGACTGTGATACATTTATGCAGACCAGCAGAGCTTGCTTGCCCGCCATGCTTTACCTTTAGGCGGGAACGCCTGGACAGATTGCGTTTTGCCGATTCAATACTTGTTATAATTATGATTTATTATTTTCTATTTGATGACATAAGCAATGGCAACGAAGCCGACGCCCGAATAACTCCATCATTATTCCATAAATTTTAAGAGAGCTTTTACGGTTTCATCCGGTGATTCTTCCTGCGGCATATGGCCACAATTTGGAATGATCACCAACTGTGAATTCTGTATTTCACGGTGCAGCCTCTGGCCATGTTCCAAAGGAATTGCCGGATCGTTTGCTCCCCAAATGATCAATGTAGGGACGGCAATAGTTTTGATTAAGGCTGAGAGAGAATCAGGATTTGCAGGAATCATTTGTCTGGCACAACCGACGAACGAATCATAGCTCCCTGGTTGTCCCAAATATTCGGCATGTCTTGCTATCCTCTCTTCAGACACTTTGTTTGCATCATAATAAAGATAGTGCAGGATAAAGCCCGCCATTATTTCAGTCGGGACGAGGTTCATGACTATCCAGTTTATTACCGGTTTTCTCAGAACATCAATGAAGAAGGGGAATACTTGTTCATATGCGGCCGCATCGATCAAAACGAGCCGATGAACATTACCACGGGCATTGTCAGATCGATCCTTGAAATATGTAATTACCGAGACTGCACCACCATAAGAATTTCCCACGAGCGTGATGTTGTGGAAATGATTTGTCTTGAGAAAAGCGAGAACGATTTCCGCTTGATCGTCAAGGGAATATTTCCCGTCGTCAGGTTTTGATGACAAACCAAATCCTTTTAAGTCTAAAAAGATGAGCGTATTTCCTTTGGAAAGCGGCAATTGGATATCTCGCCAGGTTTCTACAGAAGCTCCGAAACCATGGAGAAATACAATAGTGGAGTTCCCAGTGCCGTGAATCTCGTAGTTTATTTGTATTTTATCGGAATAATCGAAGGTTCCTTTAGAACTATCAGCCTCTTTGCTGATATTCATTGAACAGTTGCTTAAAAATAATAACAAAATGACAACGATGATTGATTTGCGCATCTCTTTTGGGATCTGATTTGATCTCTTTTGAAAATGATATTTTATAGCATTTCGATATTTCATAATGCAACCGAACGGACCGGCTCCCGATAAATCGAGGCGGAGCCCTGTAACTGTGGCACGCGAAGCGTGTCTCTACTTCTATACTTCGCGCTGATAACCAAATTAATTCACTTCCGATCAACGAAAGATTGAATAATTACTTATAAAGACGAAAAACCACCACCAGCAATGCGTATCGTACTGATTTACCCGCCATGTGCTTTTTTGCATCCCACTCTTTTTAGCGGGACATTATCTTTTGGCGGGCGCGCATTCCGCCAGCATGAGTTGCCGGTGAGATTGCGTTTTGCGTATCATTATTTGATTTATCACATCTGAAAATTCAACTGCTCAAAAATAAACGACGCTAATCATATAACGCCATAATTTCTTCGTCCTCTGCTAATAAGTTTCCACATGTTTTATCCATTTTCATTGAGCCCCAGAAAGAAAGTTTATCATGCGCATTATAGTACTTTAATGGTATTGGATGTGTGCCAATCACAACAGGAATTTTATAATGACTCTCGACGAACTCCTTAAATTGATTTATATATTGACATGGAGGATATCCAACAACCATGCCTGTCGCAAAATGAATCACGTTTGCACCATTTTTAATCATTTCTGCTGGAACATATTCAATATTTCCACCTGGGCAACCGCCACAATTTGAAAATCCAACTAACTCTAATGTTTCCTCTTTGGGGTATTTAGCAAAACTTCCAGCATGTTCTTTTAATGCTCTCAAACATTTGCCTCCGCCGCAGGTTATGTACCGTCCACAAATGATTATTCCAATTTTAGTCATATAAATCTCCTTTTTTATCTTATCATTTCTTCTTTTGCAATATTCCTCGCTTTTACAAATGCTTTTACTGAACGCGAAATATCCTCGTGCGTTGTAACCCATGAACAGACGCTTATTCTTATTACTTTGCGATCACTCCATTGTGAACCGCCACACCAACACTCACGCATGTTCTGAATCAATTCCAAAGTTCTCATAGTCATTTCGTCGCTTTCACAAGAAACCAGAATCTGATTAAATACAACTTCATTCAGTATGTGAAAATCATTTACTCTTAGTTCATTGGCAAATTGAACGGCTCTTTCATGCAAACCAAAAACCAAATCATCTATTCCTTTTTGACCCAAATATTTTATTGTTGCCCAAAGTTCAACAATCCTTGCTCTTCTAGACATCTCCGGTGTATACAACATTCCATCTC
>RPQN01000175.1 GCA_003819715.1 Ignavibacteriota bacterium | reverse complement strand
CTATCCATTTTATTGACGAACGCAATTCGCGGAACGCCGTATTTATCGGCTTGCCGCCACACCGTTTCGGACTGCGGTTCGACACCGCCGACTGAACAGAACAACGCAACAGCACCGTCGAGCACGCGAAGCGAACGCTCGACTTCAATCGTAAAATCAACGTGTCCCGGAGTGTCGATGATATTAATTTGATGGTCGCGCCAGAAACATGTCGTCGCTGCACTGGTGATGGTGATCCCGCGTTCTTTCTCCTGCTCCATCCAGTCCATGGTTGCAGCGCCATCATGCACTTCACCGATACGATGCAGTCGTCCCGTATAGAACAAAATACGTTCTGTCGTCGTCGTCTTGCCCGCATCGATATGGGCCATGATGCCGATGTTTCTAGTTTTTTCTAAAGAGTACTCACGAGGCATAAATTATTACACACTCCAACCCACAGACTTATAAAATTAAGACCGGGGGGATGAAAAACCGCTATGAAATAAAAATAATTACCACCTAAAATGCGCAAAAGCTTTATTGGCTTCGGCCATACGGTGTACATCATCTTTTTTCTTCACCGCACCACCTTCGCCTGTAGACGCAGCCAACAACTCTGCTGCAAGCTTTTGTGACATTGATTTATCCGAGCGTTCTTGGGCATACAGAATAAGCCAACGAATTGCAAGAGCGGTTCGTCGCTCGAGACGAACTTCTGTAGGAACCTGATAGGTCGCACCACCAACTCTTCGTGCTCTAACTTCAATCAGCGGAGATGCATTATCAACCGCTTTTTTAAATATATCTAAAGGATTTTTTTCAGTCTTCTGGCCAATTTGGTCAAGGGCGCTATAGACGATATTACGTGCTATAGTCTTTTTTCCGTCTTTTAAAACACTGTTGACAAAACGGGAAATAAGTTCATCACCGAACTTTGGATCTGGCGTGACACGCCTGCGTATGGCTCTTTTTTTTCTCATCGGCTCGACTCGATTACTGCTTCGGTTTCTTTGCTCCGTACTTTGAACGTCCCTGCTTACGGTCCTGCACGCCCTGCGTATCCAGTGTTCCACGAATAATGTGGTACCGCACCCCCGGCAGATCTTTCACTCTTCCGCCGCGGATAAGGACAATGGAATGCTCTTGAAGATTATGACCTTCACCCGGGATATAGGCAGTGACTTCAATACCGTTGGTCAAACGCACGCGTGCAACTTTACGCAGCGCGGAATTAGGCTTCTTGGGAGTCGTGGTATACACACGCGTGCAGACACCTCTTTTTTGAGGGTTGCCGCCGAGTGCCGGGGATTTGCTTTTCCACAAAATCCTTTCACGACTATCTTTAATAAGCTGATTGACTGTTGGCAATTCAAACTCTCCAAAAATTTCCTGAAATCGCGTTTACGATAAGCTGTTTAATATAATGCTTTTTATTTTAGAAGTCAACGCAAAAAATATCATTTCTAAAAAAACTAATCAGTTAATTTCACCTTCCGTTTAACCTTCTTTGTTTCGATCTCCGGAATCGTTTCCTCTTCAACCGCTTCTCCCTCCGCAGGTTCCACGACGGGTTCCGGTGCCGAGACCACGATATCCTTGAACTTCTTTTGTCCTGTTCCCGCCGGAATGAGATGTCCCATTATCACATTCTCTTTCAGACCGAGCAGATGATCAATTTTTCCTTCAATCGCCGCATCCGTCAGCACTTTTGTCGTTTCCTGGAACGACGCAGCGGAAATAAAGCTTTCCGTGGTGAGTGATGCCTGCGTAATACCGAGAAGGATCGGATCCGAAGTTGCCTGCAATGCATCACGGAATTCGACAACCTTTTTCGATTTTTTCTTGAGGTCGGTGTTTACTTCACGAATGGTTCTCTTGACGGCAGACTGCCCCAGCTTCAATTTGGAATCGCCTTTGTTGACGACAATGACTTTATCGATCAGGGCTTCATTTTCGTCATTCAGGAGATTTTTATCAATGTGATCGCCCTCCAGGTACTTCGTATCACCCTGGTCAGCGATCCGAACCTTCTGCATCATCTGGCGGACAATCACTTCGATATGTTTATCGTTGATTTTCACACCCTGCATACGGTACACTTCCTGGATTTCATTCACCAGGTATTCCTGCACGGCGGTCGTTCCTTTAATCCGCAGAATATCATGCGGATCAATAGAACCGGCAGACAACCGTTCACCGGCACGAATAAGATCTCCGTCCTGGACCAACAGATGTTTTCCCAACGGAACAAGGTACGTCCGTTTATCTTTGCCGTCGGGGCTTTCGATAAAGACTTCCCGCGAACCGCGTTTCGGCTGACCGATGGAGATCGTTCCATCAATTTCGCCGACCACTGCCGGATCGTTCGGATGGCGTGCTTCAAACAATTCCGTCACCCGCGGCAGACCGCCGGTGATATCGCGCGTCTTGCCGATATCGCGCGGAATCTTTACGAGAATTGCACCTGCCAGGATTTCTTCGCCGTCGTCTACATTTAAATGTGCACGAGTCGGAATCGGGTAGGATGAGACCTTGTGCCCCTTTTTGTTGACGATTGCAATTCCAGGGATGAGACTCTTTTCACGGCTGTCGATGACGACCTTCTGAATGTGTCCGGTCTGCTCATCCGGCTCTTCACGATAGGTCAGGTTCTCCTTCATATCGATGTATTCAACGGTACCGCCATGTTCAGACACGATCACCGCATTATACGGATCCCATTCATAGACCAATTCGCCTTTTGTTACTTTTGCGCCGTCCCGCACGAGTAATGTTGCACCATACGGTACATCATACTTTGTCAGCATGCGGTTGTCGTTATCAAGGACGTTGATCACTCCGCTTCTGCCGGAAACCATCAAGCGGGCTGCTTCGTCTTTTTTGAACTCGAGGAATTTAATTCCGTCATACTTGATATGACCGTCGAACTTGGAAATGATCTGCGACTGTGAAGCGATGAGACTTGCCGTTCCTCCCGTATGGAAGGTGCGCAACGTCAATTGAGTACCCGGTTCGCCGATGGACTGTGCGGCGATGACGCCGACCGCCATTCCCGGTTCCACCAGGTTTCCAGTGGTGAGATCCCGGCCGTAGCATTTTGCACACACTCCGCGCCGTGAATCGCACGTCAACACAGAACGGATAACGACGGTCTCAATGGAGGTCTCTGTAATTTCCTGTGATTTTTCTTCATCGATCAGGTCGCCGCCGTGGACGATCACTTCTTTGCTGATCGGATCGACAATATCCTGCAGCGACACGCGGCCGAGGATGCGTTCCGCCAGCGGTTCTTTAATGTCTTCTGCTTCTTTCAATGCGCCTGTGGTGACGCCTTTAATAGTCCCGCAATCGATCTCGCCGATGATCGCATCCTGAGCGACGTCGATTAACCGGCGTGTCAGGTACCCCGCATCGGCAGTTTTCAATGCCGTATCGGCAAGTCCTTTACGCGCGCCGTGCGTGGAGATGAAGTATTCCAGAATGGAGAGGCCTTCGCGGAAGTTTGCGATGATCGGGTTCTCAATTAATTCTCCGGTTGCACCGGACATGCTCTTCTGCGGTTTTGCCATCAATCCGCGCATACCGGCAAGCTGACGGACCTGTTCCTTCGAACCGCGGGCGCCTGAATCGACCATCATATAGAGAGAATTAAATCCGTTCCGGTCGTGCTGGAGTGCATCAAACAACCGGTCCGCAATTCTGCTCGTGACGCGGGTCCAGATATCAATGACTTTATTATACCGTTCGCCGTTGGTAATGAAGCCGCGGAAGTATTGCGATTCCACGTTCTCCACATCCTTTTGCGCTTTCTTCACGAGGTCAATTTTTTCCTGCGGGATAACGACGTCGCCGATGGAGACCGAGAGTCCGCCTTTTGTTGCATAGGTGAATCCCAGGGTCTTCAATTGATCGAGGAAGTTTGCCGTCACTAAATTTCCGCAGCGGCGGAACACCGTCGAGATAATCTGCACGAGACGTTTCTTGTTCAATAATTCATTCACAAAGGGAATTTCCTTTGGAACAATTTGATTGAAGATGATTCGCCCGGTTGTCGTCTCAACCAGTTCGCCGTTCATGCGTACTTTGATTCGTGCATGCAATCCCAGCCGTTCCTGATCGTAGGCAATGATGACTTCCTGCGGCGAAGAAAATACTTTTCCTTCTCCGAGATCACTGGTCCTGGATTTTGTCAGATAATAACAGCCGAGCACCTGATCCTGCGTCGGTGTCACAATAGGAGCACCGCTTGCCGGCGAAAGAATATTATGGCTCGAAAGCATGAGCATACGCGCTTCGAGCTGGGCTTCGTACGAGAGCGGCACATGGACGGCCATCTGATCGCCGTCGAAGTCAGCGTTGAACGCGGTGCACACCATCGGATGAATGCGGATCGCTTTGCCTTCAACGAGGACCGGTTGAAACGCCTGGATACCGAGCCGGTGCAATGTTGGTGCACGGTTCAGCATCACCGGATGTCCATCGATGATGTTCTCCAGAATGTCCCACACTTCCGGACCTTTCTTATCCACCATTTTCTTTGCACTCTTCACCGTCTTCACCAATCCGCGTTCGATCAGTTTCCGGATGATGTGCGGTTTAAACAATTCCACGGCCATATCTTTCGGGAGGCCGCACTGGTGCAGCTGTAATTCCGGGCCCACGACAATAACCGAACGGCCGGAATAATCGACGCGTTTGCCGAGCAGATTCTGACGGAACCGCCCCTGCTTCCCCTTGAGCATATCGGAAAGCGATTTTAGCGCACGATTATTATCAGAACGCACCGCATTGACGCGGCGGGAGTTATCGAAGAGTGAATCAACAGATTCCTGGAGCATGCGTTTTTCATTGCGCAGGATAACTTCAGGAGCTTTAATTTCAATAAGCCGTTTTAACCGGTTGTTGCGGATAATGACGCGGCGATAGAGATCGTTCAAATCCGAAGTCGCAAATCGTCCGCCTTCTAATGGAACGAGCGGCCGCAGTTCGGGAGGAATCACCGGGATCACATCCAGAATCATCCACTCCGGTTTGTTCGATGCGCCGCTTTCGGGATTGCGGAATGCTTCGACCACACGCAATCGTTTCAATGCATCCTGCTTCTTTTGCTGGGACGTTTCCGTGGCAAGCTGCGCGCGCAGTTCTGCTGCGAGATTGTCGACATTGACGCGGCGGAGAAGATCCTTGATGGCATCGCCGCCCATTTTTGCGATGAATTTCTTCGGATCGTCTTCATCGAGATCCTGATTTTCTTCAGGCAGGGACGAAAGAATTTCTATGTATTGATCTTCCGATATCAGGTCGAGTTTTTGCAAACCGGTGGTACCGGGATTCACGACGACATAGGATTCATAATAGATAATTTTTTCGAGCTCTTTGCCTGCGATTCCGAGGATCGTACCGATCTTACTTGGGACAGAGCGGAAATACCAGATGTGAACCACCGGTACGGCCAATGAAATATGTCCCTGTCGTTCGCGGCGAACGCTCTTCTGCGTCACTTCGACGCCGCAGCGATCGCACGTAATACCTTTGTACCGTATGCGTTTGTACTTACCGCAATGGCATTCCCAGTCTCGAACCGGTCCGAAAATCTTTTCACAGAACAGGCCGTCCTTTTCAGGACGGAACGACCGGTAATTGATCGTTTCGGGTTTGGTCACTTCTCCATGCGAACGGCTCAGGATCATATCCGGCGACGCAAGGCTGATCGTTATTTTAGAAAAAGTTTTCTTTGCTGCTAAATCTGCATAAGGCATATCGCCTCCATCAATCAAACTATGTTCAATGTTGAATGAGTGATCCCTGCCTTCGGGCAGGACGCATCACGATCATTCAATCTTCATTTCCAGACCCAATCCCTGCAGCTCGCGAACGAGCACGTTAAACGATTCCGGTATATTGGATTCTGGAAGGTTCTCACCTTTCACAATGGATTCGTACACTTTCGCACGACCCAGGACATCGTCCGATTTCACGGTGAGGATTTCCTGTAAAATGCTTGCCGCACCGTACCCTTCGAGCGCCCACACTTCCATTTCTCCAAAACGCTGTCCGCCGAACTGGGCTTTACCGCCCAACGGCTGCTGCGTAATGAGGGAGTATGGTCCAATCGAACGCGCGTGAATTTTATCGTCGACCATATGAGACAATTTCATCATATACATATAACCGACTGAAATTTCCTGATCAAACGGCTCTCCTGTACGGCCGTTAATAAGGACGGACTTGGAGGTCTTGCTCAGCCCGGCTTTTTCCAGCCATTCCTGTACTTCTTCCCACTTTGCACCGTCAAAGATCGGTGATGCAAACTGTTTCCCGAGCTTCATGCCGGCCCAGCCGAGAGCGACTTCGAACAACTGCCCCAAATTCATGCGGGATGGCACGCCCAGAGGATTGAGTACAATGTCGACGGGATGTCCGTCCGGAAGGAACGGCATATCTTCCATCGGGACGATAATAGAGACGACACCTTTGTTTCCGTGGCGTCCGGCCATCTTATCACCCACCTGGAGTTTGCGTTTCTTTGCAACATACACTTTTGCAAGCTGAACGATACCCGGAGCGAGTTCATCGCCCAGTTGAATCTTGTTTTTCTCGTGACGATACAGTTCGCCAATCTCGCTCATTTTCTGGTGGAAGTTCTCAAAGATTCGGACGATGATGTTGTGCTTCCGCTTGTCGTCAATCCATTCCTGGTTATAATCGAGCTTCTCGAGATTTTCCATCTTCTGGAACGTATCGTTTTTAAACACGACCCCGGACCGGATAGCGATTTCACCGTCGGTGTTTCGGATCCCGGCTGATTTTTCACCTTCCAGGACCTGATCCAGTTTATATCCCAGTTTTTCCTCGAGTTCTTTCACTTCTTTCCGCCGCGCCCGCTCGAGAGATTCCAGCTTTTTCTTGTCTTCCTTCTTACTCTCGGTGTCCTTCTTTTTCCGGCTGAAGAGCTTCGTTGAAATCACAATGCCTTTCATCCCGGGAGGAGCTTTCAGCGAGGCATCCTTCACGTCGCCGGCTTTTTCGCCGAAGATTGCTTTTAACAGTTTTTCTTCGGGCGTGGGATCGGTTTCTCCCTTCGGCGTGATCTTGCCGATGAGGATATCGCCTTCGTTTACTTCCGCGCCGATGCGGATCACTCCGTTTTCGTCCAGATCCTTTGTCGCTTCTTCGCTGACATTCGGAATTTCCCGCGTGAGTTCTTCCTCGCCGCGTTTTGTGTCCCGGACTTGAAGTTCAAATTCTTCAATGTGAACGGAAGTGAAAACATCTTCAGAGACGATCCGCTCGCTCACGATTATTGCATCTTCGAAGTTGTACCCCCGCCATGGCATAAACGCCACGAGGATATTTCTGCCCAGTGCCAATTCGCCGTTGTCCGTCGCACAACCGTCGACGAGGACATCGTTTTTCTTAAAGCGCTGGCCTTCCTTCACCACCGGTTTCTGATTGATGCATGTATCCTGGTTGGTCCGGAGGAATTTTGTCAACTTATATTCGACGCGACGCTTGTCGTCGAAACTGATGATCGCTTCGTTGCTGTTTTCATCGATATCATAAAGCACGACGATATTGTCGCCGTCGACCGATTCCACGACACCGCTGCGTTCTGCAACGATGATGGTCCGCGAATCCCGTGCAATCGTTTCCTCCAGACCCGTTCCCACCACCGGAGCTTCCGGCTGAAGCAGCGGAACTGCCTGGCGTTGCATGTTCGATCCCATCAAGGCACGGTTTGCATCGTCGTGCTCGAGGAAGGGGATCAGTGCGGCTGCGGCGCTCACGATTTGATTCGGTGCGACATCCATATACTGAATCTTATCAGGTTCCGTCACAGGATAATCGCTCTGGTATCGTGCTTTGACTTTCTCTTCTGTGAACCGTCCCCGGTCGTCCAGCACCGCGTTGGCCTGAGCGATCGTTACGGCATCTTCACGTTCCGCAGTCAGGAATTCAATATCTTCTATGACCTTCCCGTTCTTTACTTTGCGGTAGGGCGTTTCAATAAATCCGAAATCATTGATCCGCGCATGAATGCAGAGTGAAGAAATCAAGCCGATGTTCGGACCTTCCGGTGTTTCGATCGGGCAGAGCCGGCCGTAATGGGTATAATGCACGTCACGCACTTCAAAGCCGGCGCGCTCGCGCGTCAAACCGCCCGGTCCGAGCGCAGAGACACGGCGCTTGTGCGTCATTTCCGCGAGAGGATTGGTTTGATCGAGGAATTGTGAAAGCTGATTCGTTCCGAAGAACGCATTGATCACACTGGTAATCGTCCGTGCATTGACCAGGTCCTGCGGCGTAATCGTTTCCGCATCGCGCAGGTTCATTCGTTCGCGAATGGTCCGCGTCATCCGGGATAACCCGATATTGAACTGCTGGGCGAGCTGTTCGCCGACCGTTCGGACGCGCCGGTTTCCCAGGTGATCGATGTCATCCACCGACCGTTTGCCCTGCTGCAGGTCGATCAGATATTTGACAATCGCGATAATATCGTCTTTGGTGAGCGTGGTGACATCGTCGGGAAT
>RPQN01000174.1 GCA_003819715.1 Ignavibacteriota bacterium | reverse complement strand
GACCGCGAGAAACTGCAAGAGCGTCTTGCGAAATTAGCGGGCGGCGTTGCCGTGATTAATGTCGGCGCGGCCACCGAAACCGAAATGAAAGAAAAGAAAGCCCGTGTGGAAGACGCCCTTCACGCAACCCGTGCAGCGGTTGAAGAAGGAATTATTCCCGGCGGCGGCGTTGCATTCATCCGCCTCATCAAGAAGCTCGATGATGTCAAGACAGAGAACCTTGATCAAAAAACCGGTGTGAACATCATCCGGCGTGCACTCGAAGAACCGCTCCGTCAAATTGCCGCCAATGCCGGTCACGACGGCGCAGTCGTTGTGAACGAAGTGAAAAACGGCAAAGACGATTACGGATTCAACGCTCAGACAGAAAAGTACGAGAACCTGATCAAGGCCGGTGTTATCGATCCGACAAAGGTTGCCCGTATTGCGATTGAAAATGCCGCCAGCGTTGCCGGTTTACTGTTGACGACGGAAGCCACGATCGTCGAGAAGCCGGAGAAGAAGGATGCAATGCCTCCGATGCCTCCTGGTGGAATGGGCGGTATGGGCGGAGATATGTATTAAAAACAGTAAGCAGTAAACAGTAGGCAGTAAACAGTAAACAGTTTCGGTTTACAGGAACGATGTGAATGAAGCTGTTGTACTGGATACGCAAGTGAGTAAGAGTGCCCCTTGGTGAAAACTTGAGGGGCATTTTTATTTTTACTCTTCATCTTGTGAAGAACGGCACCATGGAGATGCGATTGTCCTGAAGCATCACACAACAGACCTATGATTGAATCCTTCAATGTTGAAACTGTTTGATGCGATACGTATATTGATTTTGTTTACGGCTGGGCTTTTCAAAGAGATTTCCATGCGGGGATGACTAAAAAGTTAGGGAACCGTATTGAACAACGGCAACCCGCGAATTTGGACAATTCTCAGCACTTATGCAATACAAAATAACGAATCACTGACCATATTCCGGGATCAAAAAATGAATAAACTTCTTCTTTTTCTCTCAGGGCTGTTCATCTGCCTCTTCACCGTCCAGGCACAGGATGTGGAGGGATGTAAAGACTATCCGATGTTTACCAGGATGCCGAATTTCTTCATTTCCGATTGCAATCAAAGTTTTAATAAATTCGAATATTATGCTGCCGATGGAGCCGTCGAAACCAAAGAAGGGGATCTCACCAATATTATCTATTCATTTCCCGATGATAATACACTGAAAGTCCCCAGTCAATATCAAATTCTTCGAAATTATGAAAATGCGATTGTCAGGTTGGGCGGAAAAAAACTATATATGGACGATCAATATTTAAGTTGTTCGTTAAAAAAGAATTCCAAGGAATATGTCATTTCTATCGCAATGGCGAACGGGAATATCACTCATACTCTTTCCGTATTGGAAATTGCACTCATGAAACAGGAAATTACCGCCAACGAAATGCTTGATGCGTTGAATAAGGACGGGTTCATCGCATTAAATATTCTTTTTGAAACAGGCAAATCGGTTATTCAAAATGAATCCTCTCCGATCGTCGATCAAATATTCGAATTATTGACCAGCGACGCCGCGCTTAAAATTTCTATCGAAGGCCACACGGACAACGTGGGCGATGCCGCGGGCAATAAAAAACTCTCCCAGGACAGGGCAAAAGCGGTAATGGATGCCCTGACGGTGAAAGGAGCTGACAAGACCAGAATGTCGTTTGTCGGCTGGGGGCAGGAAAAACCGGTCGCCGATAATAGAACCGATGAAGGCAGAGCCAGGAACCGGCGCGTCGAAATAGTTAAAAAATAATTACACAACCGAAACGGAGGGATCCCGGAGGGCTGGAAGATGAAATCAAGAATTCTTTATCTCACCGTTCTGTTATCCTTCATTTCGATTGCGGGTTGGAATGGGAAAAAAGATTTACAGACAAACGATGGGAATTCAGCGCAAAACAATTTCGTGTCTGTCGCAGGCGGACCATTTATTGCCGACTCCACTCCGGTGGCGATCAGCAGTTTTACTGTTGACCGGTATGAGGTCACCTACGAGTTATGGACAGAAGTAAAAAATTGGGGCCTTTCGCATGGATATACAGATCTTGCCGGCGGTGAAAATGGATGCAGGCCCGTGGGTTCGAACAACCCTGTCACAGGAGTGAATTGGTATGATGTTGTCAAATGGTGCAATGCGCGTTCAGAAAAGGACGGACTCACGCCAGTCTATTATATTGACAGCACTCGAAGTGCAGTTTATCGCACGGGACAGGTCGATGTCAATAACGACGCGGTGCAGTGGACCGCAAACGGTTACCGTCTACCGACGGAATGTGAGTGGGAGTACGCGGCGCGTGGAGGAATTCTCACCCATGGATTTACGTACAGCGGCAGTAATGCCATCGACGACGTTGCTTGGGTTTATGCAAATTCCGATGACGCCACTCATCCGGTCGGTAAAAAGAAAGCGAACGAGCTCGGCATCTATGATATGAATGGAAATGTGTGGGAATGGTGCTGGGACTGGTTTGCCGAGGCGCATCCACCGGGAGGCACGACGGATCCGAAAGGTCCGGCCGCCAATCAAGGTTTTCGGATACAGCGGGGAGCTTCTTTCGACTGCCGTGATTTCAACTGCTCACTGGATTTTCGCCTTTCTGACCTCTCCATGACTTTGCCCGAATACCGTGATGCAAACCCGGCTATCGGTTTTCGATGTGTCAGGAAATAGAACACACCGCTTGGGAGATATCAATAAACAGATATCTGAAATGATGAGACGAGGGCTGTAAAAACAGGCCTGGAAACAAAAGGAATAAAGCATGCCCCCCGGCGCCAGCTTGAGGGGCTTTTTTTATTCTTGACATTCCTCCTGAAATATTGTAGTTTTTTCCCAGGGCGGTTCGTATAAAGCAATCCCGTAATACTTCGACGTCGTTGATACTCCGGTTTCATGTCATGTATTAATTTCAGAAATGGAATTATTATTCTATTGATGGAGATAAATGTGCTTCACCCATGGTCACCACGCTTCACTAATTCACTTATCAATCATATCATTTAGGGAGTCATACTATGGAAGCATTATTCAGCAAAATGCTCAAAGCAGGTTCTACCACCTACTTCATGGACGTGAGGGAGGCGAAGAACAGCAAAAAATACCTCACGCTCACTGCCAGTCAGCCGTCAAAGGAGGGAGATAAGAAGTTCACCAAACGCAGCATTACGGTCTTCGGCACTGTTGCGGATGAATTTGTCGGTACCTTGAAGGAAGCAAACACGGTCATTGACAAGGAGGGTGAATTTTCGCGGAAAATGAAGTCGGGAAATATTACGTACTACGTGGATATCAAGGAAGCAAAGAATAAATCGCGATATATGTCCTTATCCGAAAGCCAGCCGTCGAAAGATGACCCGGCGAAATTTGAACGGCGCAGTATTACGGTGTTTGATAATGCGGCGTCCGATTTTGTCGGAGCGCTTGAAGAAGTCGCCGGTCATCTCAAGTGAACCGGCTTCAAGAATGGAATCAATGCGCTGAGCGATACGCCAACTCAGCGCATTGACTATGAAGTCCGAGAGCGTGAGGGTGGGCGCTCTATCATGACTCCAAAATAAAATTCAGTGATTTATCCAGGTCCCATGCCTCATTTCAACAACATCATTTTGTTTGTCTTCACGAACGTCTGGTTCGAATGAAGACGGGAATCCCTGGCTGAAATTCTGCAGAGATAGATTCCGCTGGAGAACCGGCTTCCATCGAAATGGACCCGATACGTTCCGGCAGGCTGTTCTCCATTCACCAGCGTTTTCACTTCCCGGCCCAGGAGGTCGATAATTTTCAATTCGACGACGCTTGAAGCGGAAAGCTGATATCTGATGGTCGTGGACGGATTAAAGGGATTGGGATAGTTGTCAAAAATGTTGAACTGGCTCGGCGTCGTTCCAGTCGGTTCTTCAATTCCGGTCCGGCGTTCATTGGTGAAATTTTTTATCCATTGGTACATATTATTCAGGTTATTGTACTGGTAATCATGCCCGCCGGGAAATTTGGTGAAAAAGATATTTGTATTTCCAACACTTCTCAATAAGTTATACGCGGTCGTATCGACCACCTGAAAACCGTCCTGATCGCCTACCACGAAGTAGGTGGGCACGTTCTTTAATTTCTCTGCCGTTGCCAAATCCACGACCGGGTATCCGCCGTTGTTCAATGCACCGGCATAGATCCCCAGAGCCGCCCATGTGTCCGGGGATTTCTGGCCGATATACCATGCGCCATATCCGCCCATCGAAAAACCGAGAAGATACTTCCTTTTCGGATCCACCTTCACGATGGATTCTACTTCATGGATCGATTCCCACACGTCGGTCTCGCCGATGCCTTCATACCAAATATTTCCCCGTCCCCATGGAAAAATCAGATAGCCGTTATCAAACGGTTCGTTTTCCTCCAGGCCGTCTAAAAAATTGTACGCCATAAAATCGATGGGATTGTCTGCCACGGGCCATAACCCATGCAGCGAGACATAGAGGGGATAGGCTTCCTCGGGATTCCAGTTTGTGGGAGTAATGAGTAATGCAAAGGAGGTTCTGCCGTCCGTCGGTGATACCCACGAAACGATATAAGGGCGTTTTCGATCGGCATAAGAGGATAATTTCCTGGGACTGTTCGCGTGGTTCGTATCGGTGAACTGATAAAATAAATAATCAAGCGATGTGTAGTCGTAGGTCATCAGATGCAGTTTCGATTCAGCGACCCGGCACATCGACTGGTAATGGAGCTTGAGATATTTATTGTCCGTTGACGCTGAGAGATGCTGCATGGTATCAATAAACCTGTTCGCTGTTATTTCTTCGTTCCGCAGATGGTTCGTATCGTCCGTCATGAAAATGGAAACCGAATCAATCCAGAGCTGGAGGCTGTCCGTGCCGCCGAACATGAGAGAAAAAATATGATTCGAATCGGATTTCAAAAAGTGACATGGAAATGGCCCGTAACGCCGGGGCGTTGCTCCGACATTGACGGTCGGGCTGGACCAAAATGTACCAAGCTGGTTAATGGTTGAATGGAATCCGGCCTGAACGCTGCACGGACGGTCGGACTTTGCATAAAATGAAACATTGTAATAGCGTCCTTCCACCATACGCAGCCCATACACCACTCGCACGGCGTTTAAACTGGTCCCGCCGCTTGTGATATTCGCACGAAGACTGTAGGTTCCCGAGAGAACGGAATTCCCGTCGAGGGATACCGATCCCGCAGTCCCGGTGGTTCGTTTCAACGTCCATCCGCCGGTACCATTTTCAAATTGGCCATTGGCCATTTCCAATCCGGTTTGTGAATAAAGAAAAGATGATGGGAAGAGCATATAGAAACAGCATAATGATAACGGAATAAAACGGGTGAAGAGTGTATGAAGAAGCCGCATGTTCGGATATCCCCTCTCTGAGTGTTTATCGACGATGGAACTCAATAATTACTTGCTCGTACTGATTGATGCAAGACGTTTTTCGCGGTTGTCCTTTCTGTGAATGCGCATCCCCGCCGCCGTCGACCTGACGAAGATGGACCAGGTCGAATTCTCATCCCAGGTGAACATACACCTCTACCTCTCCCCCGGAAGCTGGGAGTGGGCGTATAAGAAATTGTCGCCGATGGATTTAATGAATTGGAATAATTCTGAAAAAGTAGAGAACTATTCAAATCATATCGCGCAGAACATCTGGTTGAACCGTTCATGAATACGATTTTACCATATGAAAGTTGCTGCTCTTCCAATAAAAATATCTCAACAATCTTTATTTAATATCTGCCTCGCAGCATCCCCGCCTGCTGATCCATCAATTATTTATTTTATAACGGCGAGTCTTTTCGACTGACTGAAATTTCCGGCTACCAGCCTGTAGTAATACACACCACTCGAGAGACGAGAGGCGTTGAACGTGACCACATGGATACCGGCCGATCTTTCCTCGTTCACCAGCGTTACGACTTCCTTTCCCAGAGCATTATACACCCGTAAATCAACAAGTGTCTTTTCCGGCAATTGAAACTGGATAACCGACGATGGGTTAAAGGGATTGGGGTAATTCTGGCTCAGCGAAAAACTATGCGGAATCTCAGATTCGTTTTCCACACCGCTTGTTGCGAGGAGGCGGACAACCGCAGGCTTGAGAATTACGGTTGGAGTCACCGCTTTCTGCGAAGTAAATATCACGCTGGGTCTGTAGAGCCTTGCCGAAAGCGGTGTCAAATTTACCTTTATGGTTACTTCCTGGGAATCGCCAGCGGCAAGAATGAGGTTCGCCGGCTGAATGCTGATTTGTCCCATCGTTGAGGAAATCGTGACGGAATCAGGTCCGTTGCCGATATTTCGGACATAGAGTTTATAGGTGGATTCTGCGGTGCCAATGGGGAACGAACCAAAATTTATCGTATCGGGGCAGCTCAGCTGCATTTTCGGGTAAGGAGTGCTGAGCATTCCCTGCTGGCTGACGGCATACACAGTTCCGTTTGAACCGCCAAAGTAGAAAATACCGTTCGAGAGAGTAGGTGTAGAATAGATTTGTGTGCCCATGGTAATTTTTGTCTTCAACGATCCATCCGTTTTGTTGAGAGCGCAAAATGTGCCGAGTGTATAATCTGAAATATCTTCCGTCCCGACAAATACGAAATCGCCAACGACGGTCGGCTTGCCATTGACACGATATTGGACATCTGCATTCCACTGTAAGGATCCTGTGAGCGCATTGAATGCCCTGACAGAATTTTGGAGTGAACTCCCGATATACACGACAGTATCGACAAGAGTTGGTCCGCCTAGAATCCACATACTTCGGCCGTCCGGGGTCATCCACCTTTTTGCGCCGGTTTTCGCATCCAGGCAGTACAAATTGCAGCTCCGACCGCCAAAATAGACGGCGTCATTGAAGATGACGGGATCCGTGACAATAGCGTTCACCCATCCATCATACGTTGCATCCACTTTCGTATTGTACTGCCAGACGAGGTTCCCGGTCGTGAGGTCATAGGCAAAAAATTGCCCATCCCAGTCTCCGAAATAAATCTTGTTATCGTACACGGCGGGAGTGGTTTCGATCGTAAAGCCGGCAGAAGGGGTCTGGCATTGAAATACGTTGGCGCCGGTGCGGATATCGACTCCCACCACCACCCCTTTTTCGGTACCGATGTACACGATGTTCCCAACGAGGAGCGGAGAGGAATGATAATAATCCCACTCATCATGTTTATTCAGTACCGGCCCATCCACCATTTTGTAACTCCAGGATAATTTCCCTTGAAGATTTACTCCGTAAAGAACATTTCCGCTTTCGAAACTCAGGATCGTGTCCTTCATGACCGGTGTTGAAAAAATCTGATCCTGCGATTTGTAATGCCATTGTTCCTCGCCGGTCGTTGCATTGAGGGCGTAGAAACAACTGTCTAAACTTCCAATATAGACCACGCCGTTATGGATCAACGGTGTTGCATAGATGATTCCGTTGGTTTTAAATTCCCAGAGAAATTGATTGGAGAGGGATTGCACATGATTCATGTGCTCGGCGGCCAGAGCGGTGTCTGATGTGAATCCTGAAAGGGCGACAATCAGAACGGTAAGAGCAATGGTCGAATGAAAATATCTGTACATAGGTTCACTCCTTTTTATAGTAAATTGATGTAGTGTAATAAAGTAAAATGGCCCGGGAACCTCGACCGGTTAAAAGCGGACTGCCGGTATTCGAACCATTTTTTTATGGGAGCGGAGAAGAGGTACTGGCGAAAAGAACGAGAATTCGCCAGTTTTTTAACCTTGATGCTTCGAATTTCTTTTTCAAATAAAAAACCATAGTAACACAGACAGAGAATGCCGATGCTGCCGTTATTACCAGTATCCCTCTCAACGGCAGAGAAGCGCTGCCACAATATGCCCAGGCCGTATATATCGCAATTTTATTCGAAGCCCGGAAAAATACCACTCCTGAATTTTGTTAAACGAACCACCACCTTCGACCGTTCATGACAAGAGCGTCTCTCCATGAGCGTTTGAGTATGATGATCGAAAGTTCAGGGGCCTTCATTTTGTACCGGCTTATTTTACAAGCATCAGTCTTTTCGTTTGCATAAAGTTTCCGGCGATCATTCTATAAAAATAAATGCCGCTGGCATAATTTGATGCGTCGAATATGACTTCGTGCACGCCGGCAGGCCGCTCTCCATGAACCAGTGTGGTCATTTCTTTTCCCAGAAGATTGAACACTTTTAAATCGACCAGACTTTTTTCCGGCAGCTGGTACTTGATGGCGGTCGTCGGATTAAACGGATTGGGATAATTTTGTCCGAGCGAGCTCGCCCGCGGAGCGTTCCCCCCGGGTTCCTGAAAACCCGTCAGCTGTGCGAGCGTGAAACGGATCTGCTTCTGGAAGCCAACGATATTTTCAAAAAACTTTGAACTGACCGTGAAATATTTAAAGTACGTTTTCGACCTGAGTCCTGAAGTCCGGATCTGGATACGCACCATATTGGTGCTTTGCGGCGCCGCATAACATTTCGATGGGGTGATGGTGATGCTCGTATCTGCAATGATCCCGTAGGCAGGTACGACCGTGATCGTGTCAGACCCGCTGCCGTTGTTGACAATGGTCAACACGGTATCAATATCCTTCTGCAGGGAAAGGGTATCCAGCT
>RPQN01000173.1 GCA_003819715.1 Ignavibacteriota bacterium | reverse complement strand
GTTTCATATTCCAGGCGGGTGGGCTGGAAAAATGTAAAAACAAAAAGCCCGTTTCATACAGAGAACCGGGCTTTTATTCAACCGCTTACAGATTCAACTGGTTATTTTGTCGTCATGATGAAAACACCGTTCCATTCAGGAGGCGGCGGAGTGATTTGATAGAGGCTTGCACGCTCCGTATAGATCTGCGCGACATAGCAGGATTCGTCCAATGAATACGCCTGCTGCAAATAAGCTATCGCTTCCTCCCATTTCCTGGACCGGTAGAGTTTCAATCCTTCGTGATACATCTCGAGCGCCTGTTTTTGATTCTCGGTCAATTCCATATCCGTTGTCCCGAGGAGTTCGTACACCTTCACCGGTTCAGTTTTGCCTTTCACCTGAATCAAATCGAGCTCCCGTACGATCACTTTGCCTTTCACATGCGTATAAGTAAAATCGCTGATCATAATGTTCGATTGATATTGTTTGTTTGCGCTTTCGAGCCTCGAGGCAAGATTCACGCTGTCGCCGATGACGGTATAATCAAACCTGTCCTTGCCGCCCATATTTCCGACAATCACGATACCGGTGTTGATTCCCATTCGAACGGTGAGCGGAGGTTTCCCTTCCTTCACCCACTTCGGCCTGAGCATGACGAGGCGTTTTTGCATCTCCAATGCGGCAAGGCATGTGCGGAGTGCGTGATCTTTCTGCGGGAGCGGCGCGCCCCAGAATGCCATGATCGCATCGCCCTCATACTTATCAAGTGTTCCTTCGTATTTGAGCACCACCCGCGTCATCTCATCCAGGAATTCATTCAGCAGCGCCACCAGTCCTTCGGGTTTGGCATGATATTGTTCGGAGATCCCGGTGAAGTTCGCGATGTCAGAAAAGAAGACGGTCAGTTCACGGCGGTCGCCGCCGAGTTTTGCCTTTTCCGGATTGGAAACCAGTTCATTGACCACGGCGGGATTGATATAATGGCCGAACATATTTTTAATAACCGCTTTTTGCTGCCGTTCGGTCAAATACTGGTAGACCGCTGTTCCGAAATAGGCGAACACAATTGCCAGGCTCGGGTTCACGACATTCATCAGGATATTGTCCGTGCTGAAGACGATGATGGACACTTCGAACACCGCGCCCACGAGTATAACCGTTAAGAAAAAGGCGCCGATTTCCAGCAGCCACACATGGCGCAGATGAACCTGCTTCAGCGCCAGCAATCCATAAAAACACAGGAGCGCGAGCAGGAGGACCACCAGAGTTTCTATATTCTTATCGGCGGTCGTAATGAAATTGCTGTCAATGACGTTTTGTATGGCGGTTGCATGGATTTCCACTCCATTCATCGCGTAGTTCTTTTTTCCGCCTTCCTCTTTGTATAACGGGACGTTGTGATAATCACGCTCTTCCGCCATCACCGATCCGATAATAACGATCTTATTCTTAAACAGCTTCATCATGGTGGTATCGAAGGCGTTGATCTGTTCGCCTAATTCCCGTATGTCAAATTCATCCTTCGTTTCAAAGGACGAATCGTCGATCACCTGCGAGAACGGGACATAGCGGAACGTCCGGTCCGGCCCGTAATAGTTTAATAAAATTGAAGAACCATCACTCTGGGGAATCGTTCTAATGATTTTGCTCGTACGGGCGGAATCTCTCGTCAAATAAAACAGGTTATTCTTTTCTTTTACGGTATTTAACGGCGGCAAATTGAAATATTGATTGAGCGCCGCAAATCCGAGCGATGGAGTGAGAAATCCTTGTACGTCGAGCATCGGAAAATAGGAGCGGCACACATCGTCCCGGTCCTTATAAATATTGACGACCCCGATATTTTTATCGACCCCGAAAAAGATATTGTTATAGGTCGGTTCCCGATACTGCACGATGGCTTTATCGTTGGAGGACTCTGTTTGAACTTTTGCAGCGATGACGACATTATCGTACTTCAGAAGAGCATCGCGCAGGAGGCTGTCCCCCTGAAGAGTTTTACCCTGGGATTCCCATGTCATATCAAAGACGATGACCCGGGCGCCGGCGTCATTTAAATTTTTAATGATGTGTGCATAGTAGGAGCGGGGAAAAGGAAATGGTTCGATAAATGCCTTCAGGTCGTCGTCTGAAATGCCGACGATGACAACGTCGCCATCTTTGACGAGGTCGCGTGTCTGCTCCGTCCGTTCATATTTGCTTTGGTAACGAAGATCAATCGTCAATAAATCGATATTCTTCAGGAACGTCAGTTCGAAGAGCCATCCCTGTCCGATGATAACGACAAAGATTCCGATACCCAGTCCAATGGACAGCTTCACCAGTACCGGCAATATTTTTCTTTTGAATTCGTAGGAAGTCATATACTGATTCCTTTTGAGGTGGAGGGAGGAATACTCCCGCTTCCGTGAGATCGCAGCCGGAAGCGGGAGTTAACACGAGATGGCTGAAACCATTAGAAATTCAACCGATACATCATGCTTGCAATCACATCGTTTTCTTTGCCGGGATTTTGAATGACATCAAGTTCGCCGACAAGATAATGGTTTTCCATCACCTGAAAATCGAACCCGGTCTGTATCATAAATCGTTTAAAGTCGCCGAACGATGGAGCCAGCGTTGCCAGCACACTGAGCCGGTCATTCAAGAATCGGTACCGTGCATTGAATGAGATCGTCTGATAGTCAAATGTTCCCTTTTGCGTGGTAGGTAAATATCCCCTCACCGAATCCTGGAGCGCCGCATACGTCGCATTATGACTGACGATGAACGAGAGTGTGGTTTGTAACGGAATCCGATAGGTGGTGGTCAGTGCCGTCGACACGTTGAGGTTGTCCTGATCACGTTTATAAAAAGTATTGTCCTTTTTATTGGCGAGGCTGAGCGTTGCCGAGACTGAATGACGGGCGCCAAAAATGAAGTCGTAATTAGTTGCAACAAACACACGATTGGTCACCTCGTCGGCGGTGTTAGTCCCATCGCTCGATGGCACAACAGAATACTTGTTAATAATTGACGATAAGCCGATGGTATCGACGTCGATGATCACCGGCTTGTTTCCCGAATAATACATGGACAGGTCAATGGGATTCTTTCTCGTGTTGAACCCGTACCCGACGGTGATGGTCGGCAGACTGACGCCGGGATACGCGGTCACCGAACCGTTGAAGGTGTTAAAGGTGGTAATCGGTTTGCTGTTGTCATGCGCGAGGTTGTTCCATTTGGATTCGTACGAGAGGCTCGTCATGACTTTATTATTGAACAGACGGATCCGATCAGACAGGTTGACGCCGGCGATATCGGTCTGGACAAATTCATTGCCGTAGGACTTGTAATTCTTGCCGCGCCGGAACACCACGGCACGCACATAGTTATTAAAATAATTCAGCGTCAATTCCGATTCAAATGCGAGCGATGGAAATCCCTCGGTCGGATTGAGAGGCGACATATTCGGATTCACGACAAGGAAATTACGCCCTAATTTTGCAAGATCGATCAGGTCCTGTGCATCCTGTAATCCCTGCGCCGAATCGGCGGCAGTTTTTGCATTTGCTAATTTATAATCCTTAAAATCCTGATCGGAATAATTTCCACCGAGAATATTCGTGTTCTCCAGGCTGAATGCAACCTGGGTGATCCACTTGAACCTCTGATTATCCAGTGCGATAAGGAGATCGGTCCCTGCGACGAAATTATCTGCCGGATAGTTGCCGTACTGAATGGAATTGGTGTCGTCCGTCGCCCGGATATAACTGAATCCCCATTGGAAATTTTCCCCGCTGCCAAAACTCGGACGGACAGCGAGGAATTTGCGGCTGTACGTCCCGCGGTCGTAGGGCATGTACCAGACAGAGGTATCGGTTCGAACATATTTTTTATCCCGGTCGTCCTGTGCGGCAGCAGATGAGTCTTTATATGCCGTCAGCCCCTTCGTTACTCCTTCAATAAAGCGCTCGGTCTGGCCGTAGGAAACATCCACATTGAAAAATCCGAGGGTCAATGCACCGGTCACGCCCCGCACGCGCTTGCCGCTGATGAACAGCGACGGGAATGACGGATAGGCATCGCCAATCTGTACTTTGGCGTAATCTTCCGCCTGAACAGTTGCCAGGAATCGGTTTTGCGGCTGGCGTTCGGGCGTATTTTCATTCGTGAGGTGCATATCGTACCCGAACGCGAGAAATTTATACGTGCCATTGAACCGGACATCTGCACGCTGGTAGGCGGTATTGGTCACATCCACTTTTTCATTCCGCAGTTCGACCTGGGCATTTCCCATATACTGCAAAGAACTTTTCTCTTCTTCGATCGCTGCTGCGGTGGAAAGGTTAAAGGCCATCTGTTTGGTATGGTAGATCCGCCCCTTGGTATCAACCAGTTCAATTTTGATTGAATGCTCTCCCAGGCTGAGCGGTTTGTTAAAATTTTTCGGACTGTAAAGGACCACATCGTCGGACAGCAGCGCTTCTTTGGTCACGTCACTGCCATCGAGGTAAATCCGCGTCCGTTGTTTATCCACTGCATCAGAAGCAAACATGAGTGAGACTGCCACGGCCAGATCTTCTGCGGACAGTGTTTCACCTGGTTCCGGACTGAGAAAGCTGATCTCGGCATCTTTCGGATCCACTCCTTTTACAGCAATCTTGATGGGATTCACTTCCGGATTTTCCAACGGGAAGGTCGTTTCCTCATTTCCGGCAAGTTGAAACTTGATAAAATATTCAACATACGGCGGTGTGACTGTTTTGCCGGGGATTGTGGCAACAGCCGTGCGGCCGGAAAGCAGCATCTCGAGTTCTTTATATTCCGTCTCGCCGAATTGACGGTATTCAAGCAGAACCCGCTGGACCTGGATATTCTGGGCAATCTCAACACTGATCGAGAGCGGCGTCTGTTCGCTCGCCGGCGGTACTTTCACTTCCATAACATATTTACTCACCTGACCGAAGGTGAGAGAACAGAAGAGCGAAGTGAGAAGGATGGACGATAAAACAGCCACATGGTGGATACGTTTCATATGAATCCCCTCATGATGAACGTCACGTGATGGTTGGCGGTGATTTTAAGGAAAAAAAACGGCGGGTGTTGTTCACGCCCGCCGTCTAAGATATTAAAAGCTCTAATATGATGCAAGACCCTGCATTATCCGGACCAGCTTATTCGCTCCATTTGAGTACGAGAACTTTTTTCTGGAGCGATCCGGTCTGGCCTGGAATACGGAGTTCGCGCTGAATAGCCTGCACGGCCGTCGCCTCGGGATTTGATGCGCCGTCTTCCGGAATGAAGATGGTCGATCCGTCATCCAATCGGATGGAGGTATAATATTCCAATTTCGGGAATCGCACTTTCTCTGCCGCGAGTTGACCTGACGCAACCTGGCCGGATGGAGTAAGGATCAATTCCGTGAACGTCTGGTCATTCTGCTTGCGATAGAAAAGACTGACCGCAGTGACGTTTGCCTGCAGTGAAGAAAAGTCCACACGGACCGATCCAACATTCTTTGACTTCAATAATCCGAATTCAGGAGCGATTCTTGTCAGCGGGGGAACCGTTATTTTCATGGGATTCGATGCACCGTCGCCCGGAAGCAGGATTTCGGCATTCAAAGAATCTGCAAGCTTGATTTCGAAATAATATTCAAGTTCCGGAGCGCGGACGTCAATTCCGGGCACCGTCCCGTTCGCAATCTTATTGGAAAGCGTCAAGGCCAACGATTTGAAGACGGCATCGCCGCTGCGCCGATACCTCAGTGTTACGCCGCTCAGCGTTGCCGTCACCGAAGAGAGATCGAGCGACGATTGAATATTCGTGAACGATCGGACCGGTGAAGGATTAAAGACCGGCGTTGCTGTAATGGTCACAAGCCCGCTGGTGGAGGAGGTTACCGCTTTGGAGACATTGACGGAACCGGGAGCGCCTGATCCGCCTGAGGGAAGATTCAGAGTATGGTTCCCGATACTGATTGCAAAATAATATTCCAACCCCGGACTTTGAATTTTTGCACCGGGGACTTCTACCGATGCAATTTTTCCATCCAACGACATGTCCGCTTGTGTGAACTGCGTGGTGCCTTTCGTCCGGTAAAAGAAGGCGACGCGGGAAATGACGGTATCGGTCGGGCTCAAATCCAGCTTGGCAGTGGTGGCATTGCCGACAGACGGTGAAGGATCAAATCCGATCGTCCCGGAGACGGTCACATTTCTTGCGCTTCCAGCGGAGTGACCCTGGTCTCCGCCTTCCTTGGATCCGTTTTCAATATTATCAAGTTCCTTTTTGTTCGCTTTGCGGATATTCATGCCGCCTGAACTGTCGGCAATTCCGGTATTTCCTGTGCTGACCATGGTGGAACGGCCGGAGATCGAATTGGTAAACTCTGCCAAGCCGCTGGAAATGGTAAAAAAGTCGGCGCTGCCTCCGGTGTTATATCCGCCTTCCGTGCCGCGAATGGATGCAACGGAGATCGGCGACGAAAACCGGAACTGCTCGGTCTCCGCTTTCTTCACGTTGAATATCATATTGCCGCGGTCCATATGAACGCTGCGGCTGAGTATTTCTTTTCCCTGCACTTCACCGCGGATGGTCACAGTGGACTTTTCACGGAGAATCAATTTTGATTGATCCGCGAACAGAATCATTGCAAGCGATCCCTTATCGGTCTGCACTTCATAACCCGATTTCAATTTGCTCAGGGGCACCGCTTTCTGCCACCCGGTGGTCGGGGATTTCATATTGACATCACGGATCACTTTCACGATATATGCGGAAATATCTTTTTTGTCCTGTTGTGTTTTTTGCCCCAGCGAAAGGACACCAAGGAGCACCAACACACAAATCGTTACAATTTTCTTGGTCATGGCTCTCTCCCTTAGCGTTTATTGGTTTTCTACACCAAGTTGAATTTTGAGGTCGCTGTTTTTTGCCAGGTCATTGATAAGGTTTTGCAAATCAACATCGGTCAATGTACTGCCATCCAATGTCGTGTTGCCATACGGCGACCAGGCGACCCAGTTGTTCGGGTCCGCCCGGAGCGTTGCGTAGGTTGCCGAAGCGGAACCGCTGAACGAATTTAAGAAGTTGTCCAGCATCTGTCCGACTTTATCATCGGTAACCCGGAAGACCACGGGAAGGCTCTGACGCATCACATCCCCGCGGTTTGTGGCAACCCGTCCTTCCACTTGGAGCACGTACGCTTTATTCTGTTCCAGTTTCCGTTCTGCATTCCCCGGATAGGTCAGCGAGGTTCCTGTGAAATCCGGATTATCACCATACGATTTCCTGACCAGACAGGGACTTCCTCCCGTTAACGCATCCTGCGCAGAGCGGTGATTGGTCAATGCTTCATAGACCGAAAGCTTCACCGGGGCGCTGGAGGTCCAGCTGAATGTCGGAGCGAGATTGCTGAAAAAACTCCCGTTTTTCGGGTCGTTAATTTCAACAAACACTTCGTCCGCTGTGGAATACTGGACCGTCACGGTTTTTGCGTCTCCGCCTAACACCTGAGCATTGGACGGGACTTTTTTATCGTTGGGATTGGTTGATGTGGCTTCCCGTACTTCCATCCTAATGGTATATTTGCCCGGAGGCGCGGTCGGATTTTTTGTTGCCATGTCCTCCAATCGCTGGCGCAGCGAGGAATTTTCCCAGTAATTTCCTGCTCCGTCCCTGAGAGAAACCGGTCCGCTGCCGCTATTTGAAAAATTATTTGCTGCCAGGACAGGGAATTTCATCATATCAAAGTTATTCGTAAAGGCATGCATCAGTTCCTGATCGGATTCCCCGCGAAGCTGCACATGCAATTCCACATACACACACACCCATTTTTCCTTGAGTGTTGCATCCGATGAGGAAATGGTAAGATAGATCCCGGAAATATTCGGATTCAGCTGCTGACTTTTGATGTCGACAAAATCGGTGAGATAAACAACATCGTACATCTGAAATACAAGATCAGCTTTCACGGGACTGTTTTGAGCTTGAGCAGGAAGCCAGCTGAAGACAACTGCAAGAAGAATGATGCCGAATGGTGCACTCCTTTTCATGGACGGGTTCATGGCGGGAAACTCCTTGGTGTTGTTAGTTTTTATGCTTAATGATAGCCGTTGGAGCAACAATAAAAGTTGACGTATATCACACAACCAGGATCTAGAAATTTACGACATCATTATAAAGAACGAAGGCCGAAAATACAAGCAGCAAGATAAACCCTGCCTGCTGAAGGGCGATTTTTACTTTTCTGGGAATTTCCCGTCTAAATATTCCCTCATAAACAAGAAAGAGAAGATGCCCGCCGTCGAGCGCAGGAAAAGGAAGAATATTCAATAGGGCCAGACTGATACTTAATAAACTGATGAATCCGAAGAACTCCAGGATGCCGTTATCGGCAGAACGCTTTGCGAGCTGGGCTATTTTAATCGGCCCGCCCATCGATTTACTCAGTGAAGCTTTTCCCGTTGCGATTTGATAGAGATTGGAGAGGAAGAGAACACTCGTCGTTTTTAATTCCTTGACTCCGACGGGAAACGCTTCAATCAGGGAATACTGCTGGTGAAGAACAGGACCCCGGTAGGCCGCCTCGTGTGCAATGCCGATGCGCCCTTCGGCGGAAGGGGTAACGCGTGCGCTCATCCTTCTGTCGCCGTGAATCCATGAAAGCACTATTTCTTTCCCGGCATTTGCTTTTATCATTTGCTGCAGAGAACCGAAACTGACC
>RPQN01000172.1 GCA_003819715.1 Ignavibacteriota bacterium | reverse complement strand
TATTCTTCACCTCGAATTGCTTCCATACTCAATAAATTGGGATAAGTTCTATACCACCCTCTCGGGAACGTTGCACCATGGAAATTCACAGCGAGATTATATGTTGCGGCATCTTTTAATATGTCTATATAATATTTCATCATAGACTGACCGTCGCCGCCAAAAAAATCTACCTTAATACCCCCAATCCCCATATCTCTCAAATTCTGAAACTCGGCGTGTCGAGAGTCGGCGGTTAACAGCTTGTCGCGCGGCGTCATAGTCGTTGTATTCCAATCGCCAGCCGAATTATACCATAATAAAATATTTACATTTTTTGTTTTAGCGTAATCTGCGAGTTGTTTAATCTTCTCATACCCAATTTGCTTATCCCATAACGCATCGACGAGACAGTATCTCCAGTTCATGCTCGATGCAAAATCGATAAACTGGTGCTGAACATCATAGACAGTCGCCTCATCTTTAAGAATCACCCAGCTCCAGGATGCAATACCGGGCTTAAGCCACGGAGAGACATCATATCTTTGGGGAGCGGCTAAATCAGTTTCCAATGTCGATTCAACGAGACCGGCAAGGTTGTCAACTATTGCAATGACTCGCCAGGGTGTATACCACGGCAACAGAGATTCCGGTAAAACAGGTTCGTTCGATCTGCATTCCTGAGGCTCGGGAAATTGTATTGAATATTCGCCATCGGGAGAAAACTGACTTAATCGCGATCCGCAATAATTCGTATCAACAGCAGCTTCTGTAATACTCACCCAGTAATGACCCTGAGTAAACAGTGCCGGCATCACCCATCCTGCCTGATTGGGCGAAATTGTGCCGACGGGTATATCCATAGTATAGTATTCCTCGTATGACGGCTGGGAGTAACACCATCCCGTTCGTGCATCCGGACACGGCTGCAGAAACGCTCTTGTGGAAACATCAAAGTGGTAGGTTGTTGCTTCTTTGAATATTCTTAACGTTGTATCCGTTTTCTCCGGAAAATGATACCTGAATGCAACACCATCGTTCGATACCTGGAAAATGATTTCTATAATTTTTGAATTGGGATTCTTCAGATAAAACACCCGTTTGTTTCCCGTGTAATCACATTTCAATCGTTTCCCATGCAGAAGTGTATATTTGTCCGTAACAACTTTCACATCAGAAACCGAATCAAGAGTAAGATTGGTCGAAAAATCATCATCACTTCTTATCATTCCTAATTTTGATTGCTTGAGAATTATTGATCCCGAATGAGAGACGGAATAAAAAGCTTCTCCGTTCATTGTAAGCCGAACGTCAATAGAGATCTTGCCATTCGGACTTTTTAACGTAGAGCGTTCCCCACAGAGCGCTTCACCATGGATGCTCACTGCAACGAGGACAGGCAGCAATTGAAAGTATCTCATAATTTTAGTAATCCTCTCATATCTCAAATGTTCAATCCACGCACTCCTGTGGCTCTTTGATGTCTCATGATATCTCCTCGAGGAATCATTGAAACAACAGCGGCGCTAGTTTAGAGAGAGCATGTCTCCACACGGGCCATGTATGTCCGCCGGGGTAGTCATCATATTCATACCTCACCTTCATCTCATCAAGCTTCATGCGCATCGTTTGACAGTTCTTATAGGCGATATCTTCCTTGCCTCCAATGCCGATCCACAAAAGTCTTAAATTGTTTTTAATCTTATCAATATTTTTTTGCATATACTCATACTGCGCATCCGCAAGTTTGCTCTGCATTGGCAGTATCCATCCGGAACTAAATACTCCCAGATACGAAAACAGATTTGTATTATTGATTCCCGCATACAGAGTTTGTATTCCGCCCATCGATAACCCCGCAAGAGCGCGGCTCTTTGAATCGCTCTCTGCCCGATAGTTTTTTTCTACGAAGGGGATGATACACTGCTTCAAATCCGCTTCAAACATTTTCAGACTCATTTCGCCGAACCCGGGCGCATCAACGTTTCCATCCGGCATCACGACAAGCATCGGTTTTGCCTTTTTTTCGGCAATAAGGTTATCGAGAATCAAATCTGTTTTTCCCTGGGTCGCCCATCCCCTTTCATCTTCCCCGCCGCCATGCAGGATATAGAGCACGGGATATTTATCATTCACCGTGATATCATATGCAGGAGGTGTATAAATATAAAATTGCCGCCATTTATTAAAGACGGTCGAGTAATATCGTTTTATTCTGACATCCCCATGCGGCACATCATTGAGAGCATAGGTGTTGATTCCTTTCATCGGTATTTCAATACCGCTTGCCATTCGACCCATGCCATAAAAAGTTTCGCTCGCCGGATCAGCAATTGCGACACCATCAATGAGCAGGGAATAATAATGAAATCCTTCGCTCAATGGATCGGTCGTTATGCCCCAGTATCCGCCGGTGTCTTTTACCATATCGTATTTTCTCACCAAATCGAGTTGAACGTTTTGTGCGTCCGGTGCTTTCATGAGAAACAATGCGCGATTGTCAGGTAAAATCTGCGGATATTTTGCTCTTCGGACATTCGTTGGTGCCGGTGTGCCAAGAAGCGTATAGAGAGCGAATGTTGAGATGTCAACCGGTTTAAAAATAAGCTGCGAGAACATGGAGAGTGAATTCTTCCATACCTTGAAGTCGTGTACGCCCGGTTGGATATAATAGATATGGGGAACATCATAAGCCTGCAGATATTCATGCGTCCGTTGGCTGAAGGTGATCAAGCCGTCATTGTCACCGCATGAGATCCAGAGCAATTTCAGTTTCTTCTTCGTCTCATCCGGATAAGGGACTAATACTTCAGGTTTTTTAGTATTTGGCGCGGATGAAAATCCGCCTATCCATGCAAACGTATCCAAATTGCCCAAACCGATGTTCAGCGACTGACCGCCTCCCATTGACAACCCCGCGATTGCCCTATGTTCTCTCTCATGGTATACCGGGAAAGTCTTTTCGATGAACGGGATCAGATCATTCAGCAAATCTTTTTCGAACGTGGAAAATGCCTGCACCTTGATGCTGTCAAAAATATTTCCTGCCGCACGGTCATCTTTCATGGCCCTGCCGTTTGGCATCACAACGATCATCGGTTCAATTTTATTTTCAGCGTAGAGATTATCCAGTATCACCTGCGGCTGTCCGCCGTTAAGCCATTCTTTTTCATCGCCGCCGATGCCGTGCAAGAGATACAGAACCGGGTATTTCCTGTCTTTTGAATATCCCGGCGGCGTATATATAAGGGCTTTGCGGTTTGTACCGACGGTGTTTGAGACATAGATGATGGAATCGATCCGTCCATGTGCAATGCCAGTACGAAGTGAGTCAAACCCAATTGGTGCATGCCGCACAATGTTTTGTGAATGAGCAGGAGAACTAAACACGAGCAGCGCAAGAATCGAATAAATTAACTTTTTCATAGTGTCCCGTTCGTTTTGTTTATTCGGATATTCTTCATATTGATCTCTCATTCAATACCTTAGCAATAATGACTTCGACCATTTTTGATTCGATTCACAATAATCCGGCTGTCTATTAATCGTTCATCCATTTAGAATTTTTCATCCATTTGAATAGAGGCATCATCCATTCTTCAGTTGGTTGAGACAGAACAAAGCCATGATTTCCTTTCGGATAAATATGCAATTCAGCAGGCACATGGTGTTGTCTTAATTTCTCATAATAAACTATGCTATTATCCACATCAACCACTTTATCGTCTCCTGCATGAGTTATATACGCAGGCGGGGTTTTTTCATCCACTTGCAATTCGTTTGAGAAATGGTCCATGACTTCCTGAGTCGGATTTTTGCCCAATAATCTGGACCTTGAACCGGCATGAGTTAGTTTATCTTGCATGCTGATGACGGGATAAATTAAAATCTGGTAGTCGGGACGTAGACTTGTTCTTTTGTCGTTTTCAATTAATGGTTCCTTCCAGTGAGTTGCTTCCGTCGATGCTAAATGCCCTCCTGCAGAAAATCCCATTATTCCTATTTTATTCGGGTCAATTCCCCAGTGCTGTGCATTTTCCCTCACTATCTTTACTGCTTGCTCGGCATCCTGAAGAGGACCTATTTTTTTATCCTGCATCGTTGAATCATCCGGCAAGCGGTATTTAAGCACAAATGCAGCAACTCCATTCCTGGCAAATTCTAGAGCGGTTTTTATTCCTTCTGCTTGATAGACAACGACACTATAGCCGCCACCCGGACAAATAATTACTGCTGCACCATTTGATTTGTTTATTTCTGGAAAATAAAGTTCCAGTGTGGGCTTTGTCACTCCAGAAAACATTCGCGGGCCCCCTGTCTCTTGAATATCGGATGGCTTTGAATTAGGAATCGCTCCCGGATATAAATTTATACTTTCTTGCGCTGTAACGGAACAGGAAAGTATAAGCATAAGTATAACACAAGCAGGTATTGTTTTCATAGGCATGAGAGAATTAATTCTTAAAAAGCAATGGAGCAAATTCGCGCAGGCTTCGACGCCAGCTCAAAAATTCGTGCGCCGTTTCCGGAGAGACGTAAAAGACGCTGTTTATTCCGGCTTGTTTCAGACTATCGGCATTCACCTTTGGGTCACCGCCCCAAAAGCCCCTGCCGCCGCGGTTGCCCTCGAGTTCGCGGCTGCCAAAACTCACGAAGACAAGCTTTACCTTCTTTTTGAATCCCGGAGTCTTGTTCACATCATCCATGGAGAACGTTCCGCCGCTGAAGAGGCCGATGTGTGAAAACTTATCCAGGTTGGCCGTGGTAATCGACTTGGTTTCCATACCGCCCATGGAAAGACCTGCCATTGCACGATGAGGTTGATCGGAGAGCGTACGGAAATGGGCATCGATGTAGGGGATCAACTCGTCAACGAGCACTGTCTGGAACGGTTTGATATCGAAATTTCTGAGGCCGCCGAACTTGATTTCATTCGTCATACCGTACGTCATCACGATGAGGAAAGGTTTGATCTTGCCTCCAGCGATGAGATTATCCATAATCAGATTGGCGCGGCCCTGGTTGCTCCAGGCAGTTTCATCTTCGCCCCAGCCATGCTGCAAATACAGCACCGGATAGCGTCTCGCATGGCCTTTATCGTAATCAGGCGGAGTATACACAAACGCTCTGCGTGACGTATTCGTGCTTTTCGATGGGAAGAGAATCTGCTGCACGTTGCCGTGTGGAATGTTCTTCAGGGCGTAGAACTCTTCATCCGGCGCAGGAATTTCTATACCGCTTTCCCAGCGTGTAGAACCATAGAAGTTCAACGTGCCGGGGTCGTTAAATATTCCTCCATCGATCGTCAGATGGTAATAGTGAAAACCCTTATCCAGTGGTCCTGTTGTCGTACCGACCCAGGTACTGTCTGCAGCTCGCGTCAGGACAGTGCCTCCGCGTCCGCCGAGTCCCAGACTTACGCTCACACTCTGGGCTTTCGGCGCAACAATCCGGAACCTCGCATATCCTTGTGAATTAACCTGGGGGTACTGCTGACCCGGTTGATTGAGCGTGGAGGGTTTGAAGTCTTCTAACATTGCCGGCTGTTCCGTTTGCGAGAAACAAACCGATCCTAAGAAAGTAAAGAGTATTGCCAGGTCAATGAAATGCTGTTTCATTTCTCTTCTCCTTTAGTCTTTGAATAATAATGGGGCAAATTCATGCAAGCTCCGTCTCCAGCTCTGCCACTCGTGGGCTGTGAGCGGAGAGACATAAAAATGTGTGTTCATTCCGGCTGTTTGGAGTGAATCGGCAGCAGCTTTGGGGTCGCCGCCAAACGGGCCGCGTCCGCTGCCGCGGTTTTCCAGTTCACGACTGCCATAGCTCACGAATACAAGCTTGACTTTTTCTTTGAACCCGGGAGCAGTCCTGACATCTTCCATGCTGATACTGCCGCCGCTGAAGATACCGACATAGGAAAATTTATCGGGACTGGCAAGTGTAATCACACGCGTCTGCATACCGCCCATGGAAAGGCCGGCCATCGCCCGGTGAGATGGATCGGCAAGAGTACGATAGTTGTCATCGATCATCGGAATGATGTCTTCCAGCAATGTCTTTTTGAAGCCATCGGCCCAGCCCGATGGAGGCCAATTTCCAGCGGGACGCTCGCCTTGTCGCGAGGGACGTGCTTGTTCGGGCATCCGCCATGTTCCGTTATCCATCACGATAATAAAGGGCTTGGCCTTGCCCTCGGCAATCAGGTTATCCATAATAAGATTGGCCTTCCCTTGATTGGACCAGCCGGTCTCATTCTCGCCGCCGCCATGTTGAAGATAGAGTACAGGATAGCGTTTCTTGAGATCGTTATCATAATCGGGAGGGGTGTAGACGAAACAACGACGCGACGTGTTGTTGCTTTTAGAAAAATAGATCTGTTCGCGTACCTGACCGTGCGGGACATTCTTGAGTGTATAGAAGTCCTGATCTTTTGCCGGGATTTCAATACCGCTGCCCCAACGGCTGGCGCCATAGAAGTATAAACTATTGGGATCTGGAACTGCAGCCCCGTCAATCCAGAGCTGGTAATAGTGGAACCCTTCATCCTGAGGAGCACATTCTCCAATCCATACTCCTTTATCATCTTTTGTCAGGTCATATTTAACAGCACCGATATCGAACTGGACTCTCAGGGCCTGCGGCGCCGAAATGCATACACGAACACGGCCTTCAGAATTGACCTGAGGATATTGTTTATCAGGTTGATTGACTGACGACGGTTTGAAGTCCTCTACAACTGCAGGCTGATTCGTTTGAGCGAAACAAATTCCGCCTGATATGAGGATGGCTATTAACAAAAAAACGGGTCGACGATTCATGTGTCAGCTCCTTAAATGTTTTTCATTTTATTTGATATTCAAAAAGCAATCCAACGTATTCAACTTCCATTAAAATGGATCGGCTCCATAATTGATTTCAAACTATTATTAATAGCATATTTGAAATCTATTAGTTATTTATCGGCCTAGGCAATGCCCTTTATTCTGATTCAATATTCCAGGAATTGTTTTGTCCATGTTGGGCCCTTGATATAAAACATTTCATTCTTATAGTATACCGGCTCAATTCCCAGCTGAGGGGTCTTTTCCCATGGCTCAAGATCTGGACAGTACGGATAGGGACGTTTGTCGTACATAATGTAATGACAACCATTCCACAGCTTACCATCCGGTCCTTTGAATAAAGCATTATGTCCGGTTTCACAATATGGATCTTCGCTGTCCTGGAATTTCAAATTTGCATATCCACCTTCGATTGCAAGTTCAGGACGATATTCTTTTTTCCGTGTACCGAAGATCGGTTCATGCGATGCAAGGGTCCACGAACCAAGTGGTGATTTTGATTTTAGAAGGCCAACTTCGTACCCGCGAGTCCAGGTTGAAAAAAACATGAAATACATACCATCTCTTTTCACAACGAAAGGACCTTCGATACCTCCCATCATCCATTCCGGATAACCTGGTTCTCTTTTGTCGAGAAATTTTTGAAGAGGACTGGTGAGCGTCCCTGTGGACAGGTCGATCCTTGCCTGCCAAAGTCCATTCCCGCTACAGTAAAGATAGGTTTGTCCATCTTCGTCTTCAAATAAAGTGGCGTCGTTGTTATACTGAGATGTTAAAGGCCCATTGACAAATTTATAGGGTCCTGTTACTTCCTCGGACGAAAACAACCAGATGCTGTGCGTTTTCATGCCTTTCGGATCTTTGTCAGTCACTTTTCCGCTGTTAACGGTAAGCCAAAATTTATTTTTTATATAATGGATTTCCGGAGCCCAGAATCTGCCGTTGTACGGACAATCAGGAGGCAGTATGCTGGCATCAATAAGCCATGAATGGTGGTGCCAATGAATCAGGTCATCTGAAACCAATAACCGTACTCCCGGATTCGGTCCTGTCCATACCGGAAGTGAAGTTCCTGTACAAAACCATTGTCGACCCACTTTGATAATACAATGATCACGCAGAGCGATAGCAGTGTCCCTTGTAATCGGATTAGTATAACAAAAGATAGACGTAGCGACACTATCGCTTGATACTCTATTGTTATTTTTTTCCTGTGCACAACAGGAAAATGCAAACAAGAATAAGCTCCAAAACAATTTCATTTTACAATTCATGATTATTTGATAATTATTTTATGTTTCTTTACCATTATAATTTGTTGTCCGTTTAAATCTTCTTTTTTAAAATAACTATGAGCCCAATTCCAAAACAATCACTGAGTGAGGGGGCATGTGTACTTTTAAATTTCCTTCGGAGATTGATGCATCTTTGAAGGGTTTGGGTACTACATTTATAGGATGATCGAAGGTATTATGATCTTGAACTTTTGATGAAGTTAATATTCTTCCTGTTACTTGTTTAGCGTTGAAACCCTTCAAATCAATTTCCACTTCCTGATCTTTCACGATATCAATATTTGTCAGGGAAATGTGAAGCTTCCCTGACTGATCTTTTGAAGCAGAAGCAGAAACTGCCGGGATACGATTGTTTCCCATAACAAAGTCGTTCGATAGCACTTGCATGGGCACTAAAAGTGCGTCCTGATGGATTTTGTACATTTCCATGACGTGGTAGGTTGGTGTAAGAATAATTTTTTCCTGATTGGTGAGGATAACCGCCTGAAGGACATTCACCATCTGCGCCAGGTTTGCCATTCGCACTCTCTCTGCATGATTGTTGAAGATGTTGAGCGTCAGGCCTGCAATCATGGCATCGCGCATGGTGTTTTGCTGGTACAGTTGCCCCTGACCCTCCGGATCGGTTTCGTACCATCCTCCCCATTCATCAACAAT
>RPQN01000171.1 GCA_003819715.1 Ignavibacteriota bacterium | reverse complement strand
GTATGGAGCGACGTTGCTGCCATTTGGCGGCTCCTCGTACGATTCGCCGGCGCATCAAACGGCATGGCAGACCGTCAATGCCTGGATTCGGAGCAGCGGACGTTTTGATGGGGTCATTGATCTCGATTCGGCACTCCATAATCCAGCGAACCCGACAAGACTTCTGCCGCTCTACGACTCCGGAGACCACCTGCATCCAAGTGAGACCGGGCACCACATGATCGCCGAGGCAGTCGACCTCAGGTTATTAGGCGCGGCGGTGAATACCGATGTAAAAAAAAACTCCGATAAGATAGCTCGGGAATTTTCACTCTTGCAGAATCATCCAAATCCTTTCAATCCGAGCACTGCAATTGAATATCGTATCCAGAAGAGTGGACCGGTTGAAATAACCATTTATAATCTGCTTGGTGAAAAAATTAGCACACTCGTGAATAAAAGACAATCCGCGGGAAGATATTCTGAAATTTGGGACGCGACAAAATTTGCCTCAGGAATATACTTCACTTTAATGCGGAGCGGGGGCGCCGTTCAAACTCGGCCGATGATTTTACTGAAATGATTTCATTGAGGAAAAGCTCGGATGATGTATCCGGGCTGTTCCTTTCATCCCGTCAATTCAAATAAAATTTTGTGCGGACTGAAATATAAAGAGAGACTGCAGATTATTTCTGCAGAATTAATTTCTTCGTTTGTATAAATGACCCTGCCTGTCCAGACGGAATGGCGTTTGCGTTGAGCCGATAAAAATACGAGCCGCTGGGCGATCTTTCAGCATTCCATTGCCGCGTATAGGTGCCGGCTGACAATTCTCCTGAATAAAGCCTTGATACGATACGCCCTAACGCATCGTACACGTTCAGCGTCACGATTGATTTTTCAGGAAGAGTAAATGTAATGGTCGTTGATGGATTAAACGGATTGGGATAGTTTTGTCCCAGGACATACCCGGCAGGTGCTTCCATAAAATTGAATACGCCCGTTGAAGGCGCGACTCCTAATAAGGACAGCATTTTCACTCCATACCGCCTTCCGAATTCTCTGTATCCTGCCGCATTAAAATGCAGATTGTCCGACGTATCCGTACATCCGGCTGAAGAAATGACGTATGAATTGGGGATCGTCTGGGGCAATTTTGCGATAATAGAATTCATACTTGCACAAGCGCCTCCCTGGTCGGCATTCACGACTTCACCAGCCAGCAGAGCCACCGAATCGGCATGAAGCCCCAGGTCATGGATCAGATTATCATACACCCCCTTGACTTTTGAAGGCCAAGTGCTTTCGCCGGTGTTTGATTCTCCCTGATGCAGTAAGATACCCTTGATGACGCCGTCCTGCTGGGCGATTTTTGCCATTTCGACAAGACGTGCATAGGGGCTTCCGCCATATGCGTTTATGATGCTGGTCATCCACGAAGGGGCCGTGGCAGCATACGTCTGAAAATTATCCCTGTCGAACAATTCAATTTTGCATCCGGCCACGGAGACATTGACGACGCCTACTCTGATGTTCGATGGAAGATTTGCAACCAACGTTCTGCCAAAATAATCGGCGGGGGTAAGTCCGCTCCAGCAACGACACAACGGAGGAACAGCAGTATACCATTTCCCCATGGTCCTGCCCAGGTTCGAACAATCGACGGCTTCTAAAACCTGGAAACGGCTGTCCACGGTCCGGTCCTGTTGTTCAATCGTCGCATTACCTTCCATGTTGGATTGTCCGAAGCACAGGAAAATGTAAAAATTTGGATCCTGCGAAAGAGCTCGCGAGTTTGCCAGGAGTAATCCTATCGAGAGAAGCATCAATCGGTATATTATCATTCGCATAGTCATTCACTAAAAAAAAATGCTGATCAGTTATTGTTATCAAGATAACAAAAATAATCGTGGATGGCTATGAGAAGTTCCCTGTATGATGCAAGGAGGAAATCTTCATGAGAATAATTATTTCTGAAAATAATCTAATACTGTAATTTTATTTTTCTTGACAATGGAAGAGTTAGGGGGTAGATTTATTCATTGGTACTGTATACCTCGATTGCACAACTCCTTGAAGAGAAAAAGGGTGGACTGACAACATGAAAACAAATATAATTCTTATAACTTTTCTCTTGAACACCTGTGCGGCTGTTGATTCATCTGGTCAGCAAATGCCCCTGGTGTATAATGTTGAAAATACAGGTGCGGACTGTCCGCAACCGGCTTTGCCTTCGTTGAGCGAGCTGCCGGGCATCGCCTCTTTGCCGGATCCATTTCAATGGGCCGGGAGCAGCCGGGGGCGTCTCACGAGCCGCGACGATTGGCGGTGCCGTCGCTCCGAGATTGGCGCTGAGGTCCAACAGTATGAACTTGGGACCAAGCCCGCTCCTCCGGACAATCTCCATGCCCGCTTCTCTGCTGATAGTGTACTCACCGTGACGCTCATAGTGGGGAACGATACTCTCACTCTGAATTCGAAAATCACCCTTCCCGATGGGAAAGGCCCCTTTCCGGCAGTAATCGGCGTGGGGATGTTTGGCAGGTCGGGCAGTCTTCCCACGGATATCTTCACAAGCCGCAGGATCGCATGCATCCAATTCAATGAGTCGCAAATATCGAAGGCCTGGTCGAATCTCCGTGGCGACGGTCCCTTTTACAAACTTTATCCGGATTCGTCACGGAGCAAATTGATCGCCTGGGCATGGGGCGTCAGCCGTATTATTGACGGGTTGAAGATGTGTCCTGAAACCAACATCGATCTCTCGCATCTGGCGGTGACCGGCTGCTCTTATGCCGGCAAGATTGCTCTCTATTCCGGAGCGTTCGACGAGCGCATCGCTCTTACGATTGCGATAGAATCCGGCGGCGGGGGGTACACAGCCTGGCGCGTCACGGAGACCCTCAGCGGGAAAAGAGAAATTCTGAGGAACGCCCAGGGTGGGGCCTGGTATGACCGTGGGCTTTCTCAGTTCAACAACGCGGTGACGAAACTTCCTTTCGATCAGCACGAAGTGATGGCCATGATAGCACCACGCGCGTTGTTTGTGACCGGAAATCCCGATTATGAATGGCTGTCAGATGAGTCCGGCCATGTTGCGTCTCAGGCTGCACACAACGTCTGGAAAGCTCTTGGAGTGCCGGAGAGGTTCGGTTTTTCCATTGTCGGCGGACATCCGCACTGCCAGCTCCCGGGCAGTCAGAGACCGGAAGTGGAAGCCTTTGTGGATAAGTTTCTCCTGGGTGACACCACCGCGAATACGAACATCTCAACCAGCCTGTACAAGACCGATCTTGCACCCTGGATTCCCTGGGATACACCGGATCTATCGTCCCACTAACAATCCCGGAGTAAAACTACGCAGGACACACATTCCTGTGTGTCTATTTAGCTCACTTTATTTAAACAGTGTTAGAAGTTGCATCACGCGTCGCGTGATGCAGTCTCAGGCCTCCGGCATTCATGAATGAATGCCCACCAATTCTTCTTATTTTTGAATCTCATTGCTTGAGGGAGCGCTGTCTTTAATACATCTCACAGAATAACCGACCCATTTATAATAATAATTGTGAACCAATATGTTCTTATCAAAATCGAGCGAAAATTTCCATGCATACTCTGCGCCGTTTGATGCGCCTGTCCAAAATAATGCATAGGAACCAAAGCCGCCGAATGAACCATTGAGTTCGCACCTTGTTCCGCCCGGTAATGCCGTAAAGCCGCTGGCGTTATCCGCGTCAGTGTTGGGGTTTTGCCAATGAGTGGTATCCGCTTCTTTCATTTTACCGCCCGCTGTTTTATATCCTCCAAGAAATTTTGCCAGCGCGAATACCTCCTCGTTGGAGGGTACATGCCATCCTGCAGGAGCAATATTCCGGCTGTCGCTGACTGCATGCCAGTTATACAACCTTCCATACACCGGTACGAGGTTTTCATAATTATTGTAATGACAATAGGCACCCGTCCTCAGTTTTGACCACAACGTATCGGCTGTTACATTCGGGATAAGATCGCCATTTCTATAGTGGGTCACCTGTAAATTTTCCTTCAGCCATGTTTGATTCCCAATGGTCACCGTGTGATAGACGTTCCCATCAATGTCGGATACAACGGCATTTTCTGTTTCATTGGTATTCTGTGCATGGACTTGATGAATGACAGAAAAAAAGAAAACGATTAATAAAGAGAACCGCATATTATGAAGAACCCGCGTACCATTTAATTTTGACATGATTTCCTCGGTGTTATTGTGATAGTACTATGAGCGCCGTTTTCAGGCTGCCTCGAATTTGAACATTCCGGGAAAAACTCTGGAAGTATCGTTGTCTGACGTGCGTTTCCTGCATTCGCCTGTCTGTGAGTGACCGCAGCCATAAACCATGAGGCTAACACACCCATCGTGCTTTTCTACCTGTAGAGTGTGTAATTTCACATAACCTATACGGAATCAACATCGCTAAGTTGCGGAATCTTGCCCTCTAGGAGGACACCCATTCCTGGGTGTCCACTAAGCAGTAATTTAATTTTACAATGAAATATGAGATTTTGAATCGCGCGTCGCGCGATTCATTCTTAGGCCTCCGGCAGTTAAGAATGATTGTCCACCGACGAGCGCAGGCTCCGCCGGAATATGGGCATTCTCGTTTCATCAATACCCTTATTGTGACCTTGCGCAACGCACGAGGGAACCGCTCATAGGAAAGGTTTTGTTCATAGAGGAGCAGAGATGCTTGAGCGATAGAGAAGACAGATGGATCTTGCGTTTCAATACGTGCATTTACAAGGGGAGACTTCTTATGAGTATCGATACCGGAAATTCCAACCTTGAACGTGAAATCCTGCAGACCATTTCCTATTTCGACGTATTTTCCTATCCTCTGACAAGAAGGCAATTGCACGTTTTCCTTGCCCGTGTTGCAACGACGGATCTTCAATTGGAGGAAACGCTTCAACGGATGCTCCAAAATAAACTCATCTCTTCATCGCGGGGCTATTTCTATTCTTCGAATCGTAGGGACGAAATAGTGGCTGTCCGTCTGGAGAATGAACGACGCGCGTCGCGGATGCTCCGGCAGGCCCGCTGGGTTTCATTCTTTCTGAAACAGATTCCATTTGTCAGAGCAGTTTTTGTCACGGGCTCCCTTTCGAAACATGTGGCGGAGCGAACGAGCGATATCGATTTCATGATAATTGCCGAACTCAACCGTCTCTGGATCTGTAAGATGATCCTGACAGGATTCCGCCGCATATTCCTTTTCAATTCCCATAAATATTTTTGTATCAATCTGATGGTCACAGAAAAAGCCATGCACTTTCCCCGTCACAATTATTTCACCGCCGTTGAAATTGCGACATCCATCGCCGTCTGGAATACTCCGTTCTTTTTAAAGTACCAGAAGGAAAATGCCTGGATCCATGAATATCTTCCGAACTGGCAGCCCCTTATGGAAGAAGTCGCCCCGCTTTCAAATACCCGGTCGCCCGTGCAGAGAATTTTTGAATCGATCCTGGGGATCATCCGACTCGATGCGATAAATACAAACTATATGCTGACCGCGAAAGAATTCTGGAAAAGGAAATACAAGGATTTCGATGAACACAAATTCAATTCCATCATTCAGTGCACACCTGATATTTCTTCCGTGTGGAGCTTCGATCATCAGACACGCATCGTTGACGGGTTTCACCAACGACTTGACGCGTACGGACTGAAAGAAGCATTATGATCGACGTTTTGCTGACACATTCCTATTTTATGTTTTTTGATCCGAAACAGGAAAAAGCGATGATGCCGTATCCGCCTCTCGGGGCATTGTATGCCGCAAGTGTTTTGGAACAGGAGGGATTTTCTGTGCGCCTGTTCGACACCATGCTGGCCCGGCATGAAGACGATATCCGCGCATCGCTTGAAGAGTGCCGCCCATCGATCGTTGTTTTTTATGATGATGACTTTAATTACCTCAATAAAATGTGCCTCAGCAGGATGCGTGAAGCAACATTTACGATGACGTCCATCGCAAAAGCGTATGGCGCGGTTGTTCTGGTCCACAGTTCTGATGCTGCCGATCATGCCGCGGAGTATTTGGACCACGGTGCCGATCTCATTATTATCGGTGAAGGGGAGGCAACGCTCCGCGACGTGTGCCGAACAGTGCTTCGGGAGAGCACGGGTGATTTCACCGTTATCCCGGGTGTCGCATTCAAGAAAAACGGGGCGGTGTTTCATTCGCCGCGAAGAGCAGTGTTAAAGAATCTTGACGAACTTCCGTTCCCCGCATGGCATCTGGTTGATGTTGAGAAGTACAAAACTGCGTGGAAAAATCGCCACGGCTATTATTCGATAAATATGGTGACCACCCGCGGATGTCCTTTCCATTGCAACTGGTGCGCAAAGCCGATCTACGGTCAGGTCTACAATTCACGATCTCCGCAGAATGTTGTCGAAGAGATTAAAATGCTGCAGCAGACGATCCAACCGGACCATATCTGGTTTGCCGATGATATATTCGGATTGAAACCCGGATGGATTCAAACATTTGCCGATTTGATAGGAAAGGAAAATATTTCCGTTCGATTTAAAATCCAGTCGCGCGTCGACCTTCTTCTGGAATCCGATACGGTACACGCACTGGCGCGATCGGGATGCATCGATGTCTGGGTCGGCGCAGAATCAGGATCCCAAAAGATATTGGATGCCATGGAAAAAGGGACCAGGATTTCTCAAATATACCAGGCACGCAAACTCCTGCAGCGGCACGGCATTAAAACATCCTTCTTTCTGCAATTCGGTTATCCCGGTGAGAACCAGAAGGATATCCAAGCAACGATACGTATGGTAAAGGATCTGATGCCCGATGATATCGGTATTTCCGTCTCGTATCCATTGCCCGGTACTAAATTCTTTGCAACAGTGAAAAATGATATGAAGGAGAAGCAGAATTGGATCGATTCCGACGACCTGGCGCTCATGTTCCGCGGAACATTTTCTCCGGCGTATTATAAACAGCTGCATCGCTATGTCCACAAGGTATTCCGATTTCATAAAGGGTTATTGACGCTCTGGAATCTCGCGAGCCGAAAGGCGTCTTTTGGATGGACGCAGGTCAGACAGGTGCTTCTCCTGTGGTACTATGGACCGGGAATTCTTATTGACCGGTGCAAGCTTCTCTATCATCAACTCTCATGATCCATGCGCAGGCAGACATAGAAAATAACATGGAAAAGGCGAGTAACGCATTCTCCGCCCAGGCAGAGCATTTCGATTCCGACGAAGAGTCCAATCTGATTTTGAAATGGATGCGGGAACAGGTCTATCGCCATGAACAAGAGTTTTTACGTCCCTTCAGCACTATTTTAGAACTGAACTCGGGAACCGGCATAGATGCGGTGCATTTTGCCCGTCGCGGGCATTCCGTCCTGGCTATCGATATTGCGCCGGGGATGGTGCAGCAACTGCAGAAAAAAATAGCGCGAGATCACCTGGAAGACCGCATCCGGTGCGTCCGGTGTTCCTTCACACGATTGGACACACTGCCGCTTCAACGATTTGATCATGTCTTTTCAAACTTCGGCGGATTGAATTGCATCCCGGATTTGCAGGAGGTGATCTCGCAACTTCCCAGGTTGCTCAATCCTGGTGCAACGATCACGCTTGTTATTATGCCGCGGATTTGTCTGTGGGAGATTGTACAACTGTTTAAGGGGAATATTCGATTGGCATTCCGAAGGATTATCCGGAAGGGAACCCCTGCTCATATCGATGGTTTTCGATTTTTATCATACTATCATTCTCCGGCTGAAGTCATAACGCTATTCGATGGCCGATATTCACTTGTACGCCTTCGAGGTCTGGCAGCTCTTTCACCGCCTCCCTCCTTCAAAGAGTTCCCTGAACGGCATCCTTTCCTGTATCGCGTACTGACGAAATGGGATGAACGGTTCGCGGAGTATTTTCCGTTAAATAGATGGGCGGACCATTATATCTTAACCATGAGATATCTGCAATGAATCAAAACTCTTCCGAGCAGCTTACCAGATATTTTATTGGAAAGGGATTTTTACGGCGAAGCGGCGTGTGGTGTGCGCAAGATCCAGATCGAAGTTCCACGGCCGAACGTATGTATCACTCGCTCAGAACCGAAGAGGGATGGATCTATTCGGATCAGGATGTCCGCCGGCTTCCCGATGTCGGTCATGATGATCAACATGTGAGGCAGTGGCGGGTCCGTAAAAGATCATTGAGGAGACTCTTGCGGTATCTTGAGTCTCAGCATCCCCGGGGGTCAATATTGGATGTCGGGTCGGGCAACGGGTGGATGTCAAACGCATTTGCAGAATCGGGATTTTATGTATGCGCCCTTGACCTCAACTTTGCCGAATTGGAGCAGGCTGCACGCGTTTTCCATCAATCAAAGAACGTCGTATGGTTGTACGGCGATATTTCCTTAAACATTGTGCCGCCTGACTCGATGGATGCCGTTGTCCTGGCCAGCTCGATCCAATACTTCGATCAAGTCGGGCAGCTCCTGAAAACGTTGATTCAAACCTTACGCAGCGGTGGGGAGATTCATCTTATCGATACGCCTTTTTACCGCGACCATGAAAAGAAGGAAGCGGTCCAGCGATCTCTGGATTACTTTGACCGCATCGGTTATCCTGATTTTACACCTTTCTATCACCACAGAACGTTTGAAGAGCTGGAACCGTATCCCTATTCATTACTCTACGATCCGGCGAGTATCAGAAATACACTCAAGCGATTTATCGATAAGGACAGTTCCCGGTTCCCATGGATTATAATAAAAAAACCATGACACATCGTTT
>RPQN01000170.1 GCA_003819715.1 Ignavibacteriota bacterium | reverse complement strand
TTCATCGCAGGCGATCATCTTGAAGCGGGAATGTTCGTCCTGATTGGTGTGATGGCCGCCGGCGTGGCCGGTGCGTATTGGGCAATGAAAGAGAAACGGAAAATCCTCGCCCTCGCGATTACCGGGTCGGTTGTTGCGGTTCTTGGATTCACCACCTATACCATGATCGTCATCCGTGCGAATGCGAACCTGCCGATGAATGAGAATCATCCAAAATCATTCGCGCAGTTGATTACCTACTTGAATCGGGAACAATACGGCGATTTCCCGATGTTCCAGCGCCGCTGGTCTTCGGAACCGGAAAAAGCCGGCATCTTCACGAACTATAGCAGCGATCTCGATTTCTTCCTGAAGTACCAAATGAATCATATGTTTCAACGGTATGTGGCATGGAATTTTATCGGGCGCGCTTCGCATGATCAGGATGGAGACTGGACATGGAAGGGGTTTTTCGGTATCCCGTTCTTCCTGGGACTGTTTGGGCTGTATTCACATTTCCGAAAAGACTGGAAGATGGCATCGGTCTTTCTCATGACATTTATACTCATGGGGTACCTCATTACCTACTATCAGAATCAGCAGCAGCCGCAGCCGAGGGATCGCGAATATTTTTATTGCGGCGCCTATTTTGTATTTGCCTTGTGGATCGCGCTGGGCGTCAAAGGGTTGCTCGACCTGATTCAGGCGAAGCTCTCATCGCCGTCGGTCACAAAGCCGGCGTTCGTTGGGGTGTTGCTCCTGTGCGCTGCATTTGTACCGGCAAGAATGCTGCAGATGAACTATTTTACCCACGACCGTTCAAAAAACTGGGTGCCTTGGGACTTTGCCTACAACCTGCTGCAAACCTGTGATAAGAATGCCATCCTCTTTACTCAGGGCGATAATGATACCTTCCCGTTATGGTATATTCAGGATGTCGAAGGTGTCCGGCGGGATGTCAGGATAGTCAACCTCAGCCTGGTAAATACTCCGTGGTATATATTGTTAATGAAAAACAGTGCGGCATACCCTGAGGCGCAGCCCGTGCCCATGAATATGCAGGATTCATATATTGAGGGTATTCAGCCCATTGCCTGGGAACCGAAAAATGTTGTTTTGCCTGTTTCCAAGGAAGCCATTCAATTGTATCAGGAAAAGACGGGAGTGGTTCTTGATACATCGGTCACTAACAGCGGGAGGATTACATTCCTGTTGAAGAACTCACTGCAGTTTGGTCAGACAAAGGCCCTGCGTGTTCAGGATATCGCCGTCTACGACATCATCCTGGCAAACGAATGGAAGCGGCCGATTTATTTTGCATCCACATGTTCACCGGACGCGAAGATCGGGCTCGATGATTATATGTGGTTTAAAGGTCTGGCCTGGAAACTTGAACCGAGAAAATCTTCACAGGCCGATTATGGATTGGATCCGGTTATGCTGGAAGCAAACCTCCTCAACAATCCGGAAGGATTTTCAAGGACGCCTCAATACGGCTATAAATTCCGTGAAATTGCTAATCCCAAAGTATTCCTGGATGAAAATACGAGCAGGATTATTTCCAACTATCGGGGCGCATTCCGTGCACTGGCGGCGTATTATTTGAACATCGAAAAAAATACGCCGAAGAGTAACGCGGTGCTCGATAGGATGGAAGAATTAATGCCGCATACAAAAATTCCTTATGGCTGGGAATATGCCTGGGAGATGTCGAATTTCTATAATGCACTCGGGCGCGTCGATATGGTGAAGTCCATGGCGACTGAAATAGAACCGGCATGCCTCGCCCTAATTGAAAAAGGCGATGTGAACATGAATTCCTACTACAATCCGTACCGTGCACTGCTCGATATTTATGAGATGACCAAACAGTACGATAAGTCGCTGAGCCTCTTACGCCAGCTTGAAGTAAAATTCCCGACAGATCCCGGTTTGAAGCAGAAAATTCAAGCGTTAGAGCTGATGACCAAAAAAGCCGATACGGTAGCCGTAGAAAAATAGGAACCAACAAGTCCGACTCACCTATAAGGTGAGTCGGAATCGAGGGAAGCAGAAAAAATGCCGCAAGATGTCCATATCGTCGTCAATAAACATACCCCGTATGTCGTACAGGCGTTTGAAAATATTGGGAAGGTGACAGCGCTCGATACCAGTGAGATTACCACTGAAACCGTCCGTGATGCTGATATCCTCATTGTTCGCTCTGAGACCAAAGTGACCCATGAGCTTCTTGACGGAAGCAGGGTGAAATTTGTTGGCACCGTGACGATCGGAACGGATCACGTCGATAAAGAATATCTCGCGCGGCAGGGAATTACGTTCGTCAGCGCGCCCGGCAGCAATTCCAATTCGGTATCGGAATATATCACCGCGGCTCTGTTAGAATTGGCCTCGTCCGGGAATTTCCAGCTGCAAGGAAAAACCATCGGCATCGTCGGCGTCGGCAATGTTGGAAGTAAAGTCTGGCGTAAAGCAGAAGCGCTGGGCATGCGGGTGCTGTTGAATGACCCGCCTCTTCAGCGGCAAGGGAGCTCGTACCCGCTTCACCCGCTCGATGAACTCATGGCGGCCGATGTCATCACGCTCCATGTACCGCTGACGCGCAAGGGAGATGATGCAACGGTTCATCTGTTTGCTGAGAACAGAATTCGCAGGATGAAACCGGGGGCCATTCTCATGAATACATCGCGCGGCGGTGTGGTGGAAACAGAGTCGATCAAAAAAGCTCTCCTCGAAAAACATCTGGGAGCAGCGGTGCTGGATGTCTGGGAAGGTGAACCGAAGATCAATGTTCCATTGCTTGAATTGGTGTCGCTGGCTTCACCGCATATTGCGGGATATTCTTTGGACGGCAAAGTGAACGCGCTACGGATGAATTATGAAGCGGTCTGCCGCTTTCTCTCGATTCCTGCCGATCGTGATATCCAGGCACTTGTTCCGGCTCCTGCTTCACCTCAAATAAAACTTCCGGCAAAGAATTTATCAACGGAACAGGCCTTGAGAGAGATCGTAAAAAAATGTTATGATATCAAATTGGACGACCGGCAGGTACGCGAACTCTCGTTGGTGCCGGAGGCGGAACGCGGAAGGTTCTTTCAAAAACTTCGCGCCGACTACAGGATACGAAGAGAGTTTTTCAATTCTGAAATAGTACTCCCGGCCGATGCAAAAGAACTTCATCGTGTTCTGACGCTGTTGGGATTTAACGTCAACATCGATGGGTGCATCAATGACTGAATCTCTTCCCGTAAGAATTTTAAGGCTCCAACCGGAGAAAACGGATATCCCCCTGCCTGCATATGCAACCGTGGGATCCGCCGGGATGGATATTTGTGCGGCAGTCGATCAGGACACAGAGATTCAGCCTGGTGAAACAGCATTAATCCCATCAGGATTTGTCATTGAACTGCCGCAGGGAGTTGAAGCACAGATCCGGCCGCGAAGCGGTCTGGCGGTCAAGCACAGCATTGGAATTATGAATTCACCGGGTACGATCGATTCCGATTACCGCGGCGAGGTCAAAATCATTTTAACAAATTTTGGAAAGAAACCGTTCATGGTTCACCGCGGCGACCGTATCGCTCAAATGGTCGTGTCGATTTATGAACGGGTCCTCTGGACTGAAACATCAACGCTTGCCGATTCAGTACGCGGAGAGGGTGGATTTGGGCATACGGGGGTTTTATCCAAAGGGAGTAGCTAAAATGGAAAAACGACAGGCATCGAAAAAATCGGCGGACACCGATTCTCCGGAGCCGAAAGCGCCGCAGAATCTGCGGTGGGATTCTCTTTTTACCTCGCATGGAAGAATTGAAATTGTGCTTCTCGTCGGGGGGGTGCTCCTGTTAATGGTCCTCATCTACACCATCCACGAAATCCTGTCTCCGTTCCTTGCTCTCGGCGCCATCATCTTTATTCTCTTTCCGCTTCGACGCTATGTTCTCGCAAGAAATATCATGTGGCTGGCGATCGTGTTGTTCTCGTTATGGTTTTTAAACGCCATCGCAACGATTCTTGCCCCGTTCGTCGTTTCAATGATTTTTGCGTACATGCTCAATCCGGTGGTCGACCTGTTTGAAAGCTGGAAAATTCCGCGTTGGGTGACCTCTCTCGTCCTTATCCTTTTATTTATCACCAGTTTTACGCTCTTCCTGTTCTTTGTGCTTCCTATTGCATTGACGCAGTTTGAAGGAGTGCTCGATACCGTTTCCAGGCTGGTAAATGATTACCGGGACACCATCTGGGACAGCCACCTGATAAAAATATTGGAACGCTACGGCATTTCCGTGAACGAGCTTCGTAATACGTTTTCGAACCAATTGACGCCGCGCTTTGAAGATATTCTCAAAACGGTACTCAAAGGCCTTGGATCGCTGATGACCAGTATCTCCGGTTTTATCACTCAAATATTCTATATCGTCCTGGTTCCATTTCTCACATTTTATTTTCTGACCGACTTTCCGAAAATCGGCCATCGTTTTTTGCTGCTCTTTCCCAGACGGAACCGCGATCAGGTGGAAGATTACTTGAGGCGTGGGGACGACCTGATCGGGCATTATTTACGCGGCGCCCTGACGGTTGCATTCCTGCAGGGAATTATTGTTGCCATTCTTTTTACCATCGTCGGCATCAAATATGCTCTTCTTCTCGGATTATTAGCATGCGTGTTCGACCTGGTACCGTATTTTGGCCTCGTCGCAATTATGGCGCTGTCCGCGGTTATCGCGCTCTTCAGCGATCCGCCGGTGTTGACCAAATTGTCCATCGCCGTTGTCTCGATCGCCGTCCTGCATATGACGGAAATAACTTTTCTCTCTCCCAAAATTATCGGCAGCAAGGTTGGTCTTCATCCGCTGCTCATTATTCTTTCGTTGCTCATCTTTATGTATTTCCTCGGCTTTGTCGGATTGCTCATTGCTGTACCGACGACGGCGCTGACCATTCTGTTTATCCGGGACTGGGAAGCGAAAAGACGCAGCATCAATCCGTATCCTGAAGAATCATCAGCATCGGATGCCTGATGTCCGGAATACTTTATCTGGTGGCAATTCCCATCGGGAATTACGATGACATCACCCTCCGCGCATTAACCGTGCTCAAGTCGGTGGACGTCGTTGTGTGCGAAGAACGGAGCGAAGGTCTGCGGCTGCTCCGGCATTATGGGATCGATCAACAGGTCGAGATGTTGAACGAACACAACGAGCTTGCTGCCGCAAGTATTATGCTCGATCTGTTGAACGAAGGAAAATCCATTGCGCTGATTTCGGATGCGGGCACGCCGGTATTTTCAGATCCGGGACGACTCCTGGTCGAAAAAGCGATCCGGCAGAAGATCAAGCTGGTTCCCGTTCCGGGTGCATCATCGCTCCTGCCCGCGCTCATCGTTTCAGGATTTCCCATAAAAGAATTTGTCTTCGCGGGGTTCCTTTCTCCGAAACGCGAACGCCGCCTGACCGAACTTCGCGATCTCCGGAAAGAACAGCGAACCATTGTGCTGATGGATACGCCGTACCGGCTCGTGCAACTCCTGAGGGATATGGCGGATGTTTATGGCGAAACGCGGCGGGTTTGCGTCGCATTTGACCTGACACTCCCGACGGAGGAAATTTATCACAGCACCGCACCGAGATTATATCAGCAATTTCTTAAGGAAGAAAAGAAGGGCGAATTTGTCATCGTCCTGGAAGGGAAGTAACAATAGTTGATCGATTTTTTATTAAATTGAATCAACGAATATTGGACTGTAATGACTGAGAACGCACGATGAAAGAAGTAACACTCATAATTGCTGATGATCATCCGTTGCTGCGCCTCGGATTGCGGGAGATTATCAACCAGCATACCGGATTCCGGGTCGTTGCGGAAGCGGGCAATGGAGAGCGTGCGCTCGAGCTGTTGGAACAATTGCAGCCGGCGATTGCCGTCCTCGATATCGATATGCCCAAGATGAGCGGACTTGAAGTTGTGAAACAAATTCTCGCACGGAAGCTTCCGACGGAAGTAATCATATTGACCGCACATAGCGAAGCAACATTTTTCGAAAAAGCCATGGACATTGGCGTCATGGGGTATGTTTCAAAAGACAGCATCGAAAATGAAATATTCGCGGCGATAGACTCCATCAGTCATGGAAAACCGTATGTCAGTCCGTCCCTTTCTCATTTACTGTTAAAACGCAACGACCGTTCCCGGGAAGGAACCGAGAAAAAGCTCGGGCTTGCCGATCTCAGTCCTGCAGAACGCAAAGTGCTGAACCTCGTCGCGGAAAATAAAACCACGAAAGAAATTGCAGAAATATTATTCATCAGTGAACGTACTGTTGAATCGCACCGCTCGAGTATTTGTGCTAAACTTGACCTCCACGGTCAGAATGCCCTCCTGCATTACGCGATGACACTTCAAAACCGTTTTTAAAACAGGCGTATTCCGTTAAATTCCCCTTTGTTCGAAGCAAAGACCCCGCTTTATTTCCGTACTAGTACGGATAACAATCGGTAGTAGTACGAATATCATTCCGTCCTCCTCTCTCGTATGTTTATTCAGGCTTACAACTGGTGACACTGAATAAAAAGAGAGACCACAAGTGAATTTGAAAAAGAACATATGGCGGATATGTTCACATGTTATTATTCCTCTGATCGCAGGATCTCTGTCGGCAACTGCCGGCAATACCTTGAAGATCGTTCACGGATCCTCAAACTCGCTCGATATCCAGCTCGCGAATGACGAAAATGTCACCGGAATTCAATTCTGTCTGCGCACGACATCCGGTATCGCGTTGACATCGGTCAAACCGGGGAACCGGACAGCGGATGTAGACTGGATCGTGGATTCGTACCGAGTTAGCGATTCCGCGGTCAATGTTTTAATTCTTAACGGGAACAATCAATCCCTCACCCCTGGCCATGGAATCATTGCTTCAATTCTCTATAACAACATCGATCTGCAGGGAGAGAGTTCGGGCGAATTGTGTCATGTGATGGTTATTGATGGAAATGGCGACAGCCTTGGCGTAGAAATCGCAAATCTGGAATGGAATGGAAAGATTACCGGTACGGAGAACGAAGTTGAAGCGAAATCATTTCTGTTGGACCAAAACTATCCGAACCCGTTTAACCCTTCCACCATGCTGACGTTCCGGTTAAACGCGGCTGCACAGGTGCGTCTGAGCGTATTTGATATTTCGGGACGTGAAGTAATCCGGCTGATTGATCGATATCAGAATGCGGGGAGCACCAATGTCGAATGGGACAGTAATTCATCGACAGGTCAAAAATTGGCGTCGGGGATATATATTGCACGGCTCACGGTAGGCAATAAAAGCATTTCAAGGAAAATGCTTCTGACAAAATAAGGGCTTTGGGAGACGAATCATGGCAGCATCTCAATGTCTCAAATGCGGGTGTCGTCAATTTGAATCGGTCATCAAGATTCCTCTTGGCGCACCACGGAGAATCATGTTTATCCAATGTTGTGTGTGCGGAAGTGTGGTAGGCGTACAGGAGGAGCTTGGCCAGGGTCCGAAGAAGATTCTCGACCGGGCGGAGCACAAGCGGTCAACGGTCCAATTGGCTCTTTCCACAGTTCCCAATAGCATCAATACGGTTCTGAAAGAGCTTTACGGCTGACAAGGATCGTTTGGGCGGGAGGAGGGGCCGGCTCTGAGGTGGACGTCCGAGAAAGGCTATGAATCACAGGATCAAAATGGGGGATATATGATTTCTGAAGCAAGAAATGAAGAGAATAAAAAAGTGATGCGTTCATCGAAATTAATGTTATTGATGCAGATCGCAGGTTTGCAAATCTGTATGATCGCATTGCTGTTTTCGAATGAAGGTATCCTCTTTGCGATTTTGCTGTTCGTTGGAGCGACGGTATTTACACAGGGATTCGAAAAAACGAAGTGGCATTATAGACTCAGAAATTAAATAGAGAAGAAGCCGGATAATAATCATTCACGCGTTTGCGCGATTGAATGACGGCATCTTTGAACGGTATTGTATCGAGGCAGGACGACAGCTCCAGATTCATTTAACGCAGTTACTGTTTTCTCGAACGAATTTATAATTGCAAAGAATGATTTTGAGAATAGTCCGCCAGAGCAGAAAGAAATAAGGAGAGCGAAAATGTCAGTAGAGCGAACGGTAAGGAACGAGACAAAAGCGGTTGCGTTGAAACTCTCGGATTTAAAAAATGGGGAATATCTTTTGTACAAGTTAAAAGTATGGGGGCCGCAGGGAATGTTTTCCATCGTCGACGAGAAGAGCAGAATAATCCTGAAACAAACGGATTATTTCAGCCCTGAACATGTCTACACACGCAAGTGGCCCAAGGATCCTGAAGACATTCCCGCAGAGAAGGATATTATTTACACGCTCATGGTTTCTTTTAGAAAGGCTGCGAAGTATTCATACGACGTAGAACTTTACCGGCCGGACAGGCTGCTGCCGGTGACGCTCAAGAGTATCGACTTTGAGAGTACAAATGCGAGAGATTCGGATTACAATACGTTAAGAGTGCTCCTGACATAGTGCTCATAAAGAATGTCCCGGCAATAATGAGGGTGGCCGGGACGTATTATGAAGAACGAAAATAATATTATACAACAGTGAGAAAAAATAAACCACTGCCGTTTCCCCGACGGCGTTGTAAGCCTCCCTTAGCCTTGTCGCTAGTGGTTCGTCAGGGCTAACTATTTTCATTTTTATATTTAAAGAATTGAGTATCGACCGAAAGCGTTGGGCTGTTCGTCTGCAGTTCTCAGTTCACCATTTACTCTTCCTCGTTAAATCAAGTGCTTCTTAATGAAATGGAAGGGAAATCCGCTTGAGAAATGAGCAGGTGCCGATACGGTTATTCGCAGAGAGGAAC
>RPQN01000169.1 GCA_003819715.1 Ignavibacteriota bacterium | reverse complement strand
GCAAGAAGGTAAAATTCGGATTCAAGGAAGTCGACAGTACGATGTGAGGCTGGATTTACCAAGGTGTCACAGCCTCAGGTAAAACGACCTACCCGGGAGTCTATTCGTTCGATTTGGCAAACAGGAAATCGGATGAGATTATAATACTCAATCCTATGAGTGATACGATTCCGAGCTGGTCCATCAGATTCCAGATTGATGCGCCAACTCAGCCTGATTCGTTAATACCGAAACCCGGCGATTTTCTTGCGTTGCCTTTGACCCATCCGTTCCTGTCGAATGATTCGTACACATTTACGACAAAGACGGTGAAGATAGATTTGGCGCAGGCGAAGACCGATATGAATAGTATCAGAGTCGTGCCCAACCCGTACATTGTCACGAATTCATGGGAGCCCCGCAATCCCTACAGCAGCGGCCGCGGGACCCGGCAGCTTCATTTTACACACCTGCCGCAGCAGTGCACGATCAATATTTACACGACACGGGGCCAGTTGGTCAAGACGATTTACCACTCATCACCATTGAATGATGGATCGGAGGTCTGGGATATGCTGTCAAAAGACAAGCTTGACATCGCCTACGGCATCTATATTTATCATATCGATGCACCCGGTATCGGCGAAAAAATTGATAAATTTGTCGTGATTAAATAGGGAGAGATAACATGAAAACTGACAATCTTATTTTTCCCTTCCATGTTGCTCAATCGTATGGTTCACGGATTCATCGGAATCGCTCGCTGCACCGTGCTCAGAGAATTCATCGAGGGGCGATCCAATCAATGAACGGAGCAGTGACTATGAAAAAAACAATACTCATCATCGGCGCACTCATCGCGTTCGCCATGCAATCATACGCGCAAGGTGTCACCAAAGTCGGTACGACGGCATCAAATTTTCTTGGGATCGATGTTGGCCCGAGAGGAACTGCAATGGGAAGTGCGTTCGCTTCCGTTGCGGATGACCCGACAGCGATGTATTGGAATCCTGCGGGGATTGCTCATATCCAGAATATGGATGTCTTATTCAGCAATTCGCGGTGGATCGCAGATCTTTCGTTCAATTATGCCGGTGCGGTGCTTTCGCTGGGCGATTTAGGGAACTTCGGCCTGAATGCGACTTTTGTCACAATGGGCGAAATTGAACAAACGACAATCCTCCGGCCCGAAGGAACGGGAGTCTATTTCGATGCAGCCAGTTATGCGTTCGGCTTGACGTATGCTCGCAACCTGACCGACCGGTTTGCTATCGGTATGAATGCGAAGTACATCAATGAACAAATGTACAACGAGACTGCCGGCGGATTTGCTCTGGACATCGGCGCCATGTTTGACACCCAGCTGTACGGCTTAAAACTGGGTATGTGCATATCAAATTATGGGACGAAAATGCAATTGAGCGGACGTGATCTCACGGTGCAGGTCGATCCCGATCCCAGTCTCAATGGCAACAATCCGAATATCAACTCAGATTTTCACACGGATGCATATGATTTACCGATCCTGCTCAGGGTGAGCGCTTCCATGGATGTCCTGAAGGGCGCTTTAGGAAGCAACCTGATTATTGCAGCGGATGCTCTGCATCCGAGCGATGATGTAGAGTCCGTCAATATCGGAGGTGAATATTCCTATAATCAGACGTTGTTCCTCCGGTGCGGGTTCAAAGGTCTCTTTGCAAAAGATACTGAACAAGGATTGACCTATGGCGGAGGTATTTGCGCATCGATTTCCGGGATGAACATGTATTTTGATTATTCCTATATTTCATTCGGCAAATTGAACTATGTGAATATGTTTAGCGTTCGATTAGGCCTCTAAAGAAGAAGATTGGTGCAATGATGACGAAGCTCTGGCGTTGAAAAGACGTCAGAGCTTCTTTTTTTTCGTTTCGAAATCCTTCAGAAATGTTGTTTCGCCATCACCCCGTTATATTATAAAATTTATTACAAATTCAGAATCTTGCAATGGGGGGCATAATTTTGTAACTTGTCATTGATCTTCAAAAATGATGACAAATTGATCGTGTTCCGGTACGAAGTTATTCCAGGATGACTAATGTTCAACCAACACGACAAGGAATGTGAGAGAATAACAACGCCCCCGTAGCTCAGATGGATAGAGCAGCGGTTTCCTAAACCGTTGGTCGGAGGTTCGACTCCTCTCGGGGGTACAGAACGACCTGCCAGTTACCGATCGTGATGAGAGTTCGGAATTGGCTTTTTTCTATAATGAACAACACTCTTCCCTCAATGAAAGAATGATTCCATGAGACTGAGCAAGGCTTTTATTCCAACACTCAAAGAAGTTCCTTCGGATGCAAATATCCCCAGTCATCAATTAATGCTGCGTGGCGGATATATGCGCCAGTTAACGGCAGGCGTCTATTCCTATCTGCCGCTCGGCGTCCGTGCATTGACCAAAGCGATGAATGTTGTCCGCGAAGAGATGAACGCCGTCGGGGGCCAGGAATTATTACTCCCTGCGTTGAACCCGGAATCTCTCTGGATACAATCCGGGAGACGCAATGTTCCGAACTTTATTCTCAGTATTAAGGAACGGGACTTAGTCCTTGCGCCGACCCATGAGGAAGTGATCGGGTATATTGCGAGCATGCATATCCAATCGTACAAAGACCTGCCCCAGACATGGTACCAGATTCACACGACATTCAGGAACGAACCGCGGCCGCGCTCCGGCGTTCTGCGGGGGCGCCAGTTTATTATGAAGGATGCCTATTCGCTCGATCGTTCATGGGAAGATCTGGACAAGAGCTATGACGCGCAGGCGGAAGCATACAAGAAAATATTTAACCGCTGCGGGATAAAGTTTTTTATCGTCGGTGCGTCGAGCGGCGCAATGGGCGGCACAGGATCGCAGGAATTTATGATCGAATCGGAATTCGGAGAAGACACGACGGCGCTTTGTGCGTCGTGCGGGTACGCTGCAAACCTGGAAGTCGCGACATCCCTGATGCCAAAAGCGGCGCGGGTGGAGAAGAACGAACCCCTGAAAGAAATTCATACTCCCAATGTGAAGACCATCGATCAACTGGTCGAGTTCTTGAACATCGATCAATCCCGGTTCGCAAAATCTCTGGTCTACCGGCATAACGGAAAACCCCTGCTCATTCTGATGCTGGGGAATGACCAGCTGAATGAATCAAAACTCACGGCGGCCCTGGGCGGCGGCAATGCAAGTCCCATGGATGCGGAGGAGTTATTGTCATTGACGGGGGCGGATGGCGGATCCATAGGTCCGGTTCAATTGACCGGATTCAGAATTATCGCCGATAAACGCCTGGAAGGATTGAATGGACTTATCAGCGGTGCGAATAAAAATGATTATCATATTGCGAATATCGATCTCGCACGTGATGTGAACGTTGACGGATATTATGATTTGCGGTCCATCGAAGCCGGGGAACCCTGCCCGAAGTGTTCGAAACCGTTGAAAATATCCAATGCCATCGAACTCGGGCATATTTTTAAGCTGGGTACAAAATATTCCGATACACTCAACATCACGTATCTTGATGAAAGCGGTAAATCAAATCCGGTCATCATGGGCAGTTACGGGATCGGTATGGAGCGCATTGTGGCGTGCTATATCGAACAGAATCATGACAAGGACGGCATTATTTGGAATAAGGTGCTGGCGCCGTACGCCATTCATCTCATTGCAGTCAATATGAGCAGCAAGGAGGTGGCTGCCGCGTCGGAGAAGATGTACGGTCAGCTCGGTGAAATGGGCGTGGAGGTGCTTTATGACGACCGTGCAAATATTACACCGGGATTTAAATTCAAGGATGCGGATCTTCTCGGAATGCCGATTCAAGTCATTGTCGGAGACAAGGGATTAAAAAACGGCCAACTGGAGATCAAGCGGAGAAAAACGGGTGAACGGATTCTCGTAAAGCTTGAAGACGCCCTCACAGAAATAAAAAAAATACTCTCTGAATAAGAAAGATCATCAGCGTTACCGCTTCAAGGGCATGGAAGAAATCCATGCCCGATTTATTTTAGAATCGAGTGTTCCGGCGAGAGGTTCAACGCGCAACAGTTCCACGATCAAGTGAAAGCATGCAATTCGTCCATCTCCATAATCATACGCACTACAGCCTTCTCGACGGAGCCTCAACGGTTCAAAGCCTGGTGAATGCCGCCGTTGCGAATCATATGCCGGCCGTCGCGTTGACGGATCATGGCGTACTGTTTGGAGCGATTGAATTTTACAAGCGTGCGTTGAAAGCCGGCATTAAGCCCATCATCGGCTGCGAAGCCTACATCGTCACGAAGGGGAGCCGTTTCGAAAAAAAAGTTGATACCACGAAAATGAGCAGAGGAGAAGGCCGTGGTATCTACAACCATATCGTTCTGCTGGCCAAAGATTCAGGCGGTTATAAAAATTTAATACGCTTGTGCACCCTCGGCCATACGGAAGGATTCTACTTTAAACCGCGGATTGATGTCGAGTTGCTCGCGAAATATCATGACGGAATTATTGCAACATCCGCGTGCCAGGCCGGGATCGTCAACGAACAGCTCGTCAGCGGCAATTACGATGAAGCGCTGGAGTATGCATCGATTTATCGGGATATATTTGACGAGGATTTCTATCTCGAAATTCAAAATCATGGCCTGCAGAACGAGCAGACCATACTGGCGGATGCGCCCCGCATTGCACGCGAACTCGGGCTGAAGATCGTTGCAACCAACGACTGCCATTATATCCTGCAGGAACATGCCATACCGCATAATATCATGCTGTATATCCCCGAGGCAAGCAGCACCAACACTCCTGATTATCAGACGCTGAGATATAGAACCGATCAACTCTATTTTAAATCGTCTGAAGAGATGTGTGCATTATTTAAGGAATTCCCTGAAGCCATTCAATCGACTCTGGAAATCACAGACAAATGCAACCTCAAAATCGAGTTGAAAAAGAATTACATGCCGGCCTTTCCTATTCCATCCGATGCCGGCATGACGGACACGGATGAATACTTTGAAAAACTCGTGTGGGAACAAATCCCCAAAAGGTATGAACCGGTTACTCCCGAGATCAAAGCCCGTGTGGTGCATGAAATCAATGTCATCAAGAAGATGGGGTATGCGGGCTATTTTCTTATCGTCCAGGATTTTATTCGTGCGGCCAGGGAAATGAGTGTTCGTGTCGGTCCCGGTAGGGGGAGTGCAGCAGGAAGTATTGTCTCCTACGCACTGGGGATAACGGACGTTGATCCGCTGAAATATGATCTCCTGTTCGAACGATTTCTTAACCCGGATCGCGTTTCGATGCCTGATATTGACATCGATTTTGCAGATAATAAGCGCGAACGGGTAATCGAATATGTCAAAAATAAATATGGCGAAAAATCGGTCGCACAGATTGTCACGTTCGGTACGATGTCGGCACGCGCAGCCCTGAAAGATGTCGGCAGGGTCCTCGGCATTCAATTATCGGTCATTGATTCAATTACTAAGCAAATTCCGGTGGTGCAGGGGAAGGTCACGCCCATCGAAGAAGCACTGAAAACCATTCCGGATCTCAAATGGGTCAATGAAAGTACCGATGAAAAAATCAAACTGCTGATCGATACGGCGAAAGTGCTCGAGGGCATGAACCGCAATCTTTCAACACATGCGGCCGGCGTGGTGATCGCCCCCGGAGATATCAGCGATTATGTGCCGATGTACAAGTCCCCGCAGACGGATTACATGACCCAGTACAATATGAAGGACCTTGAAGATGCGGGACTTCTCAAAATGGATTTTCTTGGTCTGCGGACGCTGACGGTGATTGACGATGCGCTGCTCATGATAGAGCAGGGGCATCACATCAAGCTCGATCTCGATAAAATTCCGGAAGCGGATGAAAAGACATTGGAGCTGTTCACCCGCGGACAAACGGTTGCCCTCTTTCAGTTTGAAAGTACGGGGATGCAGGACTATCTCCGGAAACTGAAACCGACGTCCATTCATGATCTGGTCGCGATGAATGCACTCTACCGGCCGGGTCCGATGGGCAACATTCCGGATTTTATTGACAGAAAACATGGCAAACAGAAGATTGTGTATCTCCACCCGAAGCTTGAACCGATTCTCCGGGAAACGTACGGCATTATTGTCTACCAGGAGCAAGTGATAAAGATTGCAAGCGAAATTGGCGGGTTAAGCCTTGCGCAGGCCGACCTGCTGCGCCGCGCCATGGGGAAAAAAGATAAAGAGCTGATGGCGAAACAGAAGAAGGAGTTTGTGGAGAGCGCAGTGGAGAAGCATGTCGAGCGCAAAATCGCTGCCGAGATATATGATTTGATCGAAAAATTTGCCGCATACGGGTTCAACAAATCGCATAGCGTTGCCTACTCGGTCCTTGCGTATCAGACGGCGTATCTCAAAGCGCAGTACCCGGCAGAGTACATGGCCGCAACCTTGTCGAGCGAAATGAACAATACCGACAAGATCGTCGTGCTTATCGATGAATGCCGCAAGCTGGGCATTGAAGTCATGCCGCCGGATGTCAACGAAAGCGATGTGAGCTTTATCGTCACTTCGAAAGGGATCCGCTTCGGACTCAGTGCGATCAAGAATGTCGGGACAGGCGCGGTGGAACAGATTGTAAAAGCGCGGAGTGAGAAAGGACGGTTTAAGGATATTTTTGACTTCTGCGTACGGGTGGATTTGCGGTTGGCGAATAAGAAAACGATCGAAGGCCTGATTCAGGCCGGAGCGTTTGATTCCCTTCATCAGAACCGGGCACAGATCTTTAGCAATGTTGAAGCGGCCATTGGATACGGACAGGATATGCAGGAACAAATTGAAAAAGGTCAGTCCAATTTGTTCGATGTGGGCGGTGCAAAGATTACGAATCGTCCAATGTTCCGGACGATTGCAGAATGGCCTGAAACCGAAAAACTTTCCCGGGAAAAGGCCGTCCTGGGATTTTACGTCTCCGGTCATCCCTTGATGAAATATCGTGATGAGATTGATGGCTTTTCCACGGCGAAATTAGGCGAAGCAGAGTCAGTAAAACCAAATTCAACCCTCCGTGTCTGCGGCATCATCTCCGATATAAAAAAGAAAATTGATAAACGCAATCGGACCATGGCCTTTGTCACCATCGAAGATTTTACCGGAAAAGCAGATTGTATCGTCTTTGCGGATGCGTTTCAAAAATACGCCGAACTTCTTCAAGTGGGATCCATTGTGATGATGGTCGGGAAAAACGACGGCAATGAGGAAGCGATAAAAGTGATTGTGAATGAAGTGCTCGGAATCGACGAAGTTCGGAAAAAATACGCAAAAGGCGTGCTGATCAATATGAATCTCGACACAACCAAGGAGAACGATGTGTTTGAATTGGTGAAGATTATCGAACACCATCAGGGGAAGTGCCAGTGTTACTTGAATCTCTCCGGTAGCGGATTAGACAACAATTCAATATATTTAACACGGAAGTATACGGTTGACCCCAGCCGGCAATTCATCGACTCGGTCAAAAAACTTCTTGGTCCTGAATCAGTGCGTTTGAGAGGATAACAACAAAAGGAATAAGTAAAATGAAACCCGTCGAATTGAGCGAAGGTAATTTTGAACAGGAAGTGCTGAAATCCAGCACCCCGGTGCTGGTCGATTTTTGGGCGGTTTGGTGCGGTCCTTGCAAAATGATTGCACCCATCGTCGATGAGCTGGCAACAGAATATGAAGGAAAGTTAAAAATAGGCAAAGTGGATGTCGACAATCATCAACAAATTGCCATGCAATACGGAATTCGAAGCATTCCGACGCTCCTCATTTTTAAAGATGGAAAAGTAGTAGAGCAGCTCATCGGAGCAGCACCGAAGAAAACGCTGGTTGAAAAATTGTTGAAGCATCTCAATTGAGTAAGAAGAAGAATAAAAAGCGGGAACGAAGCGGCAGTCGAGTCATTCTCGCTTTTTTTGTTTTCAGGAACGATGGATAAAGGGGATTGGGTTTGAGTACATTCAAAAAAAGAACTGTCACATGCGGCGAATTACGAAAAAGCGACATCGGAAAAACCGTCACGCTCACCGGATGGGTTGATAAACGCAGGGACCTCGGAGGATTAATTTTTATCGACCTGCGAGACCGATATGGCAAGTCGCAGGTGGTATTTTCACCGGAACGGCATGCAGGAGCGCATGAGATTGCGAAATCGCTGCGTTCAGAATATGTCGTTTCAGTCACCGGGGTGGTCAATATTCGTCCCGCGGAAACGGAAAACAAGGAAATTGAAACCGGCGAAGTCGAAGTGGACATCATTGAATTGACGATATTAAACAAGTCGGAGACACCCCCGTTTGCACTCGATGAATACGTTGATATCAATGAAGACCTCCGGTTAAAATTCCGGTATCTCGATTTGCGACGTCCTTCCGTGCAACAGAATATGATCATGCGCCATAAGACGTGTCAGGTCGTACGAAAATATTTTGATAAGAATGGCTTTCTGGAAATCGAAACTCCTATCCTGATGAAGAGCACACCGGAAGGGGCGCGTGATTTCCTGGTCCCGAGCCGGCTGCACCACGGAAAATTTTATGCTCTTCCGCAATCGCCTCAAACGTACAAACAGATTTTGATGGTTGCAGGATTCGACCGGTATTTTCAAATTGTGAAATGCTTTCGGGATGAAGATCTCCGCGCCGACCGCCAGCCGGAATTCACTCAGATCGACGTCGAGATGTCGTTCATTGATGAAGAAGACATTCAGAAGATCACCGAAGGAGCGATTGCAGAAATATTTCAATCGATTCTGGAGTATCAGGTGCCGCCCTCGTTTCCGGTGATGACGTATAAAGAAGCGATGGAACGGTATGGGAGCGATAAACCCGATACACG
>RPQN01000168.1 GCA_003819715.1 Ignavibacteriota bacterium | reverse complement strand
GTCCATCATCCCGTCGCCCGACATGTCCGCAAGAAAAACGGTTTGCTTTTCTTCGGCAAAGACTATATGAGGGCCTGTTTCTTCATCGAACGGTTTGGTTGCTTTCCTGGCGCCTTCGAATCCATTTCTTCCCGCAGACTCATACCAGGTGAATACATTGTCTTCAGTAATCAATATATCAGACTTGCCGTCTCCATTGAGGTCAAGCATTCGTATATTCGGATCCCTCAGATCGATATTGGGTATATTTTCAAAGGCTCTGAAAGCCTGCCACTCTTCTTCGTCGTTTTGCTCAAAGAAGCCCTTCAGATCACTATTGAGATCAACCAGTTGTTTACAGCCGTCCGCGTCCAGATCCATGAGTTGCAGTTGTGTGCCAAGTCCGGAAAAAGACGGTTTGGGAGTCACCAGCTTTGCCTGTTCGAATTTACCGTCTCCCAAATTGCGTTTATAATACCAGCCCTGAACTCGTTCAGTCAGTATTCCCGAAAGGCCTTCGTTGAACAAATCGGTAAATTGATACCCGGATTCGTCCAGACCAACCGGAGCATGCACAAGATATTCGGGAGTGAGTGTTTTTATTTCTTTATTCCAGTCATGATTTTGATAGGTAAATTCAAATGGGGGGAGGTTTTTACTGGAATATGTTCCGTCGGTTTTTTTAACATATCCGATCTGGGTGATGGATTTTAAAAAAGTGAAACTCCCTGCCGTTGTTTTATCATATTCGATATTCAAGGATTTCACCAAAGCCGAGCCGCCCGGTAATTCGGGAAAAAAATGGAAGAGTAAAATCCTATTGCATAACCTCGTAGTACGGATTTCAAAACCGGCTTTATATTCCGAAAAGGCGTCTTTTCTGAAATCCCAAGGCTTTATTTTATTAATAGGCACATTTGTGTCATATTCGCCGTAATCGAATATGGTTTGAAAGAAAAAATCACTTTCCTCTGGAAAAGGATCATCGATTCCTTTATAAACGGTTTTATTCCCGTATAATACTTTTTCCAGATATAAATTGGTATACGTGATTTTCCCATTTTCGATTCTGTTGCGATTATGCGCAAGCGATAAATCAAATCCGTCATCATTTTCTTTCTTATATACGTATCGATGGCAATTCCCCTTGTCATCAAAAACGATCTCAGGCATCCATTCGTATATTTTGTTGACGTTCTGCGGATCGGATATCCTCGCCTCAGGGCTCCAGCCGAAAAGTGTGGTTATATTATCCCTGGTGATGATCCTCCATTTGATCTCACCCGTGGTTTTGCGGGTCCATCTTTCAATCCGGGCAAAAAAACCTTCAATCCGCGGTTTGTAGAAGCGAATGGCGAAAAGACCGTCCGGCGAATCCTTTTCATTGAAATGATAATTTCCATCTGGATCTTTGAGAAAAATACCCTGCACGTCTTTTTTAAACTCCACCACGAGGTCTTCCGCCTCCGAAAAGAGGAAGGTATCCGAGTCGATAGAATCGAGGTATTTGGGGAGTTCCATATCGGTTTTACGTTTTATTGAAGGCAAATCTAATTTCCAACCAAGACCGCAAACACCGTTTCCGATTCCGGAATTGTATGACAAGCTTAATGAAGGTGAAGCGCCGCCGCGTGAAGCAGAAAAAGGAAGTGGTATTGAAAAAGACGCCGTACCGTTTACGGCATTTACGATAAATTTCTCATCAATGCCTTTTATCGCTCCACCGCCCTTCGGTAATGAAATGGAGGGTATCTCAATCGAGTTTGATCTTGTTTTGCCTCTCTCTGGTTTTAGGAATTCATGAAATGTATTTGTGTCATCATTATCCATTTTTATTTCCTGCAATATTTAAATCAAGTAATATTGTAAATGATTTTATAGGCCTGTCAAGCAAATTTATTTAATACAGATGATTCAGCAAACAGAAGTGATATTCGAGGAATTGTCCAGATTATTCGACTATGGGGAGAGGGGTGAATTGTAAATTGTTGGAGAAATTATTTGTTGTCAAACAGCTCGTCAAAAGACGGTACGTAATTGGGGTCTTTAAGCTTTTCTTCTCTTGCTTTCTGATCCGCTTTGTTCTTCACAGCCTCTTCTTCAGCATTCAGTTTTGGAATAAGTTCACGGTATACTTCTTCAAGATTCTTCCCGCCAAAATACTTGCGCAGTGCACTGGCAATTTCTATGGCCATGTTCTCACGCTTTTCTACATCAGGTTGTTTCCAGATTGACCGGAGTGCCGATTCATATAGCGTGTCTAGATCCATGGGAGTGCCTGGTATTTTCTGAAGTCCGCGTTTTATGAGATATTCGTTTAGTTTATCGATGATCAGCTCGAGTTTTCCCATATACTCTCCCAAACCCCATGGATTGGTCCGGCATCGACGCTCTATCCATCTGAGCTAATTGCCCCAAGAAACCTTAAAAGCCCCCAACTTAATTTTTAACTGCACGGCTGCTTGTGCGCCCTCTCTTCAAGTATCGCCCTGTCTACACGGCGCCATACTCCAGTATGAGCAAAATATCCCTTAATTTATTCCCGTCTATGCAGGAAGAATCACCCACTGCCGGATTGTCAGGCGCTAATGCTCCTGAATGATAAACCATAAGGTTGTGGCTGCCGATTATTTGACCTGCGCTATATGCCCCGACGGCGATTTGCCTCACGGGCAAACCTGATAGAATGTTTTTATCACGGCTGAATTCAGGCAGCGACGCCGAGGCCGTTGCCGTGTCGAATCCGATGTCAATTGCATCCAATGCACAGGATCCTGCCATATCGAGGGCCAGGGAGGCCTTATTGATTTTAATGGTCTTGGATGAAAATATCATCGGGAAATGCCTGTCTAATATCTCGATATTGACACGGCTTCCTTGCGGACCATGAATCAAGCGATGCAATTCAGTGGGGAAGTCCTGCTTGAAGCTGAAAACCCTTTTTAATGAATTAGCTTTTAAATAGTCCTCCAGGCTCCCAATAACAGAAGCGGTGTTGTCTTCAACCGCTTTTCGCAGCCCATTATCGTTTTCCGCAGTATAGCTTATAGTGATGATGACATCGCTTATCGTGCGATAGTCATAGGGCCTGATCTGAGACGGCAGGTCGAGGCGCCATTGGCTGACCGCGCCCGCGCCTTCAAAAGGCATGTATTTCTCACTGCTGAACGACAGGTCAAAGACACCCGCGTCGCTTTGAGCCGAACTCGTTGCGATCGAGGAATCCTTGTCCGGGGGCAACTCAACCAGGTTGACCGCGCCCAACTTTGGTTCATTCCTGATGAAGCTCTTCAACAGTTCCAGTTTGGCGCCGACGTTGACATAGGGACCGATGATGCAGGGAATCGTCAGTTGTACCGTCCGGATGCGCCGCCGGTATTGTCCCGGATAAAACAGGTCAAAATAGAATTCCGGAATGAGAAACTCACAGTTCCCGTTGACTTTCAGGTCAACCAGGGCCTCCGGTTTTATCTGCGCCAATGAGAAGCTTTGTTTGATCTCGGCAATCCTCTTGTTTGTCTCCAAATACCGCCTTTCCATTTTCTGAAGGTTAAGCATCAATCTGTCGCCCGCCAGCAATCCGGCAAACGACGCCTCCCATTCACCGCCGATATAGATGGCCTTGTCCGAGGTCCGCTCGTAGTGATACGCCTGTTCGGCCAATTGCGAAATCGCCAGGGCGTTATTATACGCCTCCCGGAACAACTGTTTCAGGTTGCGGGTCAAATACGTATACAAGCCGAGATTGGTGAATTTATCCTTGTGAAACGCAATAATTTCGTCATGCTGTTCCAGTGTCTTCGTGTGCTCCACCAGGCCGTGATTCGCGCTATCAAGTCTCAATTGGGAGATCTTGTGTTCGACATCGAGCGCCTTCAGGTCATTCTCGGCCATTGTCCTCTGGTTTTTCCAGCCTTGATCGCGACGGTCATAATCCGCCACCATTCCGGCTATCGTCGACGTCATTTCAGCCGCGCGGCCGACTAAACCAGCTACAGCCGACCATGCCTTTATACTGTCGCCAGCTTCCTTTCCACCGTATTTCATGGCAAATGGAGAACCAACTTGAGGTAACAAGTAAGCCACGCCTGCGCCGGTTGCCAGACCGATTTGAACGACATTGGAAACAACGCCGGTGATGATCGCCGCTGTTTTGGTAATTTCCGCCGGCGATAATCCATCGGAAATCAATCCGTCGTAATACTCAAAGATGTACTGGGCGTTCGCGATGCGCTGTTCGGTCAGCCGCAGATTCTCCTCGGCTGTTTCGATATCGTTCCTGCGGGATTCGGTGGTGAGAAGGAGCAGGTTTTTCTGGTGAATGTCCCTCATGTTGCCAAGCTCTTCGGCGTCCCTTTTTTCCAATGCCTGGGACAGGGCATTGCCGTAATTCTGCAGCAGTGAAGCGAAGGATTTCGCTTTTTCAAGCAGATAGCCGAAACGGTACGGCGGCAGGTTCCCGGCATTGACCCCGATGATGTCCTCCATCCCGAGGCCGGCGGCTCTCGCTCTCACCAGGAGTGAAGGGTCAATGGGCGGCGCGAACAGCGGCAAGCGCTTGAATACGCCATTGATGTCAAGGGAATTCCGAAGCTTATACAGACGATCTGCCGCCAGATCCCAATAAGACTGGATTCTGGTGTTTTTTGGAATGCAGAATAACAGATTGTGCGTCTTCACTGTCGAGATTGAAAAACTCGGCGCCTGTTTCGAGAATAATTCCTCCTCTTTTGTCTTCATTACGGCGGTGTTTTTCAAACCGGCTTTTTTCCCGCCGGCTTTCTTTCCGTTTTTTCCCGCGCCTTTCAGTTCTTCCAGAATTTTGTCAAGGAGCAAGATCAGCTGATCAACCGTAATATTCAATTTCCGCGCAAGATCGTTCAGTTCCTTGGTTGACGCTTTCTTGAGTTTTTCAATATCATTTACAGTAATCGGCCTTCCTATTATCCGGCCGAGCGCTTTTATGACGCTTGCAAGATAATCGTCGGTAATGCTTGATTCTTCGGCCGCCAACTCCCACAGGCCGGGTTTTTTTCCCGGCACCAGGCCCCATGTCGAAATCACGACGGATTCGATCTCCTGGAGGAACTCATTGCCTTCTATAGTCTCCTCTTTTATGGCCGCATAGGTTTTTTTCGACAATTTCCCTTCGCCGCAGTCCCCAATTGACGCCGGACGATCTCCCAGCAATTCTTCCGCGGTTATGTATTTCTGTGTCGCCTCCCGCAGATACTCCGGATTGAGCGTATTGTACGCCTGTATGAACAATTGATCTCCCCAATCGATCAAATTGTTTATGTATTTCATGACGATTGTTTTTTGGTACGCGCTCAGCCGCAGGCGCGCGATCGCATGAGGATTGAACGGGTTCAGGCGGTATTCCTCGATCGCAGCGTCATTGCTTAAAATCTTGCGCAGACTCTCGAAATCCAGATTCCGGAATTCCCTGTACCGCCAGTTCCTGTCGAGTTCCCGGCGCTTCTTTTCCTCAGGCGGCAAGCTGGGATCAATGCCGGTGATTACCTCCGTGGAGGTTGGGTCAAATATGTACCGATACCAGTGCTCCGCCTCCTTGAACTGGCCTTGCGTGTTGAGATGATCCGCCAACAAGAAAGGGATATGAAAGTAAATCTCCCGCAGGTAAATCCCCATGGGCCCTGTGAAATCCAATTTTCCGGTACATGTAGCGTCCGTGACGCGACCAGCATCGAAGCTGAGTCCCGTATTGAGTTCATTCATTCCAAACTGGTTTTTCGTTGCAAGCAGGGTATCGAGTCCTTCGGTAAACAGAATTTCATTCAACCTTTCGCTGACTGAGGAATTGAGGCGTCTCAGGAGGTATGGCTTTCCGTCGATTGCATTGAAGCCTAAATGAAACACGTCCCGCATTGTCTGGATGATGATATCGCTGCCGGAACCGTTGACGATGTCGAAAACCGTATCGCCGGAAGCGGACAATACCAGGTCCCGGTTGAACAATTTGTCGAATTCGTTCGTGACTTCGACCGGCCACCAGGGTCTGGCATAATCGGAGACCCCCATGTTCTGCTTGTAATACTCGTAATTCTCGCGCTCAAGCAGCAAAGAAGCGAGCGAATTTGGATCCATAAAGGGAATAATTTCACCCTGGACAACGTTTATCTGCCTTACGTCGCCGACCCTCTCGGACCAAAAAAACTTCGTGAGGAACGAGTTATACAATTCAAGGGCAGCCTCGCGGCCTGCAAATAACCAGACGAGTAAAACGACAAATTCTATTACGCCGGGCTGAATCCATGGGAATGGCGCCTCGATCACATTGACGCCCCAAGCACCCAACATATCGCCAAAACTCATCCGGGGACCGATTTTCCGCCTGAACAAATCGATATACGACCACATTGTAAAATCCATCCCCCTCATCGACAGCGAGGAGCCGGTTGCCGGATAGACTCTGTCCCAGCGAAACCCTTTCAGGCTATAATCGTCCTTCGGACGCAGGTGATATGTATTGTCATAGAGCGGTTGATAATCCTTAAATATTTCTATTTTGCCGAAAAACAGCAGATCGAGCGTGATCGATCCCCGGGGAACAATGGGATCAAGGATGACCCCGTCCCCGATATTCGTGAAGGGAAGCTCCATTAGGGAGATAGGCTGAGGCTGTGTCCAGCTGCCGTCCAGATTGCGTTTGCTGTATTCGACGTTCGACCGATGTTGGTAGCCGACGAACTCGCTCTTGCCGTCCTTTAAATTATTGAGCGGTTTTGTCGTGTAGCGGACCCAGAACACATACAGTTGGCCCTTGTACACCACAGGCGATACTTTCTTCACCGGTATCTGTATGTTGATTTTTTCCCATGCATTCCAGTGAATGGTGCTCTCGCTGCCTTTATAGCCGTACATGAAATCGTCAACGCGACGGTAATAATAGACAGGGGGATCATCCTTGGTGGCGCCGAAGAGATGCAGCACATCGGTTTTATTATCAAGGTCCTTTTCATGGTAAGAACCGGCGATGCTCAAACGGCACAATTCGTCAAAGCCTTTCAGGTACCGCATATACGCTTCCATCACGGATTGCGCGTTTATCTTGTTGGACAGTAATTCTTCCTCCAGCTTCCTGAACAATTCCGTTTTATTGTCCCGCAGTTCGGGTTCGATATAATTTTCCGGGTAGAGGAACACTTTCCGGTTGGCTTCCCACACCCTGTAATTTTGCCTCCATTCCCATTCTTCCTCCGGGATCGATTCGGGCAAAACGTGCACGGGATTTGTCGAACCGGGGAACGTTTCTTCATTGTTATTCCGGCATCGATGCACATACAGCTGAATGCTGTCGATCGCGGCCGCGACCCGCGACGTGCGTACGCACCCTTCCAATTGAACATCGAACAGAAAATAGTGGTAGAGATCGTTGATATCTGAAAAAATCTTTGGATTCAGGGAATGGAGGAGGTACGCCACAAGCCCGTCGCGGCGGATCGAAAGCAACCGGTCCCTGAACGGTTCGATCGCTTCATTCCATTTCCGTTCATCATCGTATTTCGCCCTGAAAGCCGCCTGCAGGGCGGAACTGACGCCGGAAATTTCATCGTATTCCGCGGATTGAATGGCGATAAGATTTGCTCCTCCCAGGCCCAGGTAGCGCGTCAAAGCGAGGGCATTGATGATTTCCGAGAGAGCCTGCATGGCCAGAGCACTTAATTGCAAGTGATGTTGGATGGAATTCACCAGGGACAGGTCCACTCCCAATATATGAGCGAGTTTTCCCACTGAAAAGGGTTTGGGTTGAACAGGGTCGAATTCCCGGATTAATTGGTGCAATTCCGAAAGATCTGAATTAACGTTCAATAATGCCGCAGCGAACGCCTCATATATTCTCAGATATCTCATGCTGTCCGCAGTGATGCTTTCAAAATCAGCGATTGCGAACGCCGCCTTGTTGCTATTGATGAAATCAAGGCTGTCGTTTGAATACACCGACTGGTTGCTGAATACTTTCCCCAGGTATCGCAGGGATGCGATCAGCGTTACGATCTTTGTATTTGGGTTCGTTTCATCGAGTCCGATGAGATAATCCGGACCGTTTAAGTGAACGCCCAACATGTCCAAAAATGTGGACAAGATACCGGCGTCAATGCCGGTCTTCGTCGGCAACAGCGAATGAAGCACGGATGGACTGGAATAATGATTCAATTGCGCCCTGATCGGATACTCATACGCGGCATTGATGGAACCCGGCAAAACGAGGGGTACGCTGCTGTCAAAATGGCTGTTGAGCCTGTAATGGCCGTCTGCATCGACAATTTCACAGATCGCGGCGTTCAACGATAGTATCGATCGGGACAAATCCTCACTGATTTCAAAGCCGGCGTAATCACTCGGAATCATTGCCTGGAAAACTTTTTGAGGATCCTTACCGGCCGCTATCTTCGAACCGGCATTGATCGCCGATATCTGCAGATAGCCGCCGGTCGGGGAAATAACGCCGGCCGCATCGACTTGGGAAGCGATAGTCGATCGCGACTGGCTGTTCCAATCGCTGATGATTTCATTGATGGCTGCATTATTCTTGAAAGAAACAGCTTCAATGCTCTCCGTGCCGGAAGCGCTGAAAACAGAAATGGCGAGCCCTTCTCCCAACGCAGTCGTTGTGAAAGCGCGTCGGCTGGTTATCCTGGGCGCGGCCGGAATTCCGAAGATGCTCGCGCTGTCATCTATTATGCGGAATATAGACAAGGGTCCGGCCCCATTTTTCAATTGTACGGATAGATGCGTTCCCGCTGCTGTTTCAATGCCCCTGTCATCCGATTGGTAGGCAGTCGTTGCCTGGGCTTGATTGTTCCAATCGTTGATAACATCCGTCAGGCCTGCATTGGCGGATAAAGTGACGGTCTCCACGGGACCGGTCAAGCCGTTCGTAAGCGTCGTGTACGTTATTTTGTCCCC
>RPQN01000167.1 GCA_003819715.1 Ignavibacteriota bacterium | reverse complement strand
GATGGGTGCAGCGAAGGAAATAGATTTGATCCGGACCGGCACGACGCGCGTGCGTCTGGAAGTGCTTGAATGGGGAAATGGACAATAGAATACCTTGAAACGCCATTTAATTTCTGAACGAGATATCATGGATGCAGCCCGGCAAGGGAAAAAAGTAATCATGGTTCGATCAAATTCCATCATTACTGCTGCTGCCCGGGATGAAGCGGATAGACAGGGGATAACGTTATCTCTCGAAACGGACATCGCTGTAAGTCCCGGGGTATCTGCTCAACCAGCACCTGCCGAAAAATCATCTCAAATAAAATCAGAGGAAATCAAAACAATCGCGCTCGGTGCCGACCATGGCGGTTTCCAGATGAAGGAAACATTGAAGCAGTCACTCGCAGAGGAAGGATACACGATTATTGATGTGGGGACAGAGTCAGCCAACCCTTGCGATTACCCCGATTTTGCCTATGCCGTCGCCTCTCTCGTGTCTTCCGGCAAGGCCGAACGAGGCATCATGATCGATAGTGTGGGTGTCGCATCGGCAATTGTTGCCAATAAAGTGCCCGGAGTGCGGGCAGTCCCTTGTTATGACGAATTTGTGGCTCGAAGCAGCCGGGAACATAATAATGCCAATATGCTCACACTCGGCAGCAAAATTCTGGGAATTGAAATGGTCAAATCTATTGTCCGGATATGGCTTGTAACTCCTTTCGCCGGAGGGAGACATTTACCAAGGGTCAACAAAATTAGCGATGTTGAAAAACGTTTTCTTAAATAAAATCGATAGATAATATCGATCAGGAATGGAGAAAACCGCTAAATGCCTTTTATGCGGTTTTTTCATTAAAATAGGGTATTACATTGAGGTTTAAAATTACAGTAAAGCCGAATGCCAGAAAGAACGAGGTTATTCGAACCGATGATGGTTTATTCACCGTTCGCGTAGCTGTTCCTCCAATCGAGGGTAAAGCGAATGAGAAGGTAATTGAAGTATTGTCTGAGTATTTTAATAAACCCAAGCGATCCATTTCTATAGTCTCTGGTTTTAAAGGGAAGACCAAAATTATCGAAATTGATTAATTAAATTCCCTTTCTATATGGCGAAAATTCACAAAAAACGCATATTCAACATTTATCCTTCTAACCTTTATTGTCATCCTAATAAAAAATGTCTATATTAGAAACAAGCGGGAACGTATAGAATCTTATATTCGTTCTTAGTGTAACTGATGTCAAACAACTTTGGAGCCTAGATGACTATTGCTGACTTGGGGAAAAAGCTAGAATTAGTCTGTCTATTGGCAATAGTTTTTTTGGTATTCAGTTCGTTTGTTTTATCTGGTTGTTCTCAACCCGTTACCAGCGCTCAATTGGCCCAAAAGCCAGGTAGTTCCATCGAAGATATTACCGAGAGCACGATCCCCTCACAACCATCTCCGTTTGCCTCAATGAATACGGCCGGTTTTAACCAATATATTCCATTGGTTAAAAAATACTCCGAGCAATATAAGGTAGATTGGATATTAGTCCTTGCAGTTATGAAGCAGGAGTCAAGATTTGACCATGAAGCAGTGAGTTATAGGGGTGCTTATGGACTGATGCAATTAATGCCCATGACACAGATTGAAATTGCTGAAAAAATTGGTGTTGACGAAGCTTCTACGCCGCGAAATAATATAAAAGCAGGGATTTATCATTTAAAATCGCTATCTGCGGCTTTCAAAAGAACTCCACGGGAGGACAGAACATGTCTGACTCTCGCAGCTTATAATGCTGGACTTGGGAGGGTAATGGATGCCCAAGACATTGCTTCTTATATGGGGAATGACCCTCAAAAATGGTCATCCATCCGGGCAGCCTTACCATTTCTTTCAAAAAGCAACTATACGCTCCATAAACGCATTTGGAGCAGTGGTTATCCGCCTAATGGCTATCTACATAGTGCCCGGCAGACAATTGAATATGTCGATAATATTATGAGTTGCTATGACCGTTACAGTCTGGCGCTGAAATAATAATTGTTTCGGCATCTCATTCCGTTCAGATTCCTCTCTCATCCCGTCCCGGTTTAAGACATTCCGATAATTATGCTATTTCGTCTTCTATCCTTCGTATGGTTCAGATGAGTTTAATCAGGGGATAGAGAATTGCGTATGCTGATTTGTCCGTAAAGCTGTAGAAATAATTTACATTAAATAAAAAGAGATCTCGAACGGTTATAGGTCCTGGGTGAACTCGTAAATAAATCCGAATGAACATTGATTATCAAAATTTTGATATGAGAACTGTCCGGCATTTAGTAATGAAATATTTATGAATTCGGCATATTTTTTTTCATTATAGAGTTATCGTTGTATTTTTAATCCATTACTTTAGAAGAAACATCTTGACATTGAGGTGTTGGAGGTTTATATTTTCGTGGTTTTTGAATGACTACGCAATGTGTGGGTAAACCACAATCTCTCAATTCACAAATCTCATAAGGAGCTACATAATGAAACGCATTCTACTAATTTCTGTGCTGTTGGTATTCGCTCTCAGCATAACCTTTAGTCAGATCGCTTACAAAAAGGGTGACCAGGTAGTGAATCTTGGAATCGGTATCGGTGGATTTGCTGGTGCATATGGTTCAGGTGGAATTGCCATTACAGGCGGTTATGAAAACGCAATAAATGAAAACATTTCCCTGGGCGGCGTACTTGGTTATTCTTCTTCGACGGAAGATATTTGGGGAGACTATGGATGGAAGTACACATATATCCTGATCGGTGCACGTGGTGCGTATCATTATGATTTATTGCATAACCCCAATGTTGACACCTACGGCGGACTTTTACTGGGATATAATATCGTGTCTTCATCTGCTACGGGCACTTCGCCATATTACGGGTATACGATAAGTGGAGCATCTGCAAGTTATCTCGAATTCGGTTTATTCGCCGGCATTCGTTATTACTTCAATCCGCAATTGGCAGTGCAGGCTGAGTTAGGTTACGGCCTTGGCATTTTGAATATTGGAGTTGCGTACAAATTATAAAATTTGACTTCATCAGAAGTTTTTTTAAAGGGAGAAAATCTGAATGGTTTTCTCCTTTTTTTTGTACCTTTGTCAAGGTTCTCTCAATAACCTTAGTAACCTTGACAAGGTATCTGTTTTTGGAAGCCTGCCAATTATTTTGTATCTTACAATCACTATGAAAGAAATTGCTCACCTCGAAGGGAAGCCGCGCTGCCATTGCGGTGTCTTTGGTGTCTTTGGCCATCCTGATGCTTCTGTCTTTTGTTACTACGGATTGCATGCCCTGCAGCACCGGGGACAGGAAGCTGCCGGAATTATTTCCAGTGAATGGCTTGAGGACAAGAAAAAATGGCGATTTAATATTCAAAAGGGAGAAGGCCTTGTCGCGGATGTCTTCAAAGATGAGGATATACTTCGCAAAGATCTCAAAGGCAATTCTGCCATCGGACACAACCGCTATTCAACAACGGGTTCTTCGGATAATAAATCGAATATTCAGCCTTTTGTAGTGAATTATAAAACCGGAAACCTTGCGCTTGGGCATAACGGCAATTTGACGAATTATCGGACACTCCGCCATCGGCTTCAGGAAGATGGAACGATCTTCCAATCAACATCGGACAGCGAAATCATTTTACATCTCATCGCTCACAGTAAACAGAAAGAACAGATCCTTCAGATTAAAGAAGCGCTCGACGCCGTGGAAGGCGCATATTCGCTGGTGCTCTTGACGGATCAGAGCCTCATTGCCGCCCGTGACCCGCACGGATTCCGCCCGCTGGCGCTTGGGAAAGTAGACGGAGCATTCGTCGTTGCCTCTGAGACCTGCGCATTTGATATTAACGGTGCGGAATATATCCGCGATATCGCTCCCGGTGAAATCGTTGTCATTGATCATGAGAGCCTGACAACGGGAAAAGTAAAATCGTACTGGGTCTCCGGAAAATCTTCACAGCCGCATCATTGCATTTTTGAGTACATCTATTTTGCTCGCCCGGACAGTAAAGTTTTCGGTGTCAATGTCGATAAAGTACGCCGCAAACTGGGGAAACTTCTTGCGAGCGAAAATCCGGTAGTGCCGGAATCACCGGACGATAAAGTGATTGTCATCAGTGTCCCTGACTCCAGCAACACATGCACGCTCGGGTATGTCAGCGAAAGCAATAAACAGGGATTGAAGGTCAAACTGGAATTAGGCCTTATCCGGAATCATTATGTCGGGCGCACCTTTATTCAACCGCAGCAGAATCACCGCGAATTGAAGGTGAAGGTAAAATTCAATACGGTCAAGGGAGTATTAAAAGGAAAAAAAGTAATCATCGTCGACGATTCCATTGTCCGGGGGACGACATCAAAACTGCTGGTGAAGATGATCCGTGAGGCAGAACCCAAAGAAGTGCACTTCCGTATTTCCAGTCCTCCAATTAAATATCCTTGCTATTATGGGATGGATTTCCCCAGTCGTGCGGAATTGATAGCCAACAGATTGAACGGCGATATTGAAGCAATCCGGAAGGAATTAGGTGTCGACAGCCTTTCCTACCTCCCGATGGAAAAACTTCTTGCATCAGCGCCGATGGAAGAAGGCAAACATTATTGCACTGCCTGTTTCAGCGGCAACTACCCAGTACCGATCGATCCGGAAGCGGCAAAGAACGAAAACGATCAATAATGCAGCGAAATCTCACGATCTCCAATCTTCTCAGCGCAAGCCGTATCTTTTTGGTCATCCCCATGGGGTTTTGTCTGGTCCAGGAATTTCCGCATCATCGATTATGGACGGCAGGCATTATCCTGCTTGCATTCGCAACAGATCTGCTGGACGGGTACCTGGCAAGAAAGCTTCATCAGGTGACGGACCTCGGCAAGGTGCTCGATCCCCTGGCGGATAAAATCGGTATCGGTATTTATGCCGTGCTCATGGCGTGGACCGGTAATGTGCCGGTATGGTACGTGGCTTTTGTTCTCTCAAGGGACATTCTTATATTTTGCGGCGGTGTGTATATCCAGCGGGCAAAAAAAATTGTCCCTCAATCGAATTGGCCCGGGAAAATTGCGGTCACGCTGGTCGCCGTGGTTTTTTTACTGGCCACTGTGCAAATAAGTGAAACCGATCATGTGTTTATCGGTATTTTCTGGGCGAGCATTCTCATGATGTTGTGGTCGCTGGCGGCCTACGGAAAAAGATTGTTCATCGGCCGGAATATTGAAACGGAATAGGGACGATGGGACTCTTCAGCGCACTATCGAAATTTAAATCCGGACTTGCAAAAACGCGTGATTCGATCGTCAGCAATATTCAAAAGCTTGCCGCAACGAAGAGTACAATTGACGACGAACTGCTCAATGAACTGGAAGACATCTTGATCGCCGGCGATGTCGGTGTGCAGACCGCCGAGGTGATATTGTCTCAGCTGAAGCGCCGAGTCAAGGAAGAGAAATATGAATCCACCGCCCAACTGACATCGTTATTGAAGGAAGTAGTGGAATCGGTTCTCCATGTCGGAGACGGCAATGAATCCTCCTTAAAAAATCTCCCGGTGTCGGCCAGGCCGTTTGTCGTCATGGTCGTGGGCGTCAATGGCGCAGGAAAAACGACCACCATCGGCAAAATGGCATATCAGTACCGTCAAGCCGGCCACAAGGTGGTGATTGGTGCGGCTGATACATTCCGGGCAGCGGCGAATGAGCAGCTCGAAATTTGGGCGCAGCGCGCGGGGGTCGACATCGTACAACAATCGCATGGTGCAGATCCGGCATCCGTTGCATTCGATGCAGTGAACTCGGCGATTTCAAAGCACGCCGATGTCGTGATTATCGATACGGCTGGTCGCTTGCATACAAAAACAAACCTGATGGAAGAGTTGAAAAAAATCAAGCGGGTGATGGCAAAATGTCTGCCCGGAGCCCCCCATGAAGTATTGCTGGTGCTGGATGCGACCACCGGGCAAAACGGCCTTCAGCAGGTAAAGCATTTTACCGAAGCCGTCGAGGTGACCGGGCTCGTGCTGACCAAGCTTGACGGCACTGCCAAAGGCGGAATAGTCCTTGCGATCAGTAACGAGATGAAAATGCCTGTGAAATTTATCGGTGTCGGTGAGAAGATCGACGATCTTCAACCATTTGACCGCCGGGCATTTGCCGATGCGTTATTTGAGGGAGAGCATGAGTCGTTGACTCAATGATAAAACGGATGGCCGGGATTTCTTTATCGATTTATGGGTGAACCACGCATTGCCTCATTCACGAGAATCTGATATATTCTTACAACAGGAACGGCGTAAGCAATAAAATACATTGTGTTCACTGACATTGGGAAATTGGATAGGTTTCGAAATTGTCCTATAAAATTCACATACTCTCCCCTGAATTATCCAATAAGATAGCCGCCGGTGAAGTGGTCCAGCGTCCTGCCGCCGCGGTCAAGGAGCTTATTGAGAACTCGCTTGATGCGAAAGCGACACGCATTAGTGTGATCGTGAGGGATGCGGGGAAGGCATTGATTCAAGTCGTGGATGACGGCGAAGGGATGTCCGAACAGGACGCATCACTTGCATTCCGGAGACATGCCACAAGCAAGATTCGATCCGCCGGCGACCTGGAAGACATCCGAACTCTCGGTTTTCGCGGTGAAGCGCTTGCTTCGATAGCGGCAGTTTCACAGGTCGAATTAAAAACCCGAACCGATGCGGATGATCTTGCAACGCATATCCGGATCGAAGGCAGTGAAACAATAGAGAAATCGAAATCGGCGCTGGAACGCGGCACCAATATTACCGTCCGCAATTTGTTTTATAATACTCCGGCGCGCCGAAATTTCCTCAAAACCCGGCATACCGAGCTGAAGAACATCACCGATGTGATTGTCAGGATGGCGATTGCATATCCTGAGGTTGAATGGTTCTATGCAAGCGACGATGAGGTCATGCTCGATTTAAAGGCAGTCCCTATCGATCAGCGTGTCACCGATGTTTTTGGAAAGACGCAATTTGGATCGATGATCAAGTTTGAAAGCGCCAATGAATTACTGACCGCGAATGGCTTCCTCGGCAAACCAAATTTTGCACGCAAAAGCCGGATCGAACAATTTGTATTCCTGAACCGGCGGTTCATCTTTAGCAGAATGATCAACCATGCCGTGTTTCAGGCATACGAACATCTTCTGGAAAAAGGATCGTTTCCATTCTTTATGCTGAATTTGACCATTGATCCGAAGAAAATTGATGTCAACGTTCATCCCTCGAAAATGGAAGTGAAGTTTGAAAACGAATCGAATATCTATCGCATGGTCCTCTCAACGGTGAGGAAGGCGCTCGCAGAACATGATTTAATACCATCGATGTCGTTCCGTGATGGAAATGCGGTCTCTCCGATTGATGCGAAGATTCAGTTCAGCGATCAATCCTGGAAACGGAGTGTCATTGATCAGAATGGGGCGCCGGTGTTCCCGCTACATCCCGATGTCCGGACGGGTGACCATACGGCGGCAACCACGCCGAACATCATCGGTCTTGAAGATCTTCATCAGGCTGCTTCGACCCCGGACAACTCATTGACGTTCGATGCACCTGCATCTTCAACATCGCTCCATCGAGTCCTGGGACAGCGCTCAGCTCTGGAACAATCACCGGCACCGGAAAGCAGGCCGATCTGGCAGGCGCATAACAAGTATATCATTTCTCAAATTCCCAGTGGATTGATGATTATCGATCAGCATGCCGCACACGAACGGATACTCTACGAACGCGTGATGGCAAATTTTGAAAATACCCTGCCGTCGTCCCAGCAACTCTTGTTCCCGGAGACCGTCGATATGGGCGCAAGCGATTACGCCCTGGTCAAGGAACTGCTTCCGGATCTTGTTCGTCTTGGATTTGATATGCGCCTGTTCGGCAAAAATACCGTCGTGATAGACGGTATCCCTGCAGACGTTCGGATTGGAAATGAAAAAAAGATACTCCATGAAGTGCTCGATGAGTTTAAAAACAACGAACACGCCGGGGTCAAGGATGTGCGCGACAATCTGGCAAAATCGTTCGCATGCAAAGCAGCGATTAAGGCGGGTGATCGATTGAACATGACGGAGATGGTGGTGCTGATCGAACATTTATTCCTTGCGAAGGTACCGTACGTCTGTCCCCATGGCCGGCCGGTCATTGTAAGAGTACCGCTGGAAGAGCTGGATAAACGGTTTGGGAGAACCTGAGAGGGAGTCGCAGCCATGGAAGTGAATCTCATTTCACTCTAATATGGAGAACGGGGCGTTGAAAAAGAAATTCACCGGCGCGTTTCAACTGATGCGTCCGAGCCAATGGCTGAAAAATATTTTCCTCTTTGCTCCCGTTATTTTTTCGAAACATCTTTTTGACCTGTCTTACCTTCAGCGCGAAACGATCGCATTTATCGGCTTTTGTCTTGTCTCCAGTATGGTTTATGCCATAAATGACGTGGCGGACCGTAAAGCAGATGCGCTTCATCCGATAAAAAGAAACCGGCCGTTTGCATCCGGACTTCTTCAAATATCTGATATCGTTGTGCTCGTTCTGGTGCTGCTCTCCTGTACCATCAGTCTCCTGCCGCTGCTCCCGGTGCAGTTCTGGTATACCATCGTCGTGTACGGAGGCCTCAATATTGCCTATTCGCTCTGGCTGAAACAGGTGGTGATCGTGGATGTTTTTGTCATTGCATCGGGATTTATGCTTCGGGTCCTTGCCGGTGCGTTCGCCATTGAAGTATTGGTCTCACCCTGGTTGATCCTCTGTACCCTGTTTGTTTCATTATTCCTTGCCGTCTCCAAACGGCGAGGCGAATTACTCCTGAGTGCGGCGACCGGTTCCTCTCCATTCCGGCCTGTCTTAAAGCATTATGATATGGCGTTCATGGACCAGGTGATGACCGTTGCCGCGTCCGG
>RPQN01000166.1 GCA_003819715.1 Ignavibacteriota bacterium | reverse complement strand
TGTTGGCCGGCATCGGATTCCCGGCCGCAGAGAGCGAATAGTCCTCCGCGTATGGAGTGGTCTCCCCGTCTCCCAGCGAGCCATCCGAGAGAGAGGTCGTCCACATGGCCTGCTGCTGGATGGAGCTGCTGTTTTCAAAAATGGCTAAATTATCGGTCGTCGCAGATCTTCGGACAAAGTTGAATAAATATTTTACCGATGTGTTTTCCATGATGCCGGGCAGTGAAAGATAATAGGTATCGGTATTGTCGGTGCCTGAAAATTCCTTCCCCACCCATCTTCTTCCGGAGTGCAGGAGATTCGCCCGTTCCTGTTCAACTAATATTTTTTCCAGAAAATATTGTTTTGACGTCAATGGCGAGGCCGGCGAGACCACCGAATCCATTTGTTTCCCGGTACCCTGATCGACAGTGAAATAGTAACAGTTGTTTTCGGTATACGGATTAATATAATGAGTAAAATCACCCCGGAGGGAATTGTAGGTCCAGCCCCGTACTCCGCGTCCGTAGAAGAGCAGAAAATCCGACGTGTCGGTGCCGGCGCTGTTTTTCCGGACCAGCAGCCTCGGTATCTCCACTAAAGAATCGGGTCTCGGGTCCGTGTTGTTTTCCGGAATCATCACACCGCCGTTGCCGAACACTCTCACAGAATTGATATCCTGAATGGTGATCTTTAATTTGCGAAAGAAGCTATAATCCAGCTTATACATTCCTGTTTCCGTGACATCGATACGGTACCAATCCCCCTGTGCGAATGGAGAAACGCCCGTGGAGATTTTCCCCAAGCCGGTTTCACTTCTCTGCGCAAGCTGTGCTTTCTGCGGAATATCTCCTCTCAGAAAACAGCCCGGCCGCAACCCTTCAGGAAGGGCATCTTTGAATTCAATTCTCACCGTCAGCCGCGAGTAGATACGAACTTTCCCATCCTCCATGAGCTGAACAGGCCGCAGGAGGAGGCTTCCCATAAATCCCACGCTCGTCTTTCCCACACGCAAAATCTCAGCAAGCGCCCGATGCGGGAAAGGCCGGAGCGAGTTCCTGGCCTGGGCCTCGCTGTATATTTCCCGTATTCCAAAACCTTTGAGAGACTTTATTATCGGTTTCGGCAGCACTTTCACCGAATCTCTCGTCTGGAATTCACCGCCCTGTACCTGGATCGAATATTGTCCGGATGGAAACAGCAACAGGACGATCCGCGAGAAATCGACCCGCCCGGCAGTGTCAAACGTTGTCTGGCTTCCGGAAAAACGGAAGCGTGTATAGACCGTGCCATCCGATCCCGGGACGTTCTCGGCGGTCACCACCGGAGTAAATTCCAGGAGGATGGATTTCTGGTCCTCGTTCAAAATACGGATATCGGTCAACGGCTGCGCCGTTCCCCTGAGTACTCCGACAAGGACCATGAAGAGTATGACTGCTGTATATTTCATAAAAAAAAAGCCAAACGAGAGAATATTTTTCCCGTTCGGCTACATCCTTCATAATGGGAGACCATCAGCCGAACTTGAATAAGGTTTATCCTTCGTACAATATTCCTAAAACTCCAGACAACTCAAAATTCTTTAGGAACAAACCTTTATCAAGCCTTCGATACAATCTCCATAACCATTGAAATTCTTTTTTCGCTTGTAAAAGATAGGGAATGAAACGAAGATTGTCAAGCAATTGCAGCGCAAATTGAGAAAATCTCTTTTCTCCGCGCACCGCCTCTTTTAAATAGTTATCGTCGAAATTCAGACGAATTTGATATATCAATTTTAAAGGATACGCCGGATGAGTTCGTCTGCTCACTCGTTTTTTTATAACCGTTTGAATTCTTTTGCAGTTGGTGCAATATTTCGCTAAATTATGTTTACCAAATTAATTTAACTTCATACAGGTGTTATGTCTAGACCTCTTAATATACTCTTTGTTTCCTCAGAAGTGTATCCATTTGCCAAAACCGGCGGGCTCGCCGATGTCTCCGGTGCACTTCCCAAAGCGATTAAAGATCTCGGACACGAGATTCGCATCATGATGCCGCGTTACCGTTTTATCGGTGAACGGAAATTCAGGCTCCATGACATTATCCGGCTGCACGAGATTCCGATTCCCGTGGGAAGCACGGTCGAGCTCGGCAATGTCAAGTCTTCTTTCATCAACAATTTGAAAGAAAAAGTCCAGGTCTATTTCCTCGATAATGTCACCTATTACGGACGCGACGGCATTTATCAGAGTCCGACGACGAAGAAGGACTACAAGGACAATGACGAGCGATTTATATTCTTCTGCAGAGGGGTCATCGAGACTTTGAAACGTCTGGGATGGCAGCCGGACATCATCCATTGCAATGATTGGCAGACCGGTTTGATCCCCGCATATCTCAAAACGATGTGCCAGGGAGATCCCTTCTTTAAGTCCATGAAAACCGTTTTTACCATACATAATATGGGCTATCAAGGCGCTTTTCCGCAGGAATCGTTTGCGAAGTCGAATCTTCCCCCAGAACTCTTTCAGACCAACGGCGTCGAAGCGTACGGCAACTTTAATTTCCTTAAAACAGGCATCTTTTTCTCCGACTCCATAACCACCGTCAGCGAAAAATATGCCGATGAAATTTGCAAATCGCCCGAAATCGGCGCCGGCCTGAATGGATTATTATCATCCCGCAGAAAAGATTTGACCGGAATCCTGAACGGCATCGACGACCAGATCTGGGATCCTGCGACCGATGAATTCAGTTTCAGAAAATTCGATATTAAATCGATTGAAGCCAAAGTCGACAATAAGCACGCATTACTTGCGAAATTGGACATGGACTTCTCGGAAAACCGGCCCGTTATTGGAATGATCAGCCGTCTTGCCGATCAGAAAGGATTCGACCTGGTCTTTGACATCATCGAAGATGTGATCAAACTGGATGTCCAGATCGTGATGCTCGTTGCGGGTGAACGGGAGTATGAAAAGAAAGTGGAAGCACTTCAAAAGAAATATCCGAAACGCATTTCGGTCTTTATCGGCTACGACAATGAACTTGCGCATATGATCGAGTCGGGAACGGATATGTTCCTCATGCCGTCTAAATATGAACCGTGCGGATTGAATCAAATGTACAGCATGCGTTACGGCACGGTTCCTATTGTCCGCGCCACCGGAGGATTGGACGATACGGTGGAAGATTATGCAGGAAACGGAAAAGGGACCGGATTCAAGTTCGAGAAATATGAATCGAAAGAATTAATGAAAGTGATTCAGCGTGCGCTGAAGGTCTTCCAGCAGCCGGAAGAATGGAAGCGAATAATGCGCAATGGCATGATGTGCAATTTTTCATGGGAAAATTCCGCACGAAAGTACATCAACCTCTACAAAGATTTGTTAAAACATAATGTGTAAATCCATATGACGCTGGATTTTTTGCCGGTTCCTCCCTCTCCCGCAGGGAGGTGCTGCCCGCCCTCCATCGTCCTGAAAATCTCTGATTGAGATTATCGTATTCTCGTCATCCATCACTATCGAAATAGACAAAGGATATTGTGAATTGAAGGTGTTCCGTTTTTTTCTCCTCCCCGGCATCGTTTCGATGCTCTTCCTGATGAGCGGCTGCAACGATACACCTAATTCCGTCGGCGTTGGAATTCAAAACAAAGAAGACTTCGGCGTCGTGCATGTCGATACGTTTTATGCAACGGGCCATACATCGCTCCCGAACCATCTTTATACGTCCACCCTTGATCGATTCATGCTCGGCAAATATGAATCATCCTCCGGCCCGGCATACCAGGCCTGGACCTGTATGAAATTTTACAACTGGCCTGATTCGATGATCGGCATTGGCTCGAGAATCACCAGTGCTTGGATCCAATTAAAAGGGGTCTATCGGTTCGGTTCAAATCCGTCGGCTCCGCTGACCTTCAATGTCTACAAGGCATTAGCAAGCCTGGGAAACGATTCGCTTTCGTATGACTCCCTGGCGCTCAACAGCAGATTTTATTTCGAAGCGAGCCCCATTTTTACCGTCACTCCCGACAATCTCGGAGATACGGCGTCGTATATTATTCCTTTCCAGAAATTATCTCTTGTTGCCGACTGGTTTTCGACAAACACCGATACCTCGCATCTCAACGACGGATTGATTTTCCAGCCGACGAGCTCAAATATTATCAAAGGATTCTATTCGTTCAATAATGCCGACACGTCCCTTCAACCGACGCTCTTTGTGATGTATAACGATACCAACGGCGTTTCCCGGATCTATTCTCATAAGACCGGGGGTGCCAAATACGTATCGACGGTATCCCAATTGATCACCGACAACAATTTCATGTATGTCCAGGATGGCGTCTCCACCCGCGGAGTTGTTTCGTTCGATAGTATTCCCATCAAATGGCCTGTGTCGATCCTTCGTACGGTTCTCGAGGTTGTTGCACAGCCTTCCGTTCCCGTGCTTCATGATTCCCTCTATGCGCTTTCCGTGGCTCCGACGGGACTCAGCGACGGTGCATCCTATGCGATCAGTCAAACCGCAACGGACAGTTCCGGCCGTCATCATTACTCCATTGACATACGCGCCATTGCGATACGCTGGCTCAGTAATGCGTCCGTCCGTAAAGTCGCAGTCAGCGGGTTTTTCGAAGGCGGGTCATTCGACCTCTTTAGACTGTACGGAACCGGAGCACTCAAACCAAGAGTCATCATCACCTATTCGACACAACCTTGAGACCTATGGATCATTCAAAAATAAAATATCTCCTGATTTTTTTAATCGCGGCGCTTCCCACCGGTTCTCAGGCAGGCGGTTCCGCATACTCCCGGTACGGATTCGGCGATATTCTTCGAAACGGAGACAGCAGGACGTATGCTATGAGCGGCACTGGGATTTCGCTGATCGACGACGGATTTATCAACCTCCTCAATCCGGCAGGTCTTGCACGCATTTCGTATACCCGGTTTTCGAGCGGGTTTGAATACACCAATTTCCTTTCAAAGGATGAAACCGGTTCCTCATTTTATTCGACCGGCAGTTTCCAGGGGCTTGCGTTCGCGTTCCCCATTTCAAAAGAACACGGAATGGTCATGGCGGCAGAGTTCAATCCCTACAGTAAAGTCCGTTACGGGATTACCGCATTAAACATCGATACGTTAATTCAGGAGAAAACGTTATATGGAAGCGGCGGGCTTTCCTCCATGAGTTTAAGCATTTCCGCTACGCCGTTGAACTCTCTCGCGGTGGGCGCCCGGTTGAATTATATGTACGGAAGTACGCGGCAGTACCAAACGTCCGTCACCAGCAATGCCAGCTATACCGCGACCACCTTTGACCGTAACACCTATTTTTCCGGATTCACACTGACCCTTGGAGCCATTTATGAAGGAGTGGCCGATCTCTTCAGCCTTCCTTCGCTTCGACCGTTAACCCTCGGCATGACGCTTACCACTGCAAGTGCGCTTGATGCCGAACTCAAAGAGACCTATCCGGGAATTTCCTACACGGCAGGTGATACCGTTGTCAGCACATCCGGCACTGCCGGGCTTCCTCTTTCTCTCGGCTTTGGACTCTCCTATCTCTTCCAGGATCGTTACCGGTTTATGGGAGATATCGTCTCCGAGAATTGGGCAAGCACTGAATATTTTGGTTCGCGTCCGGCGGATCTCCGGAATTCGTTCCGTGCAAGCGCGGGATTTGAAGCGCTTCCCGCCAAGGAAGCAAATTCATTCTGGAAGCGTATTGTCTACAGAACCGGAATTGCTTATCATTCTACGTATTATCAAATCAACGGCGTCGGAATTAACGAATTTCTGGTCAGCGGCGGTCTCGGGCTTCCCATGGGACCGGAATCCCAGCTCAATATCGGATTACAGATAGGTATTCGCGGCAGCACCGATCATCATCTGCAGAAGGATACCATCATCCGCCTTTCTGCAGCAATATCTGCAAGTGAAATTTGGTTCTTACGATTTGATGAGGAATAATTTTTATGATAGCTCTTGGCAGTGACCACGCAGGGTACGAATACAAAGAACTGTTAAAAAAACATCTTGATGCCTTAGGAAAACCTTATCAGGATTTTGGCACCGCGTCGCCGGATTCTGTCGATTATCCCGATGTCGGGCATACGGTTTCCAAATCCGTTGCGTCGGGAAAATGCCTGCGCGGAATTTTAATCTGCGGGACCGGGATCGGCATGTCCATCGTCGCCAACAAGCACAGCGGCATCCGTGCTGCCGTGTGCGAATCGACCGCGTCGGCGAAACTTTCGCGGGAACATAACGATGCGAATATCCTTTGCCTGGGGGCGCGCATTACGCCCTGGGAAACAGCAAAGGAGATTGTGGATACATTTTTGACGACTCCCTTCAGCGGAGGCGAACGTCATATGAACCGTATTCAGAAGATTCATTCGCTTACAGGATTATAATTCACTTTTCATTTTCATTGACCATGAACGACCTCATTCCCCCCCACCTATGAATAACCTTAAAAATGTTGACCGGGAAGTATTTGCCGCGATCCAGGGCGAAGTGCACAGGCAAAATACCAAGCTGGAACTTATTGCATCTGAAAATTTCGTCAGTCCCGCCGTGCTGGAAGCCATGGGAAGCGTGCTGACAAACAAATATGCCGAAGGATATCCGGCGAAGCGGTATTACGGCGGATGCGAATTTATCGACGTGGCCGAGAATCTTGCCCGCGACCGGGCAAAGAAATTATTCGGGGCGGATTATGTCAATGTGCAGCCTCATTCCGGATCTCAGGCGAACATGGCCGTTTATTTTTCTTTTATAAAACCGGGCGATCCCGTTCTGGGAATGAACCTGTCACACGGCGGACACCTGACGCATGGATCTCCGGTAAACTTTTCCGGTCAATTATACCGGTTTACCGAGTACGGCCTCTCGAAAGAAACGGGACGTATCGATTATAATGATGTTGAGGATAAAGCAAAACAGGGAAAACCGAAGATGATTACGGTCGGTGCGAGCGCGTATTCCCGCAACATCGACTACAAGGCATTCCGTGAAATTGCGGATAAGGTAGGCGCATTTCTGTTTGCGGACATCGCGCATCCGGCGGGGCTCATTGCCGCAAAATTGCACAATGATCCGCTCCCCTATTGCCACGTGGTCGCGACCACGACTCATAAAACACTGCGCGGCCCGCGCGGCGGCATGATTCTGATCGGCAAGGATTACGAAAATCCGTTCGGAGTGGTTGCGCCGAAATCCGGCAGAAGAAAAATGATGTCGGAACTGATCGATTCGATGGTCATCCCCGGAATTCAGGGCGGTCCTCTGATGCATGTTATTGCCGCCAAAGCGGTCGCGTTCGGTGAAAACCTTCAACCCTCCTACCGGACCTACGCAGAACAAATCATAAAAAACGCACAGGCGCTGGCATCCTCGATGGTCAAGCGCGGTTACAATATTATTTCCGGTGGAACCGATAATCATCTGATGCTGATCGACCTCCGCAATAAAAACCTCAACGGCAAAGAGTCGCAGGAGGCCCTCGATCTCGCCGGCATCACGGTGAATAAAAATGCCGTGCCGTACGACGATAAATCTCCTCTGATCACCAGCGGCATCCGGATCGGCTCACCGGCAGTCACAACGCGGGGAATGAAAGAAGCGGAGATGGAACTTATTGCCGGATTCATCGACCGCGTTCTCATGAACCGGTCCGATGCGGCGCTCCTGAAGAACGTCAGCGAAGAAGTAAAAACTTTTTGCGAAGGGTTTCCCCTGTATCCAGAGATGAGCTAACAGAGCCTCATGAGCATCACGCAAGCCATTATCGGGAAGATTTTTAAATCCGCCGAGAACATTTCCGGCGAGCGTGAAATGTCGTTTCTTGATCACCTCGATGAGCTGCGCAAGCAGATCATAAAAATGATTGTCGGCATTCTTATCGGTACCGCGCTCTGTATTTATTTTGCCGATTTCATCGTCCAGACCCTCCTGCTCACGCCTCTTCGGTCCGTGGGATTAAAAGCGCAGGTGCTTTCGCCGTACGGCATTGTGATGCTGTATATGGAAGCCATTCTCATCTGCGGCATCATTCTCAGTATGCCCTATACCATTTACTGTCTCTGGAAATTTGTCGCACCAGGACTGCTGCCGAAGGAACGTCAGTATATTTCCCGTATTGTCTTTTTCACTTCTCTCTGTTTTTTTTCCGGGATCCTTTTCGGATATTATGTACTTCTTCCCGCTGCGCTGACGTTCTTTTCAACCTTCGGAACACAGAACATCGAGCTTCACGTCGCGCTCGATCAATATGTGAGTTTTATGCTCGCATTATTACTCGGTGCGGGGCTGGTGTTCGAGCTTCCGATGATTTCGTTTTTCCTTTCGAAAATGGGACTGTTGACGCCGCAATTTATGCGCAAGTACCGCCGCCATGCGATCATCGTCATCCTGATTATTTCCGCAGTGGTGACGCCCACGCCGGATATGGTAACGCAAACCCTTCTGGCGCTTCCCATGCTATTTCTTTATGAAGTGAGCATTTTCGTGTCCAAATTCGCACAGAAGAAGAAATCCCCACCACTGGAAGACACACTATGAGTCTGCTGCGTCCATCTTCAGGGTTGCTTGATACCATCCGCCGGCCGGTGGATGCCGAGCTTAAGAAATTTGACGTTGTCTTCAGGGATTCCATGCGTTCCCAGGTGGCGCTGGTCGATGTGGTGACGCGGTATATCCTGCGTCAAAAAGGCAAACGGGTCCGCCCGCTCCTGGTGATGTTGAGCGCAAAACTCTGCGGAAAAATAAACGTGAGCACCTACCGCGCCGCAACGCTCATAGAACTTCTTCATACGGCCACCCTCGTTCACGATGATGTGGTGGACGATGCCGATACACGCCGCGGATTAGCCTCGATCAATGCCGTCTGGAAAAATAAGATTGCCGTCCTGATGGGTGATTACCTGCTCTCCCGCGGATTGCTGCTTTCCCTC
>RPQN01000165.1 GCA_003819715.1 Ignavibacteriota bacterium | reverse complement strand
TGCTCCTTGATCTAATTTACTATCAGCCCAAACCTCGCCCCCATGGCGGTTGATTAAACGTTTTACGATTGCCAACCCCACCCCGGTTCCATCAAATTCTTTCTCCCCATGCAGGCGCTGAAACACTCCAAAGAGTTTGTGCTCGTATTTCATATCGAACCCGACCCCGTTATCCTGGATAGAATAGATCACCCGTTGGCCGTCATCTCGATAGTCTACTTCTATCACCGCGCGCTCCCTTTTAGAGGAGAACTTGATTGCATTACTGATCAGATTGACCCAGACCTCGCGGATCAGCGCAGGATCGCCGGATGCTGGCGGCAGCGACGACATATGAAAATCGATCCGATCATGATTCTCGCCTCTCACCAGTTCATGAAATACGAGATGGACCAGTCTCTGCATATCGATCGTGGAGATATGAATATTGCTGTAACTGCTGTGTGACAGGGACAGGAAATCTTCAATGAGCTGACCCATTCGTTTCGTTTCTGCACTAATGACCTCGCATGCATGTTTGCTCGCAGCATTGAGCGACAGCACATGATCTTCCGTCAGAATATGAGCGAATCCATAAATCGCCCGCAGCGGCGCGCGCAGATCATGGGAAACCGAATAGGCAAACGCTTCCAGTTCTTTGTTTGCCGCTTCCAGCTGTGTTGTCCGTTCTTTCACTCTTCGATGCAGTTCCCGGTTCAGCGTCAATATTCTTGCCGTTCTCATTTTATACCCAAGGGCTAACAGTCCTGCAAGGAGCAGCATTCCCAGGAGGCGGAACCACCACATTTTCCAAAATGGAGGGGTAATCATGATTCTCAGGGATGTTCCCTGTTCATTCCAGGTTCCGTCATTATTCGAAGCTTTGACGCGAAAGAGATATTCGCCCGGATCCAGATTCGTATAGGTTGCATTATGTTTGGTACCGACATAATTCCAGTTCTTCTCAAAACCTTCCATGATATACGCAAACTGATTCTTTTCGGGAACCGTAAAATCCATTGCCGCAAATGAAAATGTAACGACCGATTGCTGATACGAAAGGACCAATTCCTCCGTTTGTGAAATATGAGATCTCAGCGGTGAATCGGGCGCGTTCATATCCACCGGTTTGTTAAAAACGAGCAAATCGGTGATGATCACCCGCGGAATATTTTTGTTCTCTCTAATCCGGTCGGGATAGATGAGATTGAATCCGTTCGTTCCGCCAAACAATAAACGTCCGTCGTTCAATCGTAAGACGCTGCTATTATTAAATTCATTGCTTTGCAAACCATCGCTTTTGATAAAATTTTTGAATTCTCGTTCTTTACTATTGAACCGGCTTAAACCTTTGTTGGTACTCACCCAGAGATTGCCCGATTGATCAAAAAGTAATCCGCGGATAACATTATCCGGCAGGCCATCTTCAACGAAATACCTGGTAAAGAGTTCTGTTTTCGGATTAAATCGATTCAATCCATTATTCGTGCCGACCCAGATGGAAGTATCGTTTTCCACTGCGAAGCATTGGATGCCGCTGGAGCTGATGCTCCTGTTGTTCTCCGGCATGTGCAAATATTTTAAAAAATACTTTTCTTTTGGATTGAAGATATTAAATCCGGACGCGGTTCCGACCAAAATACGCCCATCGGGCGCTATCCCTATAGCTGAAATGATGCTGATGCTGATATTGTTGTTTTTGGATGAGTAATTAATAAATTCATTTTTTTTCGTTTGATAATGGATTAATCCGTTTTGGAAACTTCCGATCCAGAGATCGCCGGATTTATCTTCTGCAATAAAGTTGATATTATTATCCGGAATATTGCTGTTGTTGGTCGTGAATGATTGAAACAATTTCGTTTTCACATCAAAACGATTTAACCCGCCCGCCCATGTCCCGATCCAGATTTTATGCTCGGAATCCTCCACCAGAGAGAGGATCGCATTACTGTTCAGATTTGTATTCCTGGTATCGTAATGCGAAAATTGGCCCGTCTTCGAATCGAACAAATCCAATCCGCCCCCATCTGTACCGATCCAGATATTACCGGTATGATCTTCCATAAAACTGGTCACCGAGTTACGGCTTAAACTGGTCGGCACACCGGGAAGATTCCTGAAGTCCATAATGGCATTGCTGTTATTCTTTGAAATATTAACACCGCCCGTAAAAGTTCCTATCCAGTAATTTCCCGTATTATCCTCATAGATGGAATTCACGGATTCATTGTTCAAACTGTTCGGATCGAGTTCATCGTTCCGGTAACACCAAAATGATTCGGTATCCCTGAAATAAATATTCAGACCGCCATTTTCAGTCCCGATCCACACTTCTCCATGTGTATCGACGAACAGCGAATGGATACGGTCCGTGGAGAGACTATTTCTGTCGTTCGGGATATGACGATAATTTTTAATCGAATAACGATATTTCCCAAGATTGGTGATTCGAAATAGACCTCCACCGTAAGATCCGACCCAGATAAATCCCTCTTTGTCTTCCACGATATCTGTAAAAAAGACCTCCGACATATCAGGTCCCTCGTTCTGAGAGCAGGTCACATGCTGGAACGTCCCGTCTTCGGGATGGAAGAGGTTCAGTCCCTTTCTTGTACTGACCCACATATTTTTTTTGCTGTCGATAAACACATTTTCGACATTATAATAACTCAGGCTTTTGGGATCATGGGGATCCATCGTGTACCGGGCTGCCTTGTTATTTTTCCTGTCAAAATAGATCAAACCCTGGCCGGTCGCAAGCCAAAGATTGCCGATGGAATCTTCGATGATATTCAGCACATTGAATTTGAACTCACTAAGAGCCGATGATTTCTCCTGCATATAATTAAAAAAATTGTCTTTTTTCCAGTTGTAGGCACTTAATCCTGCCGAAGTTCCTATCAAGAGGTTCTTTTCGTGATCTTCATAGAGCGCCCAAATGAGTTTATGAGGCAAACTCGTGGGATCTGCAGAATGATCATTATAGACTTTAAACGTCTGACCGTCGTACCGGTTCAGCCCGTAATATGTCCCGATCCACATAAATCCCTGGTGATCCTGCAGGATGCACGTCACCGTCGAAGAGGAAAGTCCGTCATCCGGCGTGAGGTGTCTGAATTGCAGCCTCGCCGGTTGACTGGACACGGAGGTCAACCAGATGCACGTCACTCCGGCGAAGAGACTATATCGGAATAAAGCGTTCATAAACAGGAGCCACAGATCGTATACGGAAAGAATTCTCTCCTTGATTGAGAAAGAATGTCTTCCGTTGAGTGTTCCTTCTGGACGTAAAATGGTTTGTGAAGAATATAAATTTCTTAATGCATCAATATAGAATATCTTTTTATCTGTGGCAATCGAATGACTCCCGCCCGATAAATTTTAATCGTCAGATCACAATTCCTTTTTCTGATCGGGCATCCGTTCGGCAGCGTTCATGATACCAGAGGCCATCCATGAGCTGGACGGACAGCGAGAGATCATCGAATCACATTACTTTTATCATTAATTACGTTTTTTTTACACGGTTGTTTTGAGAATGCGGGTAGGAAATTTCTGATAGTGATTTCAGCGTGCTTTTGAAGCATGTCACCCTCCATGGCCTGGCCGGGAAATGGGGGTCGAAGGAATAAACCTTTGCGGAAATAATTATTCAGGATATCTGTATTTTTGAAGATCCATGATTCCATTAAACGTAATGGACGAAATCGGATAAACTTATTATCCATTGTCATTGCTGCGAGATTACCAGCAACCTTACATCTCTCAACGGCGTTCCCCGGTTTATGGCAGATCGCTGCAGGCGGCTGTTAAAACTGCAGGTCTATGCTTTTTAATCGTCTCGTTAATTCACCGATCACTTGAATTTCCTGTTCGGGAGTATCTGCCTCAAATGTGACAGAGAAACGGATATACGAACCGGCATCATCCCATGGGACTGTTGAAATGAGCGCATGCCGAATTAAGAAATCTGAAAATTCCGCCGCCGTATTAAATTTATCCCCTTGTTTCGTCCCCTTGGGCGATTGGACATAACAATAGAATGATCCTTTCGGTTTTTTTGCGCGGAAGCCGGAAGCGCGCAAGGCCTGAACAAGCAAATCGAACCGTCTTGAATATTTTTCAACCGTTTTATCAGTAATGCTGGTATTTGAAAGAGCGGTTATTCCCGCTTTTTGTATGGCCCGGAATTGACCGGAATCCGTATTATCTTTTACGGTCGCATAGGCTTTGATCGCTTTGGGATTGCCGCACACAAACCCAATCCTCCAGCCTGTCATATTAAATGCTTTCGATAATGAATGAACTTCAACGCCGACGTCCATCGCCCCATCGACAGACAGAAAGCTCAGAGGTTTATTGCCGTCGTATGTCAAGGCGGCGTATGGCGCATCATGGATCACCACGATACCATGCCGCACTGCAAATTCGACAACCTCTTTAAAGAATTCCGGCGTCGCTGTCGCTCCGGTCGGATTGTTGGGATAATTAAGATAGATCGCCTTGGATCGTTTGAGGATCGATTCCGGAACTGATGACAGGTCCGGCAGGAATGAATTTGATTCCAGGAGGGGGAGATTGAACACTTCTCCGCCCAGATATTTCGTATAGGTTGCAGTGACGGGATAACCGGGAATGGTGGTGAGAAGAACATCACCCGGATTGATAAAGCATATAGGCAGGATGGCGAGCATCGGTTTCGAGCCGATCCCATGAACGATATGCTCCGACGGATTCAATCCCTGCACGCCGTAGATGTTATGAAGATACTGCGCAGCGGCTTCCTGAAATTCAAGTATTCCGTTGTCCGCATACCATCTATTCTGCGGTTTCCCCGCTTCCTCCGAAAGTGTTTGAACCACCATCGGATCTGCCGGCCAATCCGGTTCACCAACGCCCATGTCGATAAGCGGAACATCCGGGTGTTCTTTTTTTGCAGCAGCTTTTGCCCGCTTAATAAGTTCGAACTTATAAATCTCGGTTGATTTGCCGAAGTTCCTACCGCCCAATCGTTCAGATATTTTGTCGTCAATAAAATTCATATTGCTCCCGATTCTCTTTGAAGGGTCCTGTATTTATTCCATATCAGCTGCATTCATCCCGATGAGTCAGCCTTTCTGAACCACCGTGGTGACGCTACCCGAGTTCTTCCAACAAATCCGCACTGAGAACCCCTTCGGCAATTTGTTTTACTTCGCCGGTCATTTGCAGGTTCCATAATTTATCGATGCTGATTTTTAAGGTACCGCCCAACATGTGTACGGCGGCCGTCGATTGAATTAATCCCTTTTTATAAAGAACGGAGGCAACGGCACAGGACGAACTTCCGGACGCGAGTGTAAAACCGGCGCCCCGTTCCCATATCAATATTTCCACTTCAGAATCATTCAGGACCTTCGCAAATTGCACATTGATCCGATGAGGGAACATTTTGTTGTTTTCTATTTGCGGGCCGTATTTTTTAATCTCATCACTATCGAGCTTTTCTCTTAAAATGACGCAATGCGGATTACCGACAGAGACGCAGTTTATCGCAAACTGTGCATCGCCCACAGACAGCGGCTCATCGATGCATTCCGGTTTACTGCAATTTACCGGTATCACTGTGCTCTCAAATAGCGCCTTCCCCATATCAATTTTTATCACCCTCGCCCTGTCTTTAATCGATTCGATGACTGAAGCGCGCACAATTCCGCCTTTGGTTTCAACGGTGAAATTATTCCCCTTGCTCCATTTATAATCAAATAAATATTTAGAAAATATCCTCAATCCGTTGCCGCTTTTTTCCGCTTCGCTCCCGTCCGGGTTAAAGATGTTCAAACCGAAATCAGCATTCCTGCTCGGTACTTTCAGTAAAATGCCGTCGGAACCGATGCCAAAATGCACATTGCAGATTTTTTTGATATTCGATTCGTTCAGCGGAAAACCGACGGATTCCGAATCCAACACGACATATTCGTTTCCCAAGCCATGAGATTTCACAAAATGATTCATTTCCATATTCTTTCTCTCTCTTTGCACCGGCACGAGTGTGCCCGTTAACGATAGAATGCTTTTCTTCTATAATATACTGAATTTAAATAAATATTTCGGCGTGTGGACGCGATGATTTGAATTCTTCACCATTGAATCCATGATGCGGCGAATGGGTATTGAAATTGATAAAGGAAAACACAGGCGGGATATTCCAGCCGACGGCACCGCATCACTGCAAATCACTTCTGAATCAACCGACGGACCCTCTAGACTTTTATAAACTCATGCTCCCCGGACCTCACGACCAGAACCGGGCACGGCGCTTTCCGCACCACTTTTTCCGCGGTGCTGCCGAACAGGATCTGTTCCATTCCGGTATGTCCGTGCGTTGCGATGATAATGAGGCTGATTTTTTCCTCCAGAGCGTACTGATTAATTTCATAGAAGGGTTTTCCGGTCCGGACGGCCTTTCGCGCGGGAACCTTGCCGCCGATTTCTTTCGCGAGAAGGTTCTCTAATTCGTCGCTGCCGCGGGTGCGTAATTCCTCTTCCACATTGGGAAAACCGATTTGTCCGAAACTAAAATCTGCAGGATACACGGTCGGTTCCACCACATAGAGCACATCAATAGAGGACTTGAATTTCTCGGCGAACGGGATTGCGTATTTCAACGCATTCTTTGAATGTTCGGAAAAATCGATAGGGACGAGAATGCGCTGAATGTCAATAAACGAATGACGGACCGGTTTGGCCTTAGATGGTGCTGCCTTCTTCTTTGACCTGACCTTTTTTGTTGGCATGGGAATCCCTTTCGTCTCGTGTTTGCAGTCGTTCTAACTGACTCTTCACTTTTGAAAGTTCTTTGTCGGTTTGCCGCAGCCGCTGTGCAACAATTTCTGCCAGTTTCAGTACAATTTTTATGCCGAGCGTATTTTCTTTTTCAATTAATTCAAAAAGGTCCGGACGAAAAAATCCTATCAGGGTACAGTCCGTTTTGCAGATGGCATTGGCCGAACGGGGCGATTCATCGAGCAGTGCAAGTTCCCCGAAAAAATCGCCTTCACCGAGTACTGCCAGTTCCTGTTCATTCCCGTCTTTTCCCAAAATGGCTATAGAGACCTCCCCATCCTGGACGATGTACATTCCCAGTCCCGGATCGCCTTGATAGAACACCGGTTCGCCGGAGCGATATTCGCGTTTATGAACGATCGCCGCGACTTCTTTCAAGTCGCGCGGCGCGAGACTGGCAAACGCAGGAACTTTGCTTAATATCTCTTCCGTCGTGCCTTCGCGGATGACACGTTGAGAAAAAATATTTTTCCAGAGTGCATTATCTGTTCCAGATTTTGAAGGTGCAATCGCAGTAACTCCGTTTGGTTTATCGAAAAGGCGTCAACCAATGATGCTTGTCTTTTCCGCTTTGGATTGCCTTAAAAAATGCTTCCTGAAGTTTCTTCGTGACCGCCCCCGCATGCCCTGCGCCAATGACAATTTTATCTATGGACCGGATAGGTGTAATCTCCGCGGCCGTCCCGCTGAAGAACACCTCATCGGCAATATACAGCATCTCTCTCGGAATTGCCAGTTCAACCACCGGGTATCCCAATTCCCCGGCCAAGGTAATGACCGAATCCCGCGTTACTCCCGGCAGGATGGACGAACTTAACGGAGAGGTATAAATGGTCTTATCCCGGACGACAAAGATATTCTCGCCGCTCCCTTCGCTCACGGTACCGTTTATTTCAAGGGCAATGCCTTCGACGTATCCATTGGAAATCGCTTCCAGTTTAATTAATTGGGAATTTAAATAATTACCTCCGGATTTCGCCATCGCGGGAGAAGTATCAGGCGCCGGACGCCGCCATGAAGAAACACAAACGTCGATTCCCTTCTCCAATGCTTCCGCTCCCAGATACGCACCCCACTCCCACACCGCAATGGAGACATCCACCGGACAGCCCATGGGATTCACGCCCACATCACCGTATCCCCGGTACACTAATGGCCGGATATAGCACGCCTTCAGTTTATTTGCAATAATGGTTTTTTTAATTGCCTCGGTGACCTGGGCTTGAGTATATGGAATCTCTGTCCTGTAAATTTTTGCCGAATCAAATAAGCGCCGAAGGTGGGCATCCAGCCGAAAGATGGCAGACCCTTTTTTCGTTTCATAACACCGAATCCCTTCAAACCAGCTGGATCCGTAATGTGCCACGTGAGAAAGAACATGAATCTTCGCATCATCCCAATTGACGAGTGTTCCATTCATCCATATTTTATCAACTTTTTTTACCGGCATATCTCTTCCCGCTCGATGGTGTGTTGTTATCCGTTTTCAGCAATGCTCTGACAATCGTCCGCTCTTTATCAAGAGCTCCGTACTTCTCAACGCCGCTGCCTGATGTGGTACATTTATTGTCCTGTTCCCAGCTCCAATTCATATATTCGATATCGTTTGTTGATGACGCCGAGCATTGCTTCCGCGGATTTTATCATTCGTTCGTTATCTTCAAGAATCCAGCTCGCTTCACCGTATCCATAACCAAGTTTTCTTGCATTCACGGCAGTCTCATAGAACAACGCACCGCCCGCTCCCGTGTAGAGATACTCCGGCAGAACGCCCAGAACGATGATCCTGACCAGGTCGATTTGTTTCTTTTTCGTAAGCAGATGATAAAAGCCCGGCAGCGTATACCCATTCTTATTGTATTTCAATGGAACATTGATATCCGGCAGGGCGAGTGAAAACCCGATGGGCTTCCCATCCTTCACTGCAAAGATAACAAGTTCCGGAACAATGATCATCTTCAAATCTGCTGCGAGGGCATCGAACTCCTCATCGGTCATCGGGACGGCGCCCCAATTCTTCGCCCATGCTTTGTTGTAGATCCCCTTCACTTTTTCCACTTCTTCGTCGAACCGTTTCATATTAAACGTTGGAAACGAAATGTTATAACGTTTCTTCACGAGTTCATGCGCCCTGTTAAACCTATCCGTATAGACCTGTTTTTGATCGAGCAAATAGGCATAGAGGTCTTTTACTTTTTTAAATCCGTAATTCTCAATCAACTCGGGATAATACGG
>RPQN01000164.1 GCA_003819715.1 Ignavibacteriota bacterium | reverse complement strand
TACCGTTTGCTCGCGACTATGCCGGATATCTCGACATGCGTTCTTTCGGCGGCGCCCAGGTATCTCGGACATTTTATTCGCGCGGGCAAACAGGCCAGCAATTATTGCTCGGTGCATATTCTGCGTTGAGCCGTCAGATCGGTGCGGGTGCGGTAAAATTCTTTGACCGGCGGGAGATGCTGGATTTGACCGTCGTCGACGGATTGGCGCGCGGTATTGTCTGTCGGAACATGAAGTCCGGAGAAATTGAATCCTATGTCGCGGATGCGGTGGTCCTTGCGACGGGCGGTTATGCAAACACGTTTTATCTTTCCACCATGGCAAAAGCAAGCAATGCGACGGCGATCTGGCGGGCCTATAAGAAGGGAGCATTCTTTGCAAATCCTTGTTTTACGCAAATCCATCCGACGTGTATTCCCGTCAGCGGCGATTATCAATCCAAGCTGACCCTGATGAGCGAAAGCCTGCGCAATGACGGACGGATCTGGGTCCCCAAGAAGCCAGACGATTCGCGCAATCCGTCCCAAATTCCGGAAGAAGATCGGGATTATTATCTCGAGCGCCAATATCCGTCATTCGGGAATCTGGTTCCGCGCGATGTCGCATCCCGCCGCGCAAAAGAAATATGCGATAAAGGATTCGGTGTCGGTAAAACGAAAATGGCCGTCTATCTTGATTTTTCAGATGCGATCAAGCGGAATGGCAAACACTGGATTGAAGAGAAGTATGGAAACCTGTTCGATATGTACCATGAAATAACCGCCGAAGATCCTTATTCCGTTCCGATGCGGATCTATCCAGCAGTCCATTATATGATGGGCGGACTCTGGGTCGATTATAATCTCATGAGTACGATTCCCGGATTGTTTGTCATCGGTGAAGCAAACTTCTCCGACCATGGCGCAAACCGGCTGGGAGCGAGTGCGCTGATGCAGGGATTAGCGGACGGGTATTTTATTCTTCCGTACACCATGGGAGACTACCTGGCGCGGACAAAATTTCATTCTCTTGCGACCGATCATCCGGAATTCAAAAAATCAAATGCGGAGGTTGCCGATCGGGTCAAGAAACTTCTCTCGATCAACGGGAAGCAGCCGGTAAGTGAAATTCATAAAAAACTCGGAAAAGTGATGTGGGATTACGTCGGGATGGGACGCAATGCAAAGGGATTAAAAAAAGCGCTTAAACTAATTCCTGAAATCAGGGAAGAATTTTGGGCGGATGCAAAAGTCATCGGTGAGTCCGAGAATATCAACATCGAACTGGAAAAAGCCGGGCGCGTGGCCGATTTCCTGGAACTGGCAGAATTGCTGGCATCCGATGCGCTGCACCGGGCGGAATCATGCGGCGGACACTTCCGTGAGGAATATCAAACACCGGAAGGCGAGGCGCTGCGCAACGATAAGAAATTTTCGTATGTCGCCGCATGGGAATATACGGGCAGCGGCAAGAAACCAAAACTCAATAAGGAACAGCTCACGTTTGAATATGTGAAACCCTCTGAACGAAGCTATAAATGAGGAGCGAAGAGAAATGAATTTTACACTGAAGATATGGCGTCAGAATAAGCCGGAAGAAGCGGGACATTTTGAGAACTACGAAGTGCAGCATATTTCCCCGGATGCTTCATTCCTGGAAATGCTCGATGTGCTGAACAATCAACTACTCCTCCTCGACCAGGATCCGGTTGCCTACGATCACGATTGCCGCGAAGGCATCTGCGGCAGCTGCGGATTGATGATCAACGGCCGGGCGCATGGCCCGGGAAGGAAGCAGGCGACATGCGATGTGCGGATGCGGATTTTTGACGACGGGCAGACCCTCACCATAGAACCGTGGCGTGCGCAGTCCTTCCCGGTCATCAAGGATTTGATTGTGGACCGGACTGCTCTCGATAGAATTATGCAGGCCGGCGGGTTTATTTCCGCACGGACGGGCGGGACGCCGGATGCAAATTCGACTCCGGTGAACAAAGAGGATGCAGAAGAGGCGATGGACGCCGCCGCATGCATCGGCTGCGGTGCGTGTATTGCCGCATGCCCGAATTCATCTGCAATGTTGTTCGTCGCGGCAAAGGTTTCGCAATTTGCATTGCTGCCGCAGGGACAAATTGAAAGAAAAGAACGCGTTCAAAAAATGGTTGCGCAGATGGATAAAGAAGGGTTTGGAAATTGTTCCAACAATTATGCATGCGAAGCCGAATGTCCGAAAGGAATCCCCGTCTTGCATATCGCGCGGTTGAACCGGGAATTCCTCCGGTCAAAACTGGCATGATGAAGGAATATTCAATCGTCAAAATTCATGTCACCAGGAGATACCGATTATTTTATTCATCGCTTTTCCATCGCACGCACCGGTGATTTCCGTTGAGTGTTCTGGGAAGTGATACCGAGATGTCGCTTTTCTCGTAAGCTCAGAGACGTTTCTTAAGAAATGAATGCACCGAACAGAATCATACTTCATGAAGGATTCCAGATGCTACTTCATCAACATTTTGTCCGAATAGCGAAACAATTTGAAAACAAAACAGCAATCATCGACCGGACGACCGGAAAAAGCGTCAGTTACGGGAAATCACTTATTGCTTCGCTGATCCTGGCGGATAAATTTAAAAAATATGACGAAGGATTCATCGGAATTATGATTCCGACTTCCGCCGGATGTGCGCTCTCCATCCTTGGCGCATTGATGAGCGGGCGGACGCCAGTCATGATCAATTATTCGACCGGAGCTGCTCAAAATTGCGAGTATGCCCAGAAAAAATGTGCGTTCAAAACAATTATTGCTTCAAAAGCACTGGTCGAGAAAATTAATTGTCCGCGTGTTCCGGGAATGGTCTTCATCGAGGATATTATGGAGCATGTCTCGATCCTGGATAAGGTCAAAGCGGCACTGAGGGCAAAACTCCCGGTCGAACGGCTCCTGAAAAAGATCCATGGAGGCGAAATAGATGATAACGCTCTTATTCTGTTCACCAGCGGCAGCGAGAAAGATCCCAAAGCGGTGCAGTTGACACACCGGAATATTGGTGCAAATGTTGACGGTCTCATTAAGGTGTTTGATTTTACATCAGACGATGTGTTTCTGGCCAATTTGCCGCTATTTCATGTCTTTGGACAGACGGCAAATTTATGGCTGCCGCTCTATTACGGCATGACCATTGTGTCGTATGCGAATCCTCTGGATTTTAAAGCCATCTGCAATATTATCCGCGAAGAAAAAGTGACCTTTGTGGTCGGTACGCCGATATTTATGTGGGGATATTTGAGGAAGTCTGAACCCGGTGATTTTGCATCATGCCGTATTATGCTGGCGGGCGCCGATAAAACCCCCGATTCATTGCGTCAGGAATTTCTGCACAAGCATAATATCAATCTCCTGGAGGGATACGGCTGCACGGAAACGAGTCCTGCGATCAGCGTGAATACTCCGGTGGCCAACCGGCCCGGAAGTGTCGGATTACCGCTGCCCAATGTGAGTGTTCGGGTTGAAAATTATGAGACCGGTGAAGAATGCGCTGTCGGTGAGATTGGTAAAATCCTTGTCAAAGGCGACAGTATCATGAAAGGATATTTTGATGATTTTGAAGCCACGACCCTGAGTATCCGGCGCGGCTGGTATGACACCGGTGATATGGGATACCATGATGCCGATGGGTACCTCTGGCATGTCGGACGGTTGAAGCGTTTTATGAAGATTGGCGGCGAGATGGTTTCTCTTATCCGGGTGGAAAATGTGCTGGAACATTTACTTCCCGACGATGTCTCTTGTTGTGTGGTCGAAGTGCCGGATTCCGTCCGGGGTGCGAAAATCGTCGTGGCGGTTACCCGGAAAATTGATGAGAAGGCCATTCTGAAAAAAATGGCGGAAGAGCTGCCGAATATTGCATTGCCGAAAAATTTTGTTGTCTTCGACGAACTGCCGAAGATGGGCAGCGGAAAAATAGATTTCCGGCGCATCACGGATATGGTCAGAGATGCGCTGCAGCAAAAATAGTTCTTCAGTCCAGGAAGAAGTGCGACGTTACGCTGGACACGCGGTTCGTTGATGTTCAAACTGTGGCGGGCATCCGCTGCAGGAACTTCCCATATCCGGATTTCCCGAACCATGCATCATGATCGACAATAATGGTTCCACGCGAGAGCACCGTTTCTGCATTTCCTTTGAGCTTCCAGCCTTCGTACAACGAATAATCGACGTTCATATGATGCGTGGAGGATGAGATGGTTATTTCGGTACCGGGATTCCAGATCACCAGGTCGGCATCGCTCCCGATGGCAATGGTTCCTTTCCGTGGATACAGGCCGAAGATTTTTGCAGGGGTTGTCGAAATGAGATCGACCCACCGGTTGAGAGAAATCCTTCCCTGTAAGACACCAAAATGGAAAAGCAGCTGCAATCGATGCTCGATTCCCGGCGCACCGTTGGGAATTTTTGTGAAATCCGCACGGCCCAATTCTTTCTCCCGCCGGAAATTAAATGGACAGTGATCCGTTGAAATAACCTCCAGGGAGCGATCCTGAATACCCTTCCAGAGCTGTTCCTGGTTCCATCGTTCTCTGGGCGGCGGGGTGAAGACATATTTTGCACCTTCAAAATCAGGTTTGTCCAAATCCTCTATTGAGGTAAAAAGATATTGCGGGCATGTTTCTGCAAGGACCGGTCGGCCGGCCGATTGAGCGGCCCGGATGTGGTCGAGTGACTCCAAGCACGAGATATGGACAAAATAGACCGGCGCTTCTGCGCTGCTCGCAAGATCGATGACGCGTTTTACCGCATCTGCTTCAGCTCGTGCAGGGCGTGTGGCGGCATGATACTTCGGTTCCTTTTTCCCTTCCCGTACCGCGTTCCGTACAAGAACTTCAATAAGCGCCGAGTCTTCCGCATGGACGCACACCAGACCGCCGTTCCTGGTTGTCCGTCGAAGCGTTCTCATAATGGTGTCATCATCCGCCATCAATCGATCCGGATAGGCTGTGAACAGTTTAAAACTGATGACGCCTCTTTTTACCAGTTCATCCAGTTCACCCTCCTGTTCATCCGGTAAATCGACGATGATCATGTGCAATCCATAATCAATCACCGATTGGCGGGCTTCCTGCATCCTCAAATTCAGCGCATGAAGAAGCGGGCGGCCTTTGATCTGCTGTGCAAAATCAATGATGGTCGTCGTACCGCCAAATGCCGCTGCCCGGGTTCCGCTTTCGAAGTCATCGCTCGTTTTGATGTTTCCGACCGGAAGGCTGAGATGGGTGTGGACATCAACACCGCCGGGGATGATATACTTACCGGACGCATCGATAATTTTATCTGCCTGCACGTTCAGATTCGTCCCGATTTGCTTCACTGTCTCATGCTCGATAGATATATCCGACATGGTTTGGCCGGAATTTGTTATCACGGTACCGTTTTTAATGAGGATCGACATAGAGTTTTATTCTGTAGTCGACAGAATATACTTTTAACTTTCAAAACGCAAGTATTTCATAGAGATGATACAATTCGTCACTTCCTCAGTATTCATATACTCGTACTTCGAATATGTTAGAGTTTCCCTCTATCCAGAAAACTTCTCCTCGATTTCCAATAGAAAGCGCACTATATTAAAAACAGGCATCAATCGATCAATCGCTCTCAGCGTGAAAGGGATCCATGGAATTTCAGAGACCTGAATTCGTAACACATCTGCGTTGTCTCCTCTGTGGTACCACCGTGGAATACGGCAATGTTTTTACCTGTCCGACGTGCGGTGTGGATGGTATCCTCGACGTCCAATATAATTACGACGCAGTCAGCAATCGACGGTCAGCCATCAGCGGTCGTCCTTTGAATCACTGGCGGTATCGGGAACTGTTGCCTGTTTCTTCGGACAGTCCACTCCCATTTCTCCATATAGGCTGGACTCCGGTCTACGATGTGCCCCGGCTCGCAGAGGTCCTCGGCCTCTCAAAATTATTTCTGAAAGACGACGGACGCAATCCGACGAATTCATTTAAGGACCGGGCAAGCTCGGTCGGCGTAATAAAAGCGCAGGAATTTGGTTTCACGACAATCGCATGCGCTTCAACGGGCAATGCCGCATCCTCGCTTGCAGGGTTATCGGCGGCAGCCGGGCTTCGCAGTTTCATTTTTGTCCCGCAGCGCGCCCCGGAACCGAAAATTACTCAATTACTGATCTTTGGAGCAACGGTGATCCGTGTGCAAGGGACCTACGAACAGGCATTTGATCTCTGCCGCGATGCGTGTGAACTGTTTGGCTGGTATAACCGCAACAGCGGCACCAATCCTTATCTCGTGGAAGGGAAAAAAACTGCGGGATTGGAAATTGGCGAGCAGTTCGGTGCTGCGATCCCGGATTGGGCGGTCGTTTCCGTGGGCGACGGCTGTACCATCAGCGGTATTGGGAAAGGATTGCAGGAGATGAAACGGCTCGGTTTTATCAACCGTGTGCCGCGATTGCTGGGAGTGCAGGCAGAAGGTTCCAGGCCGTTACTGGATGCTTTCTTTTCGGGTAAAGATTTGCTACCATCACCATCCAATACTATTGCAGACAGTATTGCCGTTGGAACACCGCGTAATTGGCGCCGCGCGATTCAGCAAATTACAATGTCGGGTGGAACAATGATCGCGGTGTCTGATGACGAAATTCTCGATGCCATGCGTCTGACAGCACGTCTCGGCGGAGTATTCGGCGAGCCGGCTGGCGTCGCCGGAGTTGCCGGATTGAAAAAGGCGGTGGCAGCAGGCATCGTCAAACCGGATGCATCGGCTGTCGCGGTTATTACCGGCAATGGGTTGAAGGATATAGCGTCAGCAAAGAAAGCCGTGGGACAGACCATCGATATCGAACCGTCAATCGAAGTCCTGGCAAAAAGGTTGCGTGAACAACATCTGGTCAAAGGAAGCATCTGAGATGGATTTTCTTATAAAGAATGCCGGCGTGATGAGGCTCGATCCGCCAAAGAGTGAAGAGAGCGATATCCGTATCGCAGACGGTGTTATCGCGGAATGCGGAAAGAATCTTCGCTCAAAGAAAGGCGAAGAGGTCGTTGATTGTACTGGAAAATTTGTTCTTCCCGGTCTGGTGAATGCCCATACGCATCTATATTCCTCACTGTCCCGCGGAATGCTCCCGCCGAAAACAGCACCAAAGAATTTTATCGAGATTCTTCAGAAAGTCTGGTGGAAGCTGGATGAGGCATTGGACGCGGAATCTATTTATTACAGCGGACTTGTCGGAGCAATCGAAGCCGTCAAATTCGGGACAACCACCCTGATAGACCATCACGCCTCACCCAATCATATTCGCGGATCGCTCGATCTGCTGAAAAGCGGAATGATGAAGGCGGGAGTGCGCGGAATTCTTTGCTATGAAACCACGGATCGCGGCGGAATGAAAAAACGTGATTGGGGATTGGAAGAAAACGAACGGTTTGTCACGGAGAATGCAAACCATCCTCATTTCCGTGGAACCATAGGTGCCCATGCATCTTTCACGCTGTGCAATGATTCGCTGCGCAAACTGGGTGAACTGGCATCGATGTACGACTGCGGCGTCCATATTCATGCTGCTGAGGATAAAGCCGATGTCCTGGATGCAACGGAACATTATAATTCCGACTTGATTAGCCGGTTCGACGATCTCGGGATTCTCAGAAGGAAATCCATTCTCGCACATGGCGTATATCTCCATCAACAGCAGCTGAGCAGAATTGAAAAAGCCGGCGCGTGGGTGATCCACAATCCGCGTTCGAATATGAACAATGCTGTCGGGGTTGCACCGCTGAATTGGTACGGAGGACATGCCGGGCTCGGGACGGACGGTTTTCCGTCGGATATGATTGAAGAAGCGAAAATCGGCTATTTCCGCAATGCAGAATCCGAACATCGAACCGAGTTCTCGCGGATGCCGAGCCTGTTGAGTAACGGACAAAAGCTGTCGTCGGAATTTTTTGGACGGACATTCGGGACATTCACCGCAGGAAGCATGGCAGACTTGGTTGTTCTCGATTATCTGCCGCCAACACCGTTGACAAAGCAAAATTTGATAGGACATTTTCTTTTCGGTATAAACTCAACCATGGTACAGCACGTGATGGTGGACGGCCGCTGGATTGTATGGAATAAACAAATGATGGGGCTCGACGAAGAAGCGGTGATGGAGAAGGCAAGAAAAGTCGCACAAAAGTTATGGAATCGGATGACGAAGTAAGACCGCTCAGCCGCTTCACGAATGGAATGTTGGCGATTGGTGCGGTCCCGGCGAAACTGAAAAAAAATCCATGAAGGATCAATTAAAAATTATCGGGAAATCCGAACGACGCGTGGATGCGTGGGGCAAAGTGACCGGGAAGGCGAAGTACGCTGACGATTACAACGCACCGCATCAGCTCGTCGGCAAAGTGCTTCGATCGAAATACCCGCATGCGAAAATCGTCCGTATCGATACCTCGAAAGCGGAACAACTTGCCGGAGTTGAATCGGTTCTGACGGTAAAAGACATTCCCGGTGCAAAAGTATTCGGAGTCGTTGTCAAGAACCAGGCCATTCTTGCCGAGGACCGGGTCCGTTATCTTGGAGACGGCGTTGCGCTCGTTGCCGCGGGTTCATCGGAGATCGCAGCGCGGGCGATTTCGCTTATCGAAGTGGACTATGAACCGCTCCCTGTGGTGAGCGATCCGGAGGAAGCATTAAAACCGGGTTCGCCGATTCTTCATGATGAAAAAAATGAATTCGTGCATCATCACGTTCGAAAAGGGGATGTGGCGAAAGGATTCGCAGAATCCGATGTTATCATCGAGCGGAAATTTAAAACCCAATTCATCGAACATTCGTACATCGAACCGGAAGCGGTCCTGGCGGAGCCGTCTGAACAAAACGGAATAAAGATCACCGGCTGCGTGCAAAATCTTTTCTCAACCCGGCGTTCCGTTGCATCGATGTTGAATCTTGATCTGGGAAAAGTGCAGATTGTACAGTCGACACTCGGCGGTTCTTTTGGCGGCAAGGATGAAGCCATGACGTTGATCAGCTGCCGGGCTGCACTCCTGGCGATGAAGACCGGCAAGCCGGTGAAGATGATCAATACGCGCGAAGAATCGATGCTG
>RPQN01000163.1 GCA_003819715.1 Ignavibacteriota bacterium | reverse complement strand
CCGCAGTCCATCAATGAATTCATCAATCTGTGGGCTGCAATTGCAAAAGCTGCTGAAGACGCCGTTTGTTATTGGCGTAATTCATCGCATTTTCCAAAGAAATTTTCTTTTGCAGATAGAGACGTTTAAGGTCCTGTTCCATGCTCGTCATACCGACATCGTTTCCTTCCGAGATCATCTGATAAATCTCGCTGGTATTATTGTTTTTTATCGCAGCACGGACTGAAGGAGTTCCGAGCATAATTTCTTTGGCCAGGACGCGCTTCCCGTCCAGGCTTGGGACAAGTTTTTGCGAGATAACACATCGGAGCAAATCTGCAAGACGGTTACGGACGCGTTCCTGTTCAATAGGGGGAGTCTCGCCGATTATTCTATCAATACTTTCAACCGCTGCGGCTGTGTGGAGTGTAGAAAAGACCTTGTGGCCAGAGTCTGTAATTTCCAGTGCAGTCAGAATAGTTTCAGGATCCCGTAACTCGCCCAGCATAATAATATCCGGGTCTTGTCGAAGTGCCTGTACCGCTCCGTCCTTAAACGAAAGGACATCCCTCCCCACTTCTCTATGTCTGATAATGCATTTATCCGATTTATGGACATACTCGATCGGCGAGGCAATAATAACAATGTGTCCCTCAACACTGTGATTGTTCGCATCGATAATGGAATCAAGTGTAGAACTTTTTCCTGAACCGGTGATTCCGGTGATAAGACAAAGTCCTTCCTTGGTATGTGCCAAACTCAGGACCTTGGTAACATTCACATGCAAATCCAGCTCTTTGTAAGGCCGGACAATATTATTGATCGCACGCATATTTAATGCGAGCTGGTCTAGGTCAAAGTACGCATCCGCACGAAATCTTCTGAAATCCATATCTTCCATATATAACATATGGGAAAAATCGAGATTTCGATTCTCAAAAAGAAACGATCTTTGACGTTCACCAATTATACTTTGAATGAGAATGTTAATTTCGTCTGGACTATATTTCCCGAGCGATGAATCTGCTTTTTTTGACCCGTAAACACGATACCAAATATAGCCCTGAGATCCATACCCTCCCATGTCAATATCGGATGCATGCAATGTGAACATACGAGTGAGGAAATGATTGACCATGGCCAAAAACTTCATTTTGGTCGTTTCATCCGTACGCGTCATGACATCGCCAATCATCATTTGCCGTTCAAGTCCAGTAATCGACTTGGGCAACTGACCAGCCATTTCCTTCAGAATTCTTCTTGCATCCACGACTAAAGGCGGCAATTCACCTGTTAACGCTACGGAAACCGGTTCTTTTGAAGCATGCAATGGTGGTTGAAGAGCCATTAAATATACTTTCCTACTAAATAGGGAAATTCTCTATCAATTTTTTATATATTTTCTACCATTGAATGGTTAGATAATAATAAACTCCAACTGAAAAAGCAACATATATAAAGGAGTTTTTTAAGTGAACGCCCATTCTCCCTTGTACAGACATCACATACACTTATTGAAACTTTTAAATTTAAAACTTCGTTTTTTTGCAAAAAAACGGGATAATTGAACACTAAGAACTACCACTCCTTTTTTATTACTTTGGTTCAAATGTCCAATGAATTCAATTATTCTTCCTCAGTCGTAGTTGCTACAATTTCCTCCAGAGTCGTAGTACCTTCTTTCATTCGTTCCATACCAGATCTGCGTAATGTCCACATACCATCTTTCGAGGCCTGTTCGCGAACAGCATTTTCGTCCACTTTTTCACCGGCATTAAGAATAATATCTTTTATAGCTTTTGTAAAATAGAGTGCTTCATGAATAGCAGCGCGTCCTTTATAGCCGCCGCTGCATTTTTCACATCCCACTGCTTTATAGAATGTATGCGTTGTAATTTCCTCTTCTGAAAAACCGAATTTCAATAAATCGGACTTCTCACTACTATCCATCGGTTGTTTACAAGATTTACAGAGTGTCCGTATCAGACGCTGGGCAACGATCACATTGATAGCGTAGGCAAGCAAAAATGGTTCAATACCCATTTTATAGAGACGTGCAATAGCACTGGGCGCATCATTAGTGTGTAAAGTAGAGAATACCAAGTGACCTGTATTTGCCATCTTGACAGCAGTTTCTGCAGTAATTTTATCTCTCATTTCACCGACGAGTACGATATCGGGATCGTGACGCAAGATACCGCGGATTGCTTGTTCGAATCCCATTTTGGGACCAATTTTTAATTGTCGTGCACCCTTAATAATATATTCGACCGGTTCTTCAATGGTCAGGACGTTCACCGTGGGATCAATAACCTGGTATAACGCCGCAATCAACGTTGTTGATTTACCAGATCCTGTCGGACCGGTGAGGATAATAATACCTTGTGGTTTATTTATCGCTTTATAGAAAAATCCGCGTGCCGGGCCCTGTAATCCAAGCTTTTCAAGATCGGTGATCACTTTGCGATCATCGAGGACACGGATGACGATACTTTCAAATTTGTGTTTAAATTCCGTCGTCACGATAGGCATGATGGAAACACGGAATCGCATCTGATGGCCATCAATCACGCGCTGGATGAATCCGTCCTGAGACATTTCACGTTCGAATCGATCGACGTTTTTTGTACGGTCCTTCACCACCGCAAGCACCGCTTCGGGGACAGTATTTTCCTGAGCGTGCCACAATTTCAGATTTCCATCGACGCGAAATAAGAAGTTTGTCCGGTTCCCTTCTGCCGCAACAATATGAACGTCACTGACATCTTTCCGGACTGCTTCGACCAAACATCCTTCGAATAAATTGACCAGGGCGCTTTTGCTTATTTCAGCTTCGAGGGCCTGTTCATCGAGCTGTTCATCTTCTCCGCCGCCGGATGCATCGACTGATATGTCATTATCTTCAAGAAGTTTGAGGAATTCGTTCTGTGCAGGTGCCACCTTGTCCATAAAGGACTGTAAATCTTTCAAACGTACATAACAGATTTCGTATTTCTTCACATTGAAACTGCGGGCGACAATCGGGAGGTTGCGGTCTGTGGGATCTGCGGCGATGACAATAAGTTTATCCGGTTGGCGTTCGTCGAATTTGAACGGCAGCATTTTGGACTGGATCATCATTTCCCGCTGTTGATCCGACAGTTGCTCTATATATTTTTTTACAAAAGCGATGCGCGCATCATCTACTTTTTCATCGTTGAGGAAAACTTCGCGAAATGCATAGAGGTTTGCCACTTCCCGAAAGACCGCATCGTGGTCTGCGCCGAATTCGGTAACGAGGATTTGCCCCAGATTCTTCCGATTTTTCTTGTTATCATCGGAATCCTTCATTTTGAGAGACTTCTCAAGCGTTTCAAAATCGATTATACCTTTTTTGAGAAGTGTATAACCGATTTTATCAGTAATATCTATTTCTGGCATGGCTCTTTTCCTCTAACATACTCCACCCCGCCATTGTTTTGAACCGTTTTACGGGATCAGAAAATGGATGGGCATAATCATATGCGGCGATTCCGGTTTTACTAACGCTGTTTCTGATGAAACAAGAGTTAATGCGGTCAGGACAATCATCATAATCATGGATACCGCGAGCTGAATTACTTCAATGGCATTTTTCATCCGATAGGATGTTTCTTTTTCATAATATTCTGCGAGCTGAAGTGCTGTTGCTTTCACCGTTCCTGTTTCAGCGCCCGACGCAAATCTCGACACTGCGGTTTTTGTGAATACACCGGACGCTTCAAAAGCCTCTGTCAGGCCTTTTCCGCGTTCGAGCATCATGGGGATGGCGATAGTTTTAATTTGATGTTCCATATACCTATTGCCGCAGGCTTCAGCCGCCATACGAATAATTTCGATATTTTCTCCTGAGCCGCTGTATAATGCATAAAACACCCTGCAAAAAATTTCAATAGCAGTTTTATGGAGCATGGAACCGAGAATCGGTATCCTGATCAAATACTTATCGCCTAAAAATTTCCCCTTTTCTGTTTTCATAAATCTCAGTAATACGATAACAGGTACGGTAAACAATATGGTAAGAATGACCGCGTTATCCATCAGCCAGTTGCTAAATTTTAACGTTGCAGCGGTCATCGGAGGAAGTTTGATATGAAACTTGACGAACATTTCTGCTGTTTTGGGGAAAATATAGGCTACATAAAACAAACAGGCTAAGAATAGAACAAACAGGGTAATCAACGGGGTAATAAGTGCACTTCGGAGGTTTCTTCTAAATTCCGCATTCCGTTCCATAAATTTTGCGGCGCTCTCGTAAATTTCCGCCATATTACCGCTCTTAGAGGCAAGACCGAGCATCTGTGCCGTAAATTTTCCAATGACCGGTGATTGTTTCATGAATACTTTTTCACTGTCTTTTCCCTGTTTGAGCTCCGTATTTATTTCTTTTATTGCCTCCCGCAATGCCGGATTGGGAATGTCGTTGATCAGCAAAGACATGACTTCATTGAACGGCAGTTTCTGCTTCATCAAGTCCGTGCTCACGCGCACGAACGTTATGACGTCAACCACCGGTGCTGCTTTCTGTTTATTCCCGAATAATTTCTTCCGGACATACAGAACATTAAAGCCCATCTTTTCCAGGGCGACCCGGACTTCATCAGATGTGAACGCTTTCTGTTCGCCGTCTATTGGTTTATCGGTTCCTTTCCTGACACGGTAAATAAAAGCGACCCGTTCGTGTATCCCCGTCACTTTGAATTTCTTCTCGCGTGAAAGTTCTGCCGCCTTGCTTTTGGCAATACCTTTATTGTCGGCAGTAATTGAGCCGGAAACTGTTTTTCCCGATAGTGTTACTCCATCAACCCGGTATTCAGGCATAAAATTATCCGATATTGAGAATAATAATTGTGATGAATAAAATGGCCTATTAACCTACTACGATAATACACTTTTTCGCTCTCTGTGTCAAGAACCGGCCTTCCGCACATAACGCTCAACGGCCATCTTTCTTCACCTGAAAAAAATGCCATTGATGAAGGAATGATGCCGTTAATGTAGTTTGGAACTGCCGGTATACATCAATGGAAACGCCGCATACCATGCCGAAGCCTTGACCAACTGTTCCACGGGAATGTGTTCGGTCGCCATATGTGCATAAATTTCATTCCCGGGGCCGAATCCGATGCATGGGATGCCATGAAGTCCCATGACTGCAACGCCGTTCGTGCTGAACACCCAACGGCTGATGTTCGGCTTCTCATCGAATAATCCTTCGTACGACTTCACTCCATGCGCCAGAAGCGGATGATGTTCCGGCAGTAACCATGTCGGATAATACTTCTTTGTCGGATAGGTCAGCCCACGCCAACTCGGTACCGCATAGTCCAGAACCGCGACTTCGGCTTCTGCTGCTTGCACGCCCGGCAGTTCCTGAATCTCCCGCACTGCCGATTCCAACGTATCAGTGGCCGCCAGCCGTCTGTCCAGATGAATGGTCGACGAATCCGCTACGGCACAGAGCGATGGCGAGGTGGACCGAATCTCCGCAATGGTCACTGTTCCCTTTCCCAGGAATGGTTCGCCGCCGAGCCGGTTATTCAACTTTTCTATGTCCTGAACGATAGGCGCCATTTTATAGACCGCATTCACGCCGCGTTCGGGTGCAGAACCGTGGCATGAGATTCCCTTCGTGCGCACTTCAATTTCCATTCGGCCGCGATGACCGCGATACAGCGCCAGGTTCGTCGGTTCTGCAATAACCACGGCCTCGGGACGAAGACCGTCTTCTTGAATGATGTACTGCCAGCACAATCCATCGCAATCTTCTTCCTGCACACTGCCGACCACATACAGGGTATATTCACCTTCCAGTCCCAGTTCCTTGATAATTTTTCCGCCATACACAATTGAAGCCAGCGCTCCTTTCATATCGCACGCGCCGCGGCCATAGATGATGCCGTCCTTCTCTTCTCCGATAAACGGATCAATATTCCAGTTTGCAGGATTCCCGACATCGACCGTATCCACGTGCGCATCGAATGCAAGAATATGTTTTCCATGACCGATGCGCCCGAGAATATTGCCCATCGGGTCGATGGTGACCTCATCATAGTCGCATTTTTCCATTTCATGTTTTATGCGATAGATCACTTTTTCTTCTTTTGAGCTCAGCGATTTTATGGCAATCAAATCTCGTAAAAATTGAGCAACTGCACGTTCGTTCTTTTTTGCGGTTTTTGAAATAGTTTTGAACATCTTTTTCTTCTCCACTCCAATAATGTGAACATCTTCCTGAAATCGCTTGATCGTCGGACGGTACGCTCAACGGGCCAATGCATTAAACTCCGTGATCAATTTGTCGAAATATCCGACTTCGTCTTCAAACAGACTTCGCCAATATTCCGGATCCCACTGCTGTCGGAGTTCATCGGACGATTTCCCCTGCTGTTCCACCCACGTGAAATATTTTAAATGATGAATGGCCTTTTTCTCATAATAGGTTAATTCCTTAAAATCGCTCCTGCTCTGGTGCAGCAACGGGCCTGCATGGTCTTTCGCTGCATCGACGGAAGTGTAGACGCCCCGTTCATGACGCAGTTCTTCCAAACGTGACCTGTACATTTCCGTGGAATCGGTAAATACGGTGAGGATAATATCCGACGAACGGCATTCAAAATATTTTGCCGTTTTGATCGCAGAGAGCACATTGGAAATACTGGATATTCCCAGCAGGTTCAATTTCTCAAGGTCCAATTCTGAAAGACCCTGGGCCTGGAGATAGTTCTTCCCCTCCTCTTCATTGAACAACCGGAGGAGGCGCATGCAGTCTTCATCATCAACGGCGGATACGGCATCGGTGTTCCTCACATGATGAACCCACGGCACATGCTTATCGCCAATCCCTTCGATGCGGTGTTCGCCAAATCCGTTCATCAGGAGAGTGGGACATTGGAGCGCTTCGCTTGCAACGATCTTCATATTCGGATAGTGTTTCTTGAGATAATCACCGGCCCCGATGGTGCCGGCCGATCCGGTTGCAGAAATAAATGCCGCAGGAGCGCCCTGCTTCCCGCCGAGTGCATGGAATACTTCTTCCAATGCCGGTCCGGTCACTTGATAATGCCATATGGGGTTTCCAAATTCTTCAAATTGATTGAAGACGACGTTCAGAGGATCTTTTTTCAATTCCCAGCATTTATCATAAATTTCCTTCACGTTGGATTCTGTCCCCGGCGTCGCAATGACCTCCGCTCCGATTTCTTTCAGCCAGACGAAACGTTCCTTCGACATGCCTTCCGGTAAAACCGCAATCGTGGCGCAGTCCAGAAGCCGGCAATCGAACGCGCCGCCGCGGCAATAATTGCCCGTCGACGGCCACACCGCTTTATGCTGTTCCGGGTCGAATTCACCGCTCACCAGCCGCGGCACCAAACAGCCGAACGCCGCGCCGACTTTGTGCGCCCCGGTCGGAAAATATTTTCCAACAATGCCGACAATCCGTGCGTCTACGCCGGTGAGCGCTTTCGGCAATTCAACATAATTTACTCCCCCAAACAATCCGGAATGGACATCATTCTTCCAGGTAATGCGGAAGAGGTTCAATGGATTGACATCCCATAATCCAATCGAGGGCAATTTTGATTTGAGCGCCGCCGGGATCGTTTCCGGGTTCCTCATCTGTGCAAAGGTGGGGATGGTGATGCCATGCTGTTTACATCGGGCTGCAGTTTTCTTTATAACATCATGATGGACGTGCTTGATAATTTTCGACATTTCGTACTCCTTTAGACCGATCGTTTCTGATTTCGGTTGACAATCGCCTGCAGTTTTTCTGCAGGATGTTGCATGCGCATCAGGAACATCATCGCTGCAATAACGAACGGTTTATAACTTGCTTCTGTGTACGTGCCAAGGCGGTATTTTTCAAACACCTTCCTGGAGACTTCCCCTTCGGTACAACTGACATCAGAAATATCCGCCGGCAGGCAATGCATATATAATGCTTCGCCATTCTTCGTCAGTTTCATTTTCTGTTCATCACATTCCCAATTCTTAAATTTTGCATTGTTCGCAAGGCATTCTTTCTCTAATTCCTTCAAACCGGCTTTATCGCTGTTGTTCAACAAAACAGTGCGACGCTGCATCACGTGATAAGGCGCCCACGATTTCGGGTACACGATGTCGGCATTCTCAAATGCTTCGTCCATACTATTGACCACTTCAAACTTCCCGTTGTGCTGCACCGATTGTCTCTTCGCCAATTCAATCACTTCGGGAATCAATCCATATCCTTCAGGATATGCGAGCGACACATCCATGCCAAACCGCGACATCAATCCTATAATCCCCTGCGGAACGGAGAGGGGTTTGCCATAGCTGGGGGAGTATGCCCACGTCATTGCGATTTTTTTACCGCGGAGATTTTCCAACGACCCAAACGTGTTCTTCAGCTGCATCAGATCGGCAAGCGCCTGTGTGGGATGATCAATATCACACTGCAAATTGACGATATTCGGGCGTTGATGCAATATTCCCTGTTCATAGCTTTCCTGAATCGCAGCCCCGAATTCCCGCATATATTTATTTCCCTCGCCAAGAAACATATCGTCACGAATGCCGACAATTTCCGCAAGAAACGAGATCATCGTTGCAGTTTCGCGCACGGTTTCTCCGTGGGCGATCTGTGATTTTTCTTCATCAAGGTCAGAAAGCGTAAGCCCCAGCGCATTTGCCGCGGATGCAAAACTGAACCGCGTACGCGTCGAATTATCGCGGAAAATGGAAATGGCAAGTCCCGTCTCAAACGTGCGGAACGAAATTCCCGCTTTGTGCAGTTCTTTGAACGACTCTGCGACAAGTGTCACCGCGTTGAGATCCTCATCGGCTTGCTCCCACGTCAATAGAAAGTCACGATTATATAACGCCGTCCGCAGCTGTTGCAGAAGTTCAATTTTTTCATGAATGAATTTTGACATGCGTCATCCTTTATGAGAGGTCCATTATTTCCATTCCATAATTTCTATACAACCGTCCACCGGGCAGACGAATTTACAGAGCCCGCATCCCACGCAGCGTTTCCAGTCAATGTGTGAGATTCGATTTTCCAACTGGTCGATCGCTGTATGACCGCCGTCCCGGCAGGCGACAACGCAAGGGTCGCAGCCGATGCATAAGTCTTCATGACTGTCGTCGCGCATCCGTTCTCTTGGCAGTTCATCATGCGAAACAATACTCGGGAGCGCTT
>RPQN01000162.1 GCA_003819715.1 Ignavibacteriota bacterium | reverse complement strand
TATCTTGTATTGTACGTCCGACCAGAAGTACCCTTTGTTATCCAACAAGGTACGCATCCTGGCGACAATCCGGTCAGGTGCGACAGATTGCAGCAGCACCGGAGGTTCACCAAAAGTCTCCTTGAAAAATCCGATGTTGTACAGCCACAATTTAAATCGGAAAAGTCCGAGGAGTTTTCCATTTGGCTCGGGTTTGTCCAGTAGCTCTAACTGACTTCTCAGAGTGCTTTTGTCCGGGATACTTTCTTTCTCTTCGATATTCACATCTGCGCCGGTATAGAGCTTCTCACCTTGAGCAAGATACGATGTATTGCTGCAGCCCGGCACGAAAACCGAAAACAATCCGACAATCGCAGCAAGGATAAGAAAGTCCATCCAGAAGAATATGATTCGCATTCTATGTTTCTTTCTCACCGGCCGGGTTTGAGCGTGATGCCAAAGAGTTTCTCGAAATCGATCATGAACACGATACCCGCACCTGTCTTGATGATATCCCCGTCTATGGCGCCCTCGTATGAATTTTGTCTAAAGCCCTGTAACTGCCAGCGGCCATCCTCGGTTAGTTTGTACATCACCTTGAGATCCCCCGCAAAATTGTTGAACGAATTTTCCTGACTTCGTCGTCCTTCAATGTCCACATTTCCTCCCACTTGAACGGTCACACGTTCATCGAAGAGTTGTTTCGAAAGCGCCAATTTCAATTGGGTCCGTCCCTCGGCATTACCGCTCGAGTAATCCTGATAAGAATCTAAACCCACGTTAAGGTTTGCGCCTGCAAGGTATTGTTCAGACATACGGTTCAACTGCGCGGAGAGAATTTGGCTGACACTGGAACGGGCAAAATCGGAAAGCCCCTCGCCTCCGTTACCGCCGGCAATGTCAAGCGGGTTTTCCGGCATGAACCTGCCCAGGATCAAAAGTGCAAATACCTGCTTATTGAGTTCAGATTCCTGGCTATTCAATTCATTAAGTTTTGCGTAAACCGTTCCGCTCAACGCACCCCTTTGGTCCGGAGGAAGATCAAGTTTGAAATGAATATCCGGCTTTAAGAGGTTTCCCTTCATTATGAGATAGACTTGGATGGGAAGTGCCTGCTTGAATTTATTACGTTCTTCCTGAGTGATACCGGAAAGTTGACCTTGAATCAAATCCAGAGCTGCGGCTTTCACTGTGTAAATCGCAGTGATATCGACGTCAGCTTCATAGGGCGATCCAAACCAAGTGAGACTGCTTCCTTTTGCGATGGCAAATTCTCTCTTGATAAAATCCCCAAATGAGAGTTGGTACGATCCCTTGAGAATTTCATACCGTCCTGTGAGAGTGAGCTTTCCGCTTGGATCCATGGTGAAGCTCAATGTCGCTTCACCCTGGATCACCAATGAATCGCCCGCAACGGGATCGATCAATATCCGAAGTTTGGCATCCTTGTTCACTGTGATATTTGATGTAAGATCGAAAGAGGAACGCGTTGCTTCTGTCGTATCGCTGTCTGTCCCCGGGTTCTCTCGGGACATAATGGTGATTGCAGGAATAGTCGAGTCGACGAATCGAATAATTCCACGGCGCTCCTCTACAGCGAGTTCCGATTCCGGCATGACGATTGCAAGATTTGTTCCTTTGTCCAGCTCTGCCTCCATACGGACGAATAATTTTCTCATATCTCCTTTTGCGGAAATATCACTATTGAGAGTGACGGTGCCATAGTAAAGAGCGTCTCTCCTTGCAGGTTTGTTCAAGAGAAGGAATTTATCGGTGTGCACTTGCACATCGTAGCTGTAGCTGCGGAAGTCTTCGGTATACAAACGGCCGCTCAATGAAGCTTTATTGCCGAGAGTATCAACAAGATCAAAAGATTTAAATTCGACGCCTTGACCATCAATCCCGATCCTGCCGTTGTTGAGATGCAGGTACGTATCCAGGAATACCGGATTGAATGCTGCATTCGTGAAAATCAACTCTCCAACCACTGAAGGCTTTTTCATTGTCCCCGTGATCTGCAACCCGCCGGTCATAGTCCCCGATAGGCGCTGCACCGTGCCGAATGTAAAAGGTTCAATGCTGGCAAGGTTCATTTTCGTAAAATCAATTTTCAGGTCCAGTACACTCCCCCCTGCCTCACTTCGGTATTTCCCCTGCATGGCCACCTGGTTTCCATTGCCGGTGAGATCCATGGTCACTTCATAGACATTTTCTGTTTGATTATTTGCACGAAGAGCGATATCACCCATATGCCTTTGAGAGAAGCTCAAGTCTTTGATGGTGAGGTCTGAAGTAAATGCCACCTGTTTTTCCAGATTCTGTAAAACGACATTTCCATTGAGTCTTCCACCGAGCAATCCGGCCTCACGCTCAACCACTTGTGAAAGCGTGGAAAGATCAAAATCCTTGAATTCAATCTTCAATGGTGACCGGTTGTTCTTCTCATCCGTGCTCTGGAGAGAGAGGGATTCCGTTGCTCCCTGCAACACGATATTCTGTGCAATAAACTTGTTCTTGCCAAAGAGCAGCATATTGTCAGAAGGAACGCTCCACGGAAGGTTTTGAAACATGACACCATCCTTGTTGAATCGGAATTGATATCCATCCGGGACACTATAGAAAACTCCGGCAAGAAGCATTTTCATGAAACCATCTCTGCGGGAACTCTCCATGGTAATAGTAATACTGTCGTGGCCGGCTTTTCCCACCAGGTTAAGATTCGTGACACGAAATGTAGAATCAGCGATCGATCCTGCCTTCACGGTTGCCTGCAAGAGATCGGGATCAGATGTGACGCCGACCTTCAGGCTGTCCACCGTTACATCGTTATAATCAATTCGGAGGATGTCAATAGTTGCATTCAGGATTTTTTTTCCGCTATCGAAATTCCCTTCGATGATTCCTGCCGAAAACCGGCGGAGTTCCGGAAAGAATACGTCCGTGATAGTGGAGGGATCATGGAGGGATATGTGAAATGAGAAGTCCTGTGGCTTGAGATTCCCCTTCCGTTGCATTCCCTGCAATGCAAAATAATGATTAAAATGTTCCTTCAACACTTCGGGCAATTGACCCGGAGTAATGGTGCCGTCGAATTGCCCCGCGAAGATCGTGGAAGCCACACTGATATGGGTTTGTGCTTCTATGTTGACCGAGACATAAACAAGAGAATCGATAATATACCGTTTGTTGTTTTTGATGATCACGACATTGCGCACATCGATGTTGCCGTTAATATCGTTCACGCCCTGTCCTAGAAGATCGGATGTCATCATGCCTGATACCCGAATGTCATCAGCGGTCAGGTTGAGCCGATGCAGGTCCGCACCTTGCAAGTCGAAAGTGAATTTGTACTTCGGATTCTTCTCATTCGCATGAACAATGCCCTTGAATATAAATGCAATATTGGAATCCTGGATTTCAACTTTTCCTTCGAACATTTCCGGGCCGGCGATTCCATCAATCGAGAGCCTCCGGTAGGGATACCCATAGAGCACCGCTTTGTCCACTTGAACATTCAATTGCGCTTCGATGTCATTTTTGTTTAATCCGGTTCCAACAGCGGATGCCTTCAACGAAATTGGACCGTACGTTACCGAATCGTTAAGAAGCGAACCGACGTTGAACTCCTCAACGGTGACATCTGCGTTCCATCGACGGTCTTTTAAACCGGGTCCTTCACCCGTGCTCATTGCAACAGTCCCGAACAAGTTACCGATACTCGTCCCAATAACGGATGAAGCGGAAAAATTCTTCGCTGTTCCCTTGAAATTTCCGCTTATTCTCATTGAGGCGGGCAAAATAATGTTCTTGGGCAATACGGTATCCGCAACAAGCGCTTGAATGTCACTCCGGCCGGAAGAAAGGAGATGCAGGTTCATATCATAATACGACGTCTCACCTTCCGGTAATCCGCGAATTGATCCGGTGAGATCGATTGTCGTGGAATCGCCCGCCGTCGCACGCAGCTCCTCAATGCGCAAGTCCCCTATACGACCCGAGAGTTGGGAAGAAATACTTATCGAACGGCCTGATGTATTCCTAATCGGCAATGAGGGCATAAACAAAAGCAAATCCGAAATGGAAATCCGAGAATTGCCTTTAAGCACTTTCACATTCACAGTACCCGACAGGCTTTTGAGCGAATCAAGTGAAGAGTAACTGAGAAGAACATTCTGACGAATGCGGCTGTCGGCAGTTTCCACGGTGAAGTCCGTGAGCTGCATATGCAGAGAGTCAAGATCGAGCCGGCCCGATAATTCATGCAACTCCAGGCCTGAATTTTCCCGAAAGGATGTATGATGGAGATCTCCGGTCATATGGCGTTCACTGTAGAGCAGGTGTTCTGCCCGCATCGTCAGGCCGTCAAACCGGAGATGATTCGGATCCACACCTTTCATCCTGCTCGCACCAAGAATATCATATTGGACACTGTTGCCGCTGAGACTGAGTTGATCGAGACTGATGACCCAGGGCATACCAGCTGCATCTAACGTTATTGTTTTGGTTTCATTTATTTTCGGCCGTACAACAACGATGGTTGTGTTTTCGAGCAGGAACTTCTTCAATGCCAGATGGTGCGATGGGAGATCAATCTTCTCTGCGAGAAGAGTCGACGTCCCAAGATCAACGCGATAGTGTTCTTTCGCTGCGGTGTTTTCATAAACGAAGAACACCTTTGAGAGCGACAATATACCAAACCCAAAGTCGACGTCAGCAGATTTTGATGTATCAGGCAGTGATTCTTTTGTTTGTATGATACTCGCCCTCGTATTCGCAAGAGATAATTCTCCGGCGCGGAACTGCATCTTATCAAGATCAAACTTATCCATCGAAGCCTTCAAGGCGCCGAGAGAAAGGCGGAGATTTAACCCGCTCACTTCATCATCGTATGTCACATGAATATCGTGAAGACTCACTCCGCCCAGTTCTATTTTCCAAACCGACCCCGCAGAGGTATCGGGAGGAGTGGGGAGAGAAGGTGAATCGGAGCTGAGTGCGTTTAAAATAAAATCGAAGTTAAAGCTGCTGTCTGGCAACGTGCGGGTGATGTGGGCATTCAACGAGTCCACCCGCACATGTGTCAGGTTAATGTTGTGCGAGAGAAGTCCAAGCAGGTTCACGTCCACTGCCAGCGTCTGAATAGACAGCAATGTATCCCGCCGGTGACTTTCAATAAATATATTTTGCAGAACAACGGAGTGGGTGAACGCGATCCGCACCGAACCAACCTCGATGCGGGTATGTGTCTTTTCCGATATCGACGAGATGACCTTCTGCGCAATATAACGCTGCACCGCGGCGAATTGCAGCCCCGCCACGGCAAGGATGATCAAACCCAAAAGGCCGGCGGATATCCATAAACCAATCTTGATGGCGCGGCGTACATATATTTTTGTCTTATGATCTTTCAAAAAGGTATCGGAAACATCTTCCTTCTGCGAGATAAATGTGCACGGGGACGGCTATCTATTTCCCCTTATGAACCAACTCCATTGCACCAGTTTTAATGGTGTCATATTCGTCAGTGATGACATCGATATAGTCGTTGAGCTTTTCCTTTGCGCCTTCCGCATAATCCGTACATTTTCGGGCTATTCTCTTTCTTGTCACCGTCCCTTTGGCAGGAGCGAATAACGTTCCCAGCACGGCACCGGCAACAGCACCGGCGATAATCCCCATCACTACTTTACTCGATCTCATTGCTTCACTCCTTTATTATTGACCCTTGTTTATTTCTTCTTCTATGCGATTTTATAGAGAATATGATGCACTTAATTTATATTTTTACATGCCGAACCACCAACGTCCATGCAAGAGCATTTATCCTTATTCTTTTGTCAGAGGGGACGCTCCGGATTCAACTTACTTTTCACAACTTGAACCGCATTCGCGCTTGGGAGAGCATTGGAACCGAATCTCATGGCATACAAACGAGTGAATTCAGCACCGTAGAGAACAATTTGAGATGAATAGAACACCCACATCATGAAGATAACAAGCGAGCTCGCTGCACCAAATGTGGAACCCAGGGCACCGTTGCCCAGGTACATACCAATCACCAGTTTGCCGATTGAGAACAAAAGAGAGGTTACTGCGGCTCCTATCCAGGCATCCTTCCATTTCAATGTTACAGCCGGAACGAACTTGAATATGAGTGCGAATAGCACGGTAATTCCAACAACGGATATGACAAAATCAAAAAATCTCATTATATCCGCAAAAAGAACAATGAAGGTGCTCAGGTAAGCACTCATCGCTGTGAGTACTGCACTCAAAATAAGCGACACCAGGAGAAGGAAACCAATCCCCAGTATCAGGGCAAATGAAAGAAGGCGGACCCGAAGGAACGCATGGATCGTACCGGTCGGTTTCAACTCGACGCGCCAGATTGTATTCAACGAATCCCGCAGTTGAATGAAGACTCCGGATGCACCCAGAAGAAGCATGACAGCACTGAAAAATGCCGCCAAACCATTTGAATGGGATCGGTATGCATTGGTGATCATGCTTTGGACTAATTGCGCTCCTTCGATTCCGATCAGTCCGTGAATTTGAGAGACGAGATGTCCGCTTGCCGCTTCCCGGCCGAATCCGAAACTTGAAAGCACGACCACGAGGATAAGCAGCGGAGAAAGTGAGAATACTGTAAAGAACGACAATGCCGCACCTTGCTGCCCGATGTTGTCATCATCCCATGCAATTGCAGAGTCCTTCAGTAACAACCAGATATTTTTCAAGCGAACAGTTTTCATAGCGTCACAAGCGCCTGACATCTCTCTTCCCTACCTCTGCCAACTGAAAATAGGGGAGAATTGTTTTCGAATAAAACAATCAGTTACTCGGATCTTTTTGACGCGCGGCCTTGACGCCCGTCATAATCGCGAGGCCCAAAAGTACGACTGCACCCACAACAATCCACGAAGTGGGAGCATGGAGCAAGATGGCCCCGCCAATCAAACCTCCGATGACAATGACAAATCCAACCACGTAAAGTACGTATGACATAACGAGTATCCTTCCTCAAAGTTTAACTACTTCAAAGTTTCGGCGTGACAACGAACATCCCCTTCCCCATTGAGAATTGAGAATTGAGAACGGAATAATGCATTTTCATCTCTTTTCCTTAGGAATAGAATACTCATGATTGACATAAACCGGAATCGCCCAAAAGGATGAAAAAGGGGTTAATTCTACTGGGAGCGGATATTTCATATGAGAGCAGCACATTTCATCCTGATTCGATCAGAGAGGCGTGCTCGGAGAGATGATCCCCTGTGTTAAACCACCTCGACACGGTCATTCACTACGGTGTTATGCACCACGTGTTCGCCATACACCTGGCAACATTGAATTGCTGAAGGAGCGCCCTATGGTTCAAATCGGCGGTATTCAGTATATACTTCTCACCACTGATGTGCGGACAGAGGTGAGCTGAAATACTATTTTTTTCTTTGTCGTATCGTGAATCACACGGTCTTTCGTGTAAGGGTGATGGGAGAATACCATGATCATTGCAATGGGATAAACCAGCCATTTTTTTGAACACACCTCAATCACTGATCTTCAAAAAAGCGGAGGGCGTTGAGTATCTCCGGAAAATCATAAATAATATAATCGGGCTTCACTCCCTCTTTTTTCTGAAGCCCTTGGTCCGATTTAAAAAAGATCGTTTTCATCCCGCACTTCTGTGCACCGTGAATGTCGTTATACATGTCATTGCCTACAAAGACAACTTCCGACGGCGGCAATTTCATCTCGGTTAACGCACGCTCGAACAGCCGCTTGTCCGGCTTACGGTAGCCGAAGTTGCCGGACACGATGAATGGGTCGAAATAGTCGAGCAGACCCACGGCATTCAACTCAGGAACCGCATAGGCGGATTGGGCGTCGGAGACGATCGTCAAGCGATAGTTCGGGAACAATTGTTTTATGGTATCTTCCACGCCATGATAGAGCTGCAATCGATAGCGCGACGCGGCACGGTGTGTTTCAGCCAGGAGCAGCGGCAGCTGTTCCAATTTCCCAGGCGGCAAACGGCGGGTAAAATCCGTCGAGTATTGTGCAATGATCTCGCGAAAAATGCCAACGACATCGAATTCCGGGTGGCGCTCACCGCTCGCGGAACGCTGTTTCTCCATGATCAGGAAATATAAATTCTTCACCGCATTTGCATCGAGTAATATTCCCTGATAGGAAAGCAGGTTGCTGAGAACCCGATAGACATCATCATGCCATTCGTTCGTGTGGATATCCGCCAATGTCCCATTGACGTCGAAAATAAGTCCTCTGATAGCCATCAAAATCTCCTTAAACATTCTTTTGCTTCGTCGATGAGGCGGCGTCGGTAGTTCGACCCGACCCAGCTGTTACGCGAAATGCGCAGCAGTGTAAGTCCCATATAAAATGGTGTTCTCCCGGTGATCGAACGAAAGGCGCTGTCCCGGTCCGGAAAATGGCAGGAGTATTCCCAAAGAAAGTGACCGATGAACGGATCGGCGGCGAACGTATTGCCCGTTGCGTGCAGAAAGAAATGTTTCAATTCGCCGGCGATGCGGCCGGTGTCGAATACGCGGTCCGCGCGTTTTGTCCGTTCCAGGTCGAACGCGACCACGCTTAAACCGCTCCCAAACATAAAATTATCCGGCGTCGCGTCTCCATGAACAAGCACCTGTTGATCCTCCCACATCCTCGGCTGATTCCGCCACTGATCGCGAAGCCAGTACAATTCATGCGCTTCGTCCCAGTCAATCGCACCTATTTCTCTCAGTTTGTTTATCAGGCGATCCATATAGCTGCAGTCTTGATGGAAGTCGACTCCCTTGCCATTGGCTGTTTTATTGTGAAAGTTCGATAGAAAAAATGCAAGCGCTGTCAGCTTGGTGAAGAGGCGGTTGTTGTCGCCGTTTTGAATCACGGACTGAATCACATCGCTGAAGAGTTCGCCCTCGCAGTTTTCTGTCACCAGAAGTGCGTTCAGCGAATAATTGCGGCCCAGTGGCCGGACAACGTGGTGAGGATAACCTGTCAGCCCGAAATCCCGCATCATGCAGAGATTGTCAAATTCACCCGTGAGGCGGGACGCCCCCGCTGCCGCATCTCGTTTCTGCGATGAAAGAAAAAACTTTCCGACAACTTTGGCACCTGAGTTTCGATCTTCGTACATGTAAACATCGTTGGATCCATGAAGCCGGAAAACGCGGTAATTCGTATAGCCTGTCGAGCCGTTGATCTGTGGTTGAATGTTA
>RPQN01000161.1 GCA_003819715.1 Ignavibacteriota bacterium | reverse complement strand
TTGAGAAGATGTAGTTCAATGAGCTCTTCGCCAAGTTTGGACATTTCTTTGAAGAGGTCGTAATTCTTGGTGAAGGGAATACGCGGGAAATCTATCTTCAAGAACTCTGCGTACTTTTCGCGGTAGTTATCGCTGTATAAGATGGCATAACAGTATTGCAGGATTTGCTCCGGCGTTGGGACTTTACCGTACGTTTTGCTCAATTGCTCAGACACTTTCGGCGCAATGTTCGCTCTCTTGCCTTTCGCTTTGCCATATTCGGCTGCGGTTTCAAACAGCATCATAGTAGTAAGTGCGGCTTTCTTTTTAGTTTGCTCGGTTTCGTAGAGATAGAGAGGGAAAAGATAAGATTGAGTAGTACTCTCGCCACATTTTGTTTCCATAACACTATCAGAAACAAAGAAGTGATCCATTTTGCTAGATCTGTTTGATCTCGCCGTAATCAATCCAATATTTTCTTTGAACATGTGTTGCATTACATCGTAACGAGGCCAATCTATCAGATAATCTGCATAAGCAATGAACCTATTGTCAAAGGGTCTGTAAGTGATAGACTGAATAATATGTGCTGGATTGTCTTCTTTAAAAACGGCATTACGTGCATCTTTTAATTTCCAGTCGCGATTATCTTCCAGATTAAATGTCTGTCTTATTAAATCATCGGGTTGTCTTTTATCTTTGAAGATACGAAGCCGATTTAGTAATTCTTGTGGTTTGAAATCAATTACAAAATCATCTCTATGTGTTTTAATTCCAGTAGAATTAACGGGGAATATCTCTGTTACGTGGTTCCACTTCTCGTAATGTTCAATGTTTTTAAAATCTTTCTTTGCCAAGAAATACCAGGGTGATATCGGTTTTAATAGCTCGAAATCTTTTATATTAAATGGTTTTTTCTCTAACCAACGGTATTTCTCTTTTCTCAATCCATGTATATCTCGGTGGTATACTTTGCAACCCCTTCCGTTTTTCGTCTTTACAAAGATTGCAATTGCAGTCCCCTGTCGTATATCAAAAACATTTTCATCTTTACCACCATCGGGTGTTGTTTCCTTTCGTAAAGAATTACCATGGAGATTGATGATGTAGATTTCATTATATGTGTTCATCAAACTCTGGCGCATACCGCGAAACGTGGGATTGTCTAGGTAACTGTGATTTGTAATCATTCCCACAATTCCCTGCCCGGCTTTGTGAATCTTCCATTGAGCAAAACGAAGGAATTTCACATAATCATCTTGTAATAATTTAGAGTTTCGCTCTCCAAGCGGTTTCCCATCGATGGTATAATACCCGGTCGCACCGTCGATGTCTTCTTTCAATAACTTATCTGTCCAATCATTATAATTTGCGGAATTAGCAGAATACGGTGGGTTACCCAGAATAGCGAGTATCGGTTCTTTCTGTTTGATCTGTCCCGCAAGGTGGTTTTCATCGCTCAGAGATTCTAACCCAGGAATTTCCGTTTGCTTTAAGTCTTCCATGTCCAACGTGTTGGTCAGGTAAAGCTTAAAGCGGTCGTCCTCCTGCATAGTGTAGCCAAGCTCCTCCAGCAGGAAACTGATCTTTATATGCCCAATGGCATAAGGAGCCATCATCAGCTCGAACGCATAAAAATTTTTGAGAATCTGGTTTTTAATCAGCTTGTTTTTTCCCGCGTCGCCGTATTTTTCGGTGAATTCTTGTACCGCCAGTTTGATCGCTTCCGCGGGAAATGTGAGCGTTCCACCAGCCGGATCGAGCAGTGTCAATTCCTTACTTGCCAGTCCGTCTCGTAAATCAAAATGCGTTTTGAGCAAATCGTGAATTGCGCGGACGATATATTTCACTACTGGCTCCAGCGTGTAATACACACCACGCTTCTCGCGCGTCCCGGGATCGTAGATATTCAAAAAGGTTTCGTAGAAATGGACGATGGGATCTTCGCCTTTTCCTTTTCGGTAATACTCATCCAGAATCTTGTTCACGTCAGCCGCTTGAAGCACTTCGGCAATGTCATCGATGATCACTTCCATCTGCGGAGGCAGTTTGTCGAGCGAAATAAATCGAAACACGTCCCTCAGGATGCCGATGGTTTTGGGGATGAGATCGTACGCTAATTTCCGGTTGAACTCCCCGGTTGCGCGTGTGCGCGCGGCAAACAAACCGTACGTAATGGTTTGCGAATAGATGTCCGCAAAATCCTTCGGGGATAGATCGGAAACGAGATATTGTTTGAAGGCGGTATAGAAGCCAAACGTTTTTCCTTTGCCATGTTCTGCTTCTTCCAGTTCTTTGAAAACCACTTCATCGCGCAGAAAGCCGGTGCGTTTTGCGAGTTCTATGGCGAGATTTTCCGCCGTAAATACTTTGGGAAGAGAGAAAGAAAAGAATTTTTCCAGAAGCGTGATGAATTTATCTTTGTGTTCGGCCGGCGGTACGGTTTTGAGTTTTTTGGCAATGAATGGTCTGGCGAGAAGGACTTTATCGAACAAATCGCCATTGCGATATAACCTGAACTCATAAAAATCGGTGAGAATAAGATTGGGAAAGGTGGCGCGGTAGCGTTTTAGTTGTTCGGAATCTTCGATGAGATCGAGATTCGCACCCGGCTTCTTCGCTTCGATGTAACCAACGATTTGCTGCCTGCCATCCCATACGCGGAAATCGGGATTCCCTGCTTCAGTTTCTTTAGGAAGCGTGGTGATTTGAATATGCTTTTTGCCGGTTTCCTCCGCAAAAGATTCGAGAAGTTTGGAGAAACTTCCGTAATAACTTTCTTCGCGGGCATCGCCCTGCGCAGTACTCGATGCTATTTTTTTAATGTATGCTTCTATCATGCACAGAATTCAATCTTATCGGAAAGGGTAAGTATCCATGTGCCTGCCTCAAAGCAATGCGGCGGGGATTGCTTATGAAAATAGTAACGAGTTTTGGAGTGGGAATCAAGAGAAGGTGAGCCGGCGGCCTTTCGGTCATATTCCCGCCTGAACGTGTATCGGAAAAGCAGAACTCATATTCCATGGCACAGCGCAGCCCGGTGGTTCGTTACGCTTTCATGCAAAGAGAACTCTGATTAAACCGCTTTCCCGGTGTTTACTTTAAAATTCCGATTTCGATAAACGAAGCTTGCGACGGCTGATGATAAATTCTGTGTGTGGCCTTGACAAAGTCATCGGCTTGAGTCTCATAAATGTTTTTCACATACTTCTGCGGATTCAAATCGACCAGCGGGAACCAGGTATTTTGAACCTGGACCATGATGCGATGCCCTTTTTTGAAACAATGGAGAACATCCTGCAGCTCCAGATTTACTTCATCAACCTTTCCGGGAATAAACGGGACGGGCTGTTCATAACTCATTCTGAATCGTCCGCGGATGACTTCGCTTCTCACCATTTGCTGGTATTCGCTCATTTTTTTACCGCTGCGTGTCGTCGGATTATCCGGCGCGTCTCCCGGATAGACATCGATCAGTTTGACCACCCAGTCCGCATCGCTTTCCGATGTCGAGACCTTCAGATGTGCCTGTGACGGACCGGCGAACACCATCTCTTCATCTAAAATATCCGTTTCATAAACCATGACGTCCGGTCTTCTTGAAGCAAATCGCTGATCGTCGGTCATGTATTCCTTGGTCATGCCAAATGCAATGTCCTCGGTATATGGAACCGGTTTGGACGGATCACTGATATATTCATCAAAAGGCGGCTCGCCCGGCTGCGGCCGGTCGAACGAGAGTTGGCCTTTTGCATGAAAATACAATTTTTTACTTTCCACATTGTTGGGGGGCCAGATACCAAATGTTTTCCATTCATTCCTTCCGGTCATAAACATTGTGGCTTCCGGCAAATTGAGCAGGCCTTTGTCTTTTAAATAAAAATTAAAAAAGGGAATTTCAATACTGTCCATACAGAATTGAGAAGTTCCGCGTCCGAATGAAACATTTCCCAAAAAGGAACCGTCTGTTCTTGCCCATCCGCCATGTATCCAGGGACCGATCACCATGGAGTTGTGAATTCCCGGATTGTTCTGTTCTATGCTCCGGTATGTTTTAAAGGTGCCGTAAAGGTCTTCTGCGTCGTACCAGCCGCCGATGAGCAGTACGGCGGGCTTGATGTTCTTCAGATGGGGAAGGATATTTCTTGCCTGCCAGAATTCATCATAGTTCGGATGCGCGATGACTTCGTTCCAAAATGCAATCGAGTCACCGAAATATCTGGTTTTTGCATTCTGCAGCGGTTCCAGGCGCTGGAAAAAATTATACCCATCCGTCGTTTTCCAATCGTACGGATGAACCCAGTCTTTGATCAATCCATGTCTCGGCTGATCCATGACTCCGAGAAATTCAAAATTCGCCGCCATAAAGAACGCACCGCGATGATGAATATCATCAAAGAACCAGTCTCCGATCGGGGCTTGCGGCGAGACGCATTTCAAGGCGGGATGCGCATTAATCGCAGCATACGACGTGTAAAAACCGGGGTAGGAGATTCCCAGCATTCCCACTCTCCGATTATGGTGGCGCAGATTCTTCACCAGCCAGTCGATGGTATCGTACGTGTCGGAGCTTTCATCGATATCATTCTTTGTTTTTTTATTTTCGATAAAAGGAGTCATATGCTGGAATGTTCCTTCCGACATAAATCTTCCCCGGACATCCTGGTATGCAAGAATATATCCTTCTCTTAAGAACGCGGCAGGGATGCCCTTTCCCGTTGAAAAATCAACGACCGGTCCGTACGGCGCGATACTATACGGCGTTCTGAAGAACAGGATCGGATAAACCGTTGCAGTATCTTTTGGCGTGTAGACGATAGTATAGAGCTTTACCCCGTCCCGCATCGGGATCTGGTACTCCGCCTTCGTATAATTTGCGGCTAAATAAAGGGAATCCTCGTTGAGCGGTCCGGAAGCAAAGACCGTAAAATGAATAAGCACGAACAGCAGGGGAATATATTTCATACTTTGATTTCCATGATTGTTTGGTCTCTTGAAATGAATAAGGATAATTTCTGCAATACTCAAGCAGGATACAAATAAAATAATTCCAGGGAATCAACTTCAAATTATAATCACTATTCTACGCAGAGTTGCCGGCAATGTTGCAAGGGATGGACCGGCCGTGCAGTGTAAAATATTCTGTAATTACTCCTCAACAAAAAAGAATATTAATCAAATTATTTTTCTGGTAAACCAAGAATTGCCCCGCCCCCATATCCCTCCTTCAAATGAAGGGGGGATCAAACAGGTTCGAGCTTTATTGAGGAAGAATTAATCAAATCGAGCACTATGAGCAGTTACACTATTATAATGATATGACCTTCAGAGTATCCTTCGCAGAAATCTTCAGCGAAGTAAAACCAGTTTCTTTGTTTCTTGAAAAGCCCCTGCATGTATCCTGCACAGGTATACGCCGCTCGGCCGGCCTTCCGCGTTCCATTGTCTTGAGTGCCGGCCTGCCGGAAGTTCTTCCGAAAGAATGGTTGCCACTTCCCTTCCCCGCACATCGAATATCTGCAGCGTTGTAAATGACGGACCGGGAAGGCTGAACGAGATAGTGGTTGCGGGATTAAACGGATTGGGGTAATTCGGATAAAGGATAAAACCGCTCATCTCCGATGGGGAAGAAGGATTCGACATCGTGCCTGAATTTCCATCCCATCCCGCCAGGCGTGCCCACAACCACCATGCAGCGTAGGCCTTCCGGTTGGCATTGAGCGCCTGACTGTGCGCAGAATAACAGTCATACCAGTGAACATTGACGGTATGTGAATTTTGCCAGCGGGTCGCCCAGTTTGAATCGAGGCTTCCATTCCCATCGCTGTCATAGTCGCAATTATCATTGGCATTAAGGGCCATATAATTTGTCCGGCCTTCGGGGTCATAACTTTCAATATCAGCAAAATCAAAAAGGATCTTATTATTTACTGCACAATAATCCCGGATTTGTTGATTGCGGAGATGAACATTTCCCGCTGCTCCGGTGCCGGTCAGATGCCCCGTCATATACACGAACTTCACGGCGGGAAAGTCGCGTTCCAGACCCGACATGAGATTCAAATATTGGCTGATGTCCGATTCTGTACCATCCACCTGGCCGCACCATGACCACAAAATAACGTTCACTGTAGGATTCGAATTTAAATAGGTCCTGGTGGACGCCTCCCAGGCGGTACGGCTTGGACTTCCGAGATCGCTTGCGCCGCTGAACGGCGTATCCCGTAAATCCAGAGCGCCGCCTGTACCGCCCTTGTTATAGGCGAACAGGTTTTGCGGATATCCCAGGCCATTCATAAACGATACAAGGGCGCTCATTCCGTTTATAATTTGACTGCCATGAGACGTGTGGCCATATGCGATATGGAGGTTCGATTTCGCGAGCGATATATATTCCGCCGGTATTGCGCGGATATTCGTGCATGAATGATCGATGATCGTCGGCCCCGATATCAGAGAAGACGTGAGAATTGTTGAAAAGACACAGAGTGCAATACTGTTGACAAAAATTAATTTATGAATCGTTTTCATGGTTCATTCCCCTTCTGATGTCCGCGTTAATGTATTATTTAACACCGATGACCATTCCTGACGTCGACGATTGTATAAACTCCGGAGGACTTACCTGCGAGACCTGTGAGAATATATATGTTCCATGCTTCCGCTGCTTTGATGGAGGTCACGGATAATTTGATTTTAAACTATTTCAACAGAACATGATCTTCATCACAAAATTCTGGAACCGAACAAGAATAGATCACCCGCAGAAATTCTTTTTCGCCGGAAGAAATGCGGTATAACGCGGTAAAGTATCATCTTGCATCACAAAACACCTTTGCGTATCATGAACGACAGAATCCGAACGGGTTGGACGGGTGGACAACTTATTCGTGATCGTCATACATCTTTTTTCAATACAACCGTATTTTAAAGTGATCCTATGCGCGTTTACCACCCTTGCCCCATATTCGTTGTCATACTCTTCTGCAGCCTCCTGTTCTTCTATCCTGGATGTAAAAAAGATTTAGGGACTGAACCGATACCGAATTCCCTCACATCCGCTGATTTGATCAAAATCACCGGCGGAACATTTACTATGGGAAGCAGTAATCTTCTGGACGCCAATGCAAACCCTCCTCATACCGTGACCCTTTCCGATTTTTCCATGAGCGCTACAGAGATTCGATGGGGAACGTGGGACACCGTGTATCAATGGGCCGTTGCGAATGGATATACCGATCTGTCTCCGGGAAATAAAGGGTATTTGGACGGAGATGCATCCTCTCCGGTGACGGGAGTGACCTGGTGGGACGTGGTCCGATGGTGTAATGCGCGCTCAGAAAAGGAAGGACTGACGCCGGTGTATCATACGAAGACCAGTCTTTCCGACTCTTCGGTTTTCAGAACAGGCGACATAGATATCTTGAGCACCATGGTGAATTGGTCTGCCAACGGCTATAGGCTGCCGACGGAAGCAGAATGGGAATATGCAGCGCGCGGCGGAACCAGGAGCTTGGGTTACGTTTACAGCGGCAGCAACAACCTCGACAGTGTTGCCTGGTTTTCAACAAACTCCGGCATTAATGCACATCCGGTGGGGTTGAAAGCGCCGAACGAACTTGGTTTATACGATATGAGCGGCAATGTGCGGGAATGGTGCTGGGATTCATATAAACCGTACACCACGAGCCCGGTCACCAATCCGCATGGATCAGCCGCCGGCGGCGGACAGATCCTTCGCGGCGGATCGTATCTCGACCACGATTATAATTGCCGTGTGGCGTACCGCATGTATATTTCCCATGGACCTGTTTTACGGTTCGGCTTTCGCTGCGTCAGAGCTCGTTAAATTTACAATTAAATCGCAGAAATTTGCATGATACATTCAAGGATAAGGCTCCCTCTCCTTTTAGGAGAGGGCCGGGGTGAGGTCATATTGCGCTTGTATTATGGAATGTTTATCTGATATAAAAATGACCCCATCCCAACCTTCCCCTGAAGGGGAAGGAGTGTTTTCATTACGTTAATATGGAAAATCGGGTCAATAGAGATAATTATGAATTTCCACTGCTGTCCAAAATATTTTTCAAATAGCTATTTTGGACGGATCTGATCGCAGTTGATCCCTGTTGGTCTGGAACAGCGATTCCTTGTTCCATCGCTGCCGGTCCTTCGGCAGACGGTGCGAACGGGCGTGCGCAGAAATGAAATCAGAGGGTTCTGGAAAAGATGGGTTTTTCTTTCACCATCCCGGGGAGGTAGGCGTCGAACGGCATCGCGATATTTCGAAGGACAAATCGTCCCAGGTCACTCACGACGATGCGGTCGCGCTCCAGGGTCAGAAGCTGCAGGGGAACAAATTCTTCGAGTTTTTTCAGTGCTTCGGAAAAATACTCATCAAAATCAATTTTGAATTTTTGTTCAACTTCCCGTTTATCAAGTTCGAGATCGCACATCAACCGCATAATGACAAATTTTCGCAGTTCATCATCGGGCGTCATGGTATAGCCGACATTCGTAGGAAAGCGCCCGCTTTTTACCGCCTGATCATACGCCATCAGGTCTTTTGCATTTTGAGCGTAGACCGTCCCAAAATGCGAAATCGCCGACATCCCAAACCCGAATAGATCGGCGCCTGCTTTGATGGAGTATCCCTGAAAATTACGGTGGAGCATTTTGCGTTTCTGCTCGCGCGCCAGTTCATCGGTCGGTTTGGCGAAATGATCCATCCCCACATACACATATCCCGCACCGATGAGCGTATTGATGGTCAACTGGAGCAGGTGCAGTTTTTTTTCAGCAGACGGGAGCTGGTCCTGGTGGAGAAGTTTTTGATGCGGCTTCATCCACGGGACAAATGCAAAATTGAAAACGGCGATCCGTTCCGGCGACAACTGAATTACTTTTTCCAGCGTGGTGTGAAACGACTCGACGGTCTGTAAGGGCAAGCCGTAAATAAGGTCCACGTTGATGCTCTTGATCCCGAGATCCCGCGACCACTGAAAAACCTGCTGTGTCAATAATTCCGGCTGAATGCGGTTGACCGCTTTTTGTACGTCGTCATTAAAATCCTGGACCCCGAGACTGATGCGGTTCGTCCCGTTTTCGACAAACGCCTTGAGATGCTGGAGGGTCAATTCGCGCGGATCAATCTCGACGCTGATTTCCGCATCGTCTGAAAAATTAAACCGTTCCCGGATAAATCCTGACAGGTCATTGATTTCTTCCGGCGTGAGATAGGACGGTGTGCCCCCGCCCCAGGCCATTTGCACCACGTTTCTCCCCTTCC
>RPQN01000160.1 GCA_003819715.1 Ignavibacteriota bacterium | reverse complement strand
CGCCACCCTGTCGAAATGGGAGAGAATGAAATCCGCAGCTTCTTGACTTACCTCGCTTGCGATAAATATGTCTCTTCGTCTACTCAAAATCAAGCGCTGAACGCAATAATATTCCTATATTCACAAGTACTCAATAAACATCTCGGATCGTTCGGTGAAGTTCCCCGCGCTCAACGATCACTGCGATTGCCGGTCGTGTTCTCACGCCACGAAGTCCGCCTTATTATCAACCAGCTCCATGGCACGCCTAAACTTGTTGCGAAACTTCTTTATGGATCCGGCCTGCGATTAATGGAAGCCCTCCGCCTCCGCGTAAAGGATATCGATTTCGAAAATAACTTTATTATTGTCCGCCAGGGAAAAGGAGATAAAGATAGACATACAACTCTCCCGGCTCAAATTAACCGCGACCTGCATTTGCAAATCAAGAAAGTTTCTATTCTTCATCAACAGGATCTTGCCGAAGGTTATGGTAATACGATTCTGCCGGATGCTCTTCAAGATAAATTTAAAAACGCTTCACACGAAATTGGCTGGCAATACCTCTTCCCGTCATCTCAGAGATCGATGGACCCGCGAACAGGAGCCACCGTACGCCATCATATCCATGTGACCAGCATCCAACACGCTGTCGCCGATGCGGTTCAACAGACCGGCATTCAAAAAAAGGGAAGCTGTCATTCGTTCCGTCATTCCTTCGCAACACATCTTCTGGAAAGCGGGTACGATATTCGAACAGTCCAGGAACTTCTTGGACATTCCGACGTCCGCACGACCATGATCTATACCCATGTCCTAAATAAAAAAGGCCTTATCGTCCGCAGTCCGCTGGATACGTAAGGTTTTTGTAGAGTCCAGCGCCCCGATGGACCTATATTTGTCCATTCTGGGGAATGGACTGTACACCCATCTCTTGTGAATTTGTCGATCTGCGAGATGGACTCTACACAGGATTGTTTGTCCATTCTGGTGAATGGACTCTACACTCAACCGAAGGCATCAGAACCTCACCTCTACTTGCATACTCAACACACTCTGACTGCCTCCATTGACTTCATCGCTCCCAGTACCGATCGATTTGACTCCATCCTTCACCGTTTGCGCGAATTTCCCGGCAATATATAATTTTGAATATATCTGGTACCGCAAAATGATATACCATCGAATACCCCGCCCAAAAAGAGCCGGACTGAGATATACACCGGGAACATCTTCTTCAAATTCATAAATTGCAGAATTATATGATTCTGTCCCGAATATTGTAAAACGCATCTGTACCGTCAGCGGAAAAAAGCTGCTCCATTTGATCCCCTGTGATATCAACAACCCCTTTTCTGCACCCTGCATTCCATTGCCAATCAAATTCACCCATTCCACCCGGCTCGATAATCGTAAGTAAGGCGAAGAAGAGAATTCACTTCTTAGCCTGTAATTATAATGAACAATGGGAACAATCCCTTTTATTACTCTCCCATAAATATCGTTGTGATTATAAACGGAAGGCACCTCCTTCCTTTTATACCGAAACCCAAACTCCATTCGATCCGTCAATGAATATTCTGCGAGTAATAAAAAATCGTTTCCGTGCGATGGAGACGGTAACCGAGGCGTCGGCAGCGGATGCTCAAACTGATCGTAGTACGACGAAAAACATAATTCCGGGACCGGCTGCAAGCGTACTCCGGCATATACCCCCTTTTCATTTTGCACCTGTCCCTGCCCCTCGCCAAACGCATTCCCATGTCTGCTTTGGAATGCCGGAGAATAATTCCTGACTGTTGCTGTCAACACAATTTCTGATGCCGGCTGAACCATCACTCCGGCAATGACGGAAAGAGCATTTACGCGATCAAATGCACATTCTGAAAATACATCGACTGTCCTGCCCGTCCATGAAATATCCAGTCCCCTCATCCATAACTCGGATGCATACCCGCTCCTGCTCCCGACGAGTGTGAACGCATTTGCATAATTCGTCCGGCTCACTGTTCCCGCTATCTTTAATCCGTCTGCCGGATACGTTACTGCCCGGCACCCGATGAGGGTCTCCCGGGATGAATTCTGATTCCGGAGTTCGCTCTCCGTGCGGAACAATCCGCTTTTGAGTATCGACGAAATATTTCCAAGCGAATCCAATACTGCATTAATGGGCTTGCGTGAATAAAACACCTGGACCTGGATACGGTCCAAATCCATCGAACCGCTGAAACCCCGATAAAAAGAATTCTCATCGGAGGAAAGAGAGGGATGAATGCCGCTCCCGTTTTTCCGGGCAGGTGAGATGACATCGCTCCCCTTCCCGAACGCGGAAGCCTTCCAGAAAATCAATCCCTCGGCCGCTTCAATCTGATAATGACCAACGATAAAATGCGAAGCAAGAAATGGGATTGAGAAGCCGGCGAAATACGATGTGAAGTTTGCCAGGCCAGGTTCCCCCGGATCTTTTTTGATCAGGAATCCGATGTCCAATTCGGATACCACAGATGATAACGGCGTTCTTTTTTTACCGATTGAAAGGCGGAGACGATTCAGGACTTTTACCGGAGAACCCGGATACCTACCGTCGCTATACCCCTTTCGTTCTTCAATTTCCGTTACCATCCTGCTGAGAAACGTACCATTGATCGACAGCCCATTATTCGATTTCTTTTTATGCGCGGCATTTTCCTCTATCATCACATACCTGCGGAGAGATGAAAATAGCTCCGGCGTCATTCCTTCAATTTCTAAGAGCTCATGAACAGAGGCCCATTGCTTCTGTCTGCGCCTTTCAACTATCCGCGATGCAATGAGATTTGATATCATGGGAATCCGATGCAGTTCTTCAACCGACGCTGAGTTGAGGTTCAAAGGATCATCTTCAAGCTGGGTCAATTCGTCTGCAGCAATGGTATTTTCGTCGTCTTGTAACGCCGATTCCAATATTTTTTCAGTTTGATACTCCCCGAAATCCAGTGTATCCGGACATATCTGCTCTTGCGCTCTGGTAAAAGAAACGAGTGAGAAACAGAACAATATTATTGTTTGGACACGCATAAGACAATTGTTTTGTAGAACTCCTATGGAGTTCTTTACTTTTTTGGGGGGAATAACTACAAACGTTTGATTCCTACGGAATCATATGAATGTTTACTGTTTTCTTGGTAGTTAAGAGTTATAATATTCTAATGGAGTTCCACGAACACTAAAATTATTTGTCCCATTTTACCGACAGCTCGATTTGATGCGTCCAGCCGAGATCCGGATGGCTATAACCTGCATATCCAAATTCAAATAATGAATATCCAACCGCGATGCCGACCGAATATTTGTCCGGATTATCCGCTGCTCCTGCGCGAAGTGCAATTGCATCGAATACGATTTGTTCGACACCCATTTTTATACTCGCCGGAAATCGAATTTCTTTTTCCAGCTCGATCGAGAGCTGCAACCCGCGATGTATCGACCAGCACACTCCGAGCATACACTCCTGCGGAAGTTTCTCATGCGTGTTTCCCAGCACGGCACCGGTCATATTGTGAATACTGAATCCGGCACTGACTTTATCGAACACTTGTGCGATAATGCCTCCGTTGAATATGATACCGGAGGAAGTACCGTACCGCGCAATATCAACGCGGTGATATTCGATACTCACACCGGCCGAAATATATTTTTCAACATTCGCTGCATACGCGAGAGCATAATCCGACTCGGCATATAATTCAAATCCGAATTTCTCTGCTGTTATGCCAAAGGAACCGATGGAAAGCGGAACCCCTGCGGCAAACGCGGTCGTCCTTAATTCTTTTAATCCAAATTGCTCCGGTACAATAAACGCGGAGCATTGCAAAGAAGTGAGCCGGACAAGTCCGGCAGGATTGTAATTTATCGCCCAGCAATTGTCCGAAACGGCAGCGAAAGCATTTGCCATCCCAATCGCCTTCGTTCCCCGTCCGTTATTCTCAAATGCAAAAAGATTGTGGTGAAGAATAAGCACGGAGCTCAGAATGATACAACTGAACATTTTTACTTGCTGAGGGTGCAGAAATTGGCTATATTTTCCCTGTATAACCATGGAATGAGCCCCCTATGAAAAAAACAACTATCGCAGCCGTCATGTTTACACTTCTGGCAGGTGCAGCCCCCCTTCTTGTTTCTCAAGAACTCAACTGCACGGTGACGGTGAATATGGAATCCATCCAATCGGCGCAGCGCGGATATCTGCGCACCTTCGCTCAGGACATCGAGCGGTATATGAATAACACAAAGTTCTCCGCCGAGGACCTTGACGGAGAAAAAATCCAATGCAGCCTGGATATTTTCTTTTCATCGGCAACGAGCGACAACCGTTATGTAACGCAGATTGCCGTCTCAAGTCAGAGGCCCATCTATATCGGCAATGATAAATCGGACCGCACCACATTGGTTATTCGAATTTTGGATAATAAATGGAGCTTCACCTATACTCCCAATCAACGCATGAATCATGACGAGATGATTTTTGATCCCCTGACGGGATTTCTTGATTTCTATGCGTATCTGATAATCGGGTATGACCTTGAAACGTACGTCCCTATGTCCGGTTCCGCCTGTTTCCAAAAAGCGTTGAACACGGTACAACTCGCATCCAATTCATCGGTAGCTCAAGACTGGCAGCAATCCTCCGCCAGTTATACGAAGTACGGAATAACAGACGAACTCACCAGTGTCAAATATAACGGTTTCCGCACCGCATTCAACAATTATCATTTTGACGGCATTGACCTGCTCGCCACGGAAAAACAAAAAGGACTCGATAATATGCTCGCCGCGATCGAATCCATTAACGAGATCCGTATCCGGCAGAATTCATCAAGCGTGGTAGTGAAGCAATTCTTTGATGCTAAATTCCGGGAAATTGCCGAAGCATTTCAATCGTATCCCGACCGCAGTGTTTATGAAAAACTCTCCAACTTCGATCAGGAACACCGGTCCACCTATCAGGAATGGAAAGCAAAATAACAGCGCCCCGTCATTCCTCTGTCAGTTGCACTGTCTTCATCGTATCGCCGATCTGAAGAAGATCGACCACATCCATCCCCTTGACCACTTTTGCAAAGATCGTATAACGCCCGTCAAGATGAGGTGTGGAAATATGCGTTATAAAAAACTGGCTTCCTTCCGTATCCTTCCCGGCACTCGCCATCCCGCAGGTTCCTCGTTCATAATTCACGGTCGAAATTTCCGTCCGCATTTTATATCCTGGACCGCCCCAGCCGTCGCCGCGGGGATCGCCTCCTTGAACGACAAAATCCGGCACCACACGATGAAATTTCAAACCATTGTAGAATCCCGTTTTGACCGACCTCACAAAATTCAATACCGTCCATGGTGCATGATCTTTGAATAACTCAATAATGAAATCACCGCGGTTCGTTACGAATCGGACATGCGGGCGTGGTTTTATGCTCTCTAACATATTCCAATCGGCTTCCGTTTTGCCGGCAATCGTCTGCTGAACCAGTCTGCCGGAATAATCTTTACCGGTGAGCTGGCGCAGCGATGCTGCGGCTTCTGCAGAAAGTGAACGGTCTGAATCGGATAATTCTTTTTCCAAAAACGGGATAACCCGCTCATTCCCCATACTTCCCAACGCTTGCAGGATGGCCTGCTTTGCCTCGCCATCATCAATCTGGGTAAGATTTCCAAATGCCCGGATAAATTCATCGACCGCCTGGTCTGCAACTCCTGCATCCTTCAATTGATGAACCATGACCGTATCAGTAAAAAGATTGGCGACAATGGTGGTAATCCCCATATCATTCTTTGCCAGGACTTTTTGTGCAACCTTAAATATTTCTTCTGTAACACCGCGCAGTTCAATCGAATCATAGCCCATGCTTTTCATAGCGGCCGGAGAGAGCAGAGGCCGGATAAAATCCCATGCGGCCATGGAAACCCGGATTGATTCATGCGTCAGATGCTGACGAAGAATGGCAAGATGCTCTTTGCTTTTTATCTGCGAGAGTCCTTCCAATAATTTTGCTTTCAGCTCGGGTGAGAACAAACTGCCGGCCGCGATGGAATAAAACTCATCAAGCTTTCCTGGAAAATGTTTCCCTAAAGTGACCAATGCCTCTCCGCGCACGGCATCAATTTCAGACGGTCCATTGGCAATACGGAGCACCGCCGACTGCAGTGCATCATGTACCGCCGATTGCTCCGATGAAAGAGATGGGATCGTGCTCAATGCCTGAAGTGCCGCTATTTTGATATGGTCGTTCTTCTGCGAAAGATATTCGGAATATTTCGAAGGAATTTCCCGCGGCGTCGATACCGCCGCCCGGGCGCGGACAATCTGCACCCAGACATGCCAGTCATTCAATTTCTTTTCCGAAATTTCAAGCGCATCCAGTAACTCACGGGCCTCTTTTGTCTTTGATTTTCCGAGAAGAGTCGCAAGCTGCATGCGAATATCAGAATTTTGATGAAGAGCTAATGACCCGAGCAATTCCTTCTGTTGAGAAATTTCCTGATCACTAAAACTGTTCGGCGCCGACCTCCAGAGTGCAAAAAGCGCTGCGGAGCTTATTTCAGGCGCTTTGCTCCCTGCATACTCGTAACATTTCCGAATGGCCCGTTCCGACTTAATTTGCCGAATTGCAAATCGGGCAATGCATAAGGCAAAACCCTTCTGCGGGAATTTCAGCGGTTCTTCATCGTTCATTCTGAGCAGCGAATCCAAATATTTCGAAGAGCTGATTTTGCCGAGCGCTTCCAATATTCTTGCAATAACTTCCGGATCTTTTTCTAACGCGAGCGAAGAGAGCAATTCATCGGCGGCCCGGCTGGACCGGAGTTGTCCCAAGGCCAGCGCAGAGGCTGTACGAACATTCTTATCGCCATCCTTTAATGTTACGCCAAGGGCACCGGCAGCCGAAGTGTCCTGCACATTGGCTAATGCGATTGCCGCACGGTACCTGAGGAGACCATTTTCGTTTTTGAGATATTCAATAAGCTTTCCGCCTCCCAAGGAACACTGGTCCTGCAATTGAAGAATATCCCGTTCGCCCGGCAACAACGGTTGTGCGTCTTGATAAGTATAAAGACATACGACAAGAATGATCAATACCAGTTTCTTCACAATATCCCGCTCCGATTAAACAGACACTGAATAAAATTGTATGGTTATTTGAAAGTAATCAGTAATTAAAATAAATATTAAGCAATTAATAATCCTGATAAATCAAGAATTGACCTCACCCCAACCCTCTCCTAAAAGGAGAGGGAGCTTTCCACGATACAGACCTTATTGGGAAGTATTAATAATAACGATCACTATGTGCATTTACAGTTATGATGAATAATACAAATCGTTCAGCCAAGAAACCAATTATCGAGATGAACGGTAGTAGGCTTTTTTAATATTCCCGCTTACAATCCGCGGGAATAACAGCCGGAGGCCTGAGAATGATGCAAGCGGTAGCTTGCTACAATTTTATTGTCATTCCCGAATGTTTTTGTCGGGAATCTTACTTTGCCTTATAGAGCTTTCTTAAAATAGCCCACCACTACAAGCACTAGAGAAAGCGAAAAAACCATCACCGATGAAGCCCGAACAATCGGACCGCATTTTCTGTCGTCGTGCGGGCAACCTCGTCTTCCGAAATGTTCAATGATTCCGCGATCTTCTTTCCGATCAGCACAATATTTGCCGGTTCATTTCTTTTTCCACGATATGGAACCGGGGTCATATACGGCGAATCTGTTTCCAGGAGCAGGTTCCGAATTCCAATTTCCTTTATCACGTCGATGCTTTGTGCCTTTTTAAACGTGACAATACCGGGATATGAAACGCAAAAACCGAGGCTGAATACGTACGCGGCCTGCTCCGCCGTCCCTGGAAAGCAGTGAAAGACTCCCCGGCCCGGTTCACTCCCCGCTTCTCTCCATGCCGGATGTGCTTTGACCGTTTGCTCAACAAGAGAATAAAGATCCTCATTGGATTCGCGCGTATGCAAAACGACCGGCAGATTATTCCGTACGGCAATGTCCAGCTGCGCTGTCAGGAATTTTTGCTGCACGTCCCGCGGGGAAAAATCATAATGGTAATCCAATCCTATCTCGCCAATGGCGACAACATTCGGATTGGCGCAGAGCTTTTCAATCTCCTCCAGATCCCGGGAGTCCGCTTTTGAAGCTTCGTGGGGATGAATCCCTACACAGGCAAATATATTTTGATGCTGTTCGGCAAGCAAGACGGCTTCACGGCTGGATTTCAGGTCTGTTCCTGGTACGATGATCGTTCCGACACCTGCTTCTTGTGCACGCGTCAACACCGCTTCGAGATCATCTGCATAATCGGCAAAGAAAAGGTGAGCATGAGAATCAATATAGTTTGGCGCTGTCATCTGCTTCAATCCGGTAGTTCGTTGTTAAAATAATACGTTAATCTTTTGTTTCTTTCAAGATTCTTCGACGATTCCACCATGTGTTTTAACGTTGGAATTCTTGGCTCTCTTACGTATATTTCAGACAGAAGTGCCGGTAAGCCTTGGAACAAATATATTCAGGAGAGTGTGCGCCGACAGGACAACAACGGAAAACTGGCGGGATAGTGGTGAAGAAACCCCATACTCGATGGCTCACAAGCGCAACGGCCCGCTGGAATAATTGCAAATGACCAATAACCAGTTATCCGGCCGTCGTGTGTATGACAAGACCACTGTGCGGTCACTTTTTGATTCCATTGCACATCGATATGATCTTCTGAACCACACTCTGAGTTCCGGTATTGACATCCTGTGGCGGCGAAAAGCAATCCGGCTGCTTCAGCCATTACATCCGAAACAAATTCTCGATGCAGCAACCGGCACAGCCGATCTTGCGCTCGAGGCAGTACGCTTGAAGCCGGATCAAATCATCGGCATTGACATTTCATCGAAGATGCTGGATATCGGCCGCGCCAAGATTCGATCCCGGAACCTCGAGCATCTCATCACGCTCGAAACCGGGGACGCCGAACAGTTGCGGTTCGAGACCGGATCCTTCGATGTCGTTATGGCTGCATTCGGTGTAAGAAATTTTACAAACCTTGAAATTGGATTAAAAGAATTTCACCGTGTTTTGAGACCGGGCGGCAGTGCTCTGGTGCTGGAATTTTCTCGGCCGAAGCATTTTCCGGTAAAACAATTGTATCGACTCTATTCACGGGTCTTCCTCCCTCTGCTGGGAGGGATCGTTTCGAACAATCGCCCGGCGTACGAATATCTCCCCAGCACGGTGGCGGAATTCCCGGACGGTGAACATTTTTGCGCGCTGCTG
>RPQN01000159.1 GCA_003819715.1 Ignavibacteriota bacterium | reverse complement strand
TGAGCCGCCGGTAATGCAGCGAGTCGCCGTGAACGACTACCATGTTATCCTGCAGCAGATCAATACTGTCAGGATTGACCCCATGCCGGTAGGCAAGGTAATGATCGCTGACACGTTCGCGGATATTGTAAATTCCCCAGTACTCGCCGTTAATAAATGTCGTTGCCGGCCGGTATTCGAGATAGTCGATATCCAAATCTTTCACCAGCGTTTGCATCATGGCATCTCGGATGTGCGTGTACTGAAAATCATTGCCGGAGTTTCTCAGGGTAAATGATTTAAATGTGGTCACATAAAAATCCGGAAAGAGCGGGTATTCAATCTTGGGAACACCGTAGTCCCGATCAAATTTTACCGCAAAGGATTTCTGGGCCCACTCCCGGGCCTGGGAGCCATGGATGGCGATGCCGCACTCTTCCGAAAAACCCGGGCTCTTATTCTCTTCAAAAAATTCAATATGTGCTGGACGCTCCCAGTCCATTTTATAATTTGTATAAATACCATACCCGGGATCAAAAAGATTATACGGATCTGTCGAGAGAGAAATAACGGGCAAATCCGTCGATTCGTTTATAAAATATGTTCCGGTGAGGATGCGCCCGGGCAAATAATTATTTTTGAAACTCACCGCTTTTAAAACCGTTGTTTTTTGGAGAGAAATCGGGGCGGTATATCTTGTGTTGGTTGAATCGGGATTGCTCCCGTCCAGCGTATAGAATATTCTGCTGTCACCCGCTGAGAGCGTAACGGCTATTGGCGATGAATAAAATCCGCCGGGCAATGAAAACGATACAGAGTCTGCAATACCATGAATGATGCTGCCGGTGTTTGCCGATCCCGGTGTTGGAGACTGGAAAATCCAGGGAAGCAATCCATCGCCTGCCCTGCCGTACGAAATATCGGTGCCGGAAATGGGGATGGTGACAAGATCGACCACCTTACCGCTGGAATCTGCGAGCAGTACCGTTTCACCCGATGCGCTTATTTTAAAGGTGGTGTGCGGGGGACTCGTTTGTCTGTTTTTACCGGAAGCAATAACGATCACATGCCCTCCGGGTTCAATGGTCCCACCGCTAAATTTCCATTTTTGAATGTTCAGTGTATCGTCACTGAGACTCCATCCGGACAAGTGGATCGCCGTTGTGCCTTTGTTATAGAGCTCAATCCAATCCGAAGCATCTCCGTCTTCATCGTACCAGGCAGTCTGATTTGAAGCCATGATTTCATTGATCACAACGCTCTGGGCGGAAATAAGTTGCGGGGAGAGTAACAACAAAATGATCCAATATTTTTCCATTATGTATTTCCAATCTCATCAATAAAAGAGAAGCGAATAGGCAAATTCATTCGTTCTCCATAATGCCGGTCATCGTAACTGTTTCAGTGAAACAGCATCAAGTTACGACAACAACCGTGCGTAATCAAATGACAGCGCTCACGAAAAACGGCGGAGGTCTCACACTTCATGCAGCAAGTGATATGATCAATCAGATTCTATGACAGTGCAATGAACCGATACTCGGAAATGCGGAAGGGAAGTATATATTTCACGATTGAAGAATATGCAGTAGTACGGTTTATCATAAGCCGGTGACTCACCGTTCTTCTGGGTTTCCATTACGTGTGTTGACCGAGGTCCGGAGTGCTATTTTATAAATCTCACCCAGTCTATTTCAACGGGGTGGTTATGGTTCACTGTGACCACCAGGTTATGAATCCCCGGCTGGAATTTCGAGAGCGGCGCATCGATGGTATTCCAGTCTGTGCTTTTGGGGATGTTTACCTCGGCAAGTATGGGGCCATTGTTTTTGTCCAGCCTGATTTGAAGGATTCCATCCATGAGAGACCGGGCTTTTACCTGTATCGCTTGATACTTCTCCCGCCCGAAATCTACAGCATTGTATTGGACCCACGCATCCTTCTGAGAGAGTATCGTCTTCCAGCCATTGAATGGGTTCAGCGTGTCCAGGAAGACGATCGCCGCTCCCGCACCGCACTTGAGGCTGTACCGGTCTATCTCGATATGGTGAGAAGCGTCGGTGAGCCCAACACCGCGGAATGTGGGAATTACTTTTTGGATTGTTCCGTCGCTCTTGAAAAACAAACTGTCGATCCGGATCGATCTGTTCTTATCGAACGATGGGGATAAATCATTCTGATGGTAAAATAAATACCACTGATCCTTAAAATTTAAAATTGATTGATGGTTTGTCCAGCAGCCGTTGGGAGATTCATCCATGATGACTCCTTCGAACTGAAAAGGCCCCATCGGATTGTCACTCGTTGCGTATTCGAGACGTTCAATGGTCTTTTGAACATGCGGATACGTCAGATAATACTTGCCGTTTCGTTCAAATAAAAACGGGCCTTCTATAAGTCCTTTTTCAGGCAGCCCCTTGAGTACTTGTGGTCCTGAAGCAAGTTCCAGCATGTTTTCTTTTAGCGGTGCGGCATAAATTTTACCCATCGCCCAGTAGAGATACGCCTTCCCGTTTTTATCGATAAATACGTTGGGATCAATACCGTGAACGTTTTTCAAGGGCTCAGGCTGCGGTATGAACGGCCCGGAAGGATGATCGGAAATTGCAACCCCAATTGAAAAACCTCTCCCCCATGTGGTGTCCTTCGCCCTGGTCGGGAAATAGAAATAATATTTTCCGTTTTTGTAAATACAATCGGGAGCCCACATACTGTACGATGTTGAATCGACCCAGGGAACATTATTCTGACTGACAATAATGCCGTGATCCGTCCAATCCGTTAAGTCGGAGGATGAGAACACATGATAGTCCTCCATGCAAAACCATCCCGGGTGACCCTTCCCCGGTGCAGCGGTTATGTCGTGCGATGGATAAACATAAACCGTATGGTCAAAAACCCTTGCGGTCGGATCGGCCGTAAACTGATTACGGATAATCGGGTTTTGCGCAAAAGAGTAACCAGATACTAATAGCACGAGAAGGGTGCTTGTCGCAGCAATATTATTCTTCTTCATAGAATATTTTACCTATTTAAAACTCGAACTTCAAGTAAAGAGATATGATGAGTAAACATTTCACGATCTTTTATCTTTAATCTTATCATCTATAATCTTAATATCTTCAATCCTCATTCAAAAATCTCGCCTCGTAAACCGCTGAAAAGACGTAAGAAAATTACCTGGAAAATGCCGGGAAATAATTGACTTTGAGAAATTGATAGGTTACTTTTCACGGGTTAATTTTCAAATGGCTATTGGCTGTCTTTAACTATCCTCAGACTTACTTATAGGAGCAAAATTTATGTTCTCCTTCCGCGGGTTTCATGTGCATTTCTACGTCGTTTGTTTCATTTTCTTATTCTCAGCCTCACTTCTTGCGCAATCGGGAAGTATTTCAGGAAAAATTGTAAATGCTGATGATCAGACGCCCCTTTCCAGTGTCAATATTAGTTTACTAGATAAAGCAATGGATGCATCGACAAACTCCGAAGGAGTATACGAACTCGCAAATGTTCCTGCCGGTGTCTATACCCTTCAAGCGAGCAGTGTCGGATACAAACTGATCCGGTTGCAAGTCACCGTCGCCGATTCAAAAGTAAATCTAGATATTCAGCTTAAGCCCGAACCAATTGGCATGAATGAAGTAGTGATCTCCGGGTACAGGGAAACATATTCGACAGGAGATAATTATTCGGCCCTGCGTATGAATGCTCCGATGATGACACTCCCGTTGAGTACGGCACAGGTTACCAATAAGCTGCTCACCGATCAGAATATTATTAATATGAATGAGGCCTTGCGAAATGTGAGCGGAGTGGCGACGGAGTTCGGAGGTCCGCATCCGCTCGTTGTGAACATTCGAGGTTTCAATGCCTCCGTGTTTAAAGACGGATTCAAAATCGGCGGCGGCGGTACTTCCGGCGGAGGGGATGATCTTCCGGTCAGTTCTATTTCAGTAGACCGTATCGAAGTTCTCAAAGGTCCTTCGACCATTCTGTATGGAAGGGGAGAACCGGGTGGAATAATAAACTTTATTTCGAAACAACCCCAGATGGAATCGGGATATACCGTCGAAGCCATGACAGGCAGCTTTCAACAATACCGCCTTGGCGGTTCTGCGACCGGACCGTTATTGAGCGAGTCCGTTCTCTATCGTGTGGATGGATCGTACGAAAAGAGCAACAGCTATCGCGATGAAGTGAAATCAAACACCTATTTTGTTAAACCATCCTTTGCATTAAATGTGTCGGAAGAAACCAAAGTATATTTGACAGGCGAGATCTCGCGTTCAGAATTCACTCCAGATCGCGGTGTTCTGATGCTTCCATCCGTGTCTGCCGATGGAATATTTTCCGCTTCCTTTGCTCCCATTTCGAGCCGGTCTTATTTTTTCGGCCTGCCGACAGATAATACAGATCAAAATCAACAACGGGTTGTTGCCGAAGTAGAGCATATCATTACTCCAGATTGGACCGTACGCCTTGCAGCAAACTACGAATACGTCACCCAGTGGTCTTTATATGAAGTGGACTATTTCTACACCTATAAAGGTACAATGCCCGCGGGCATTCCTGCCGGAACGTTCCCGCCCAATTGGTCAATACGACTGCATAGCGATCTGAATTCAAATCGGACTGACTATGGAACACGATTTGAGAGCTCTTTACGCTTGAGTCATCAATTATTCGGGACGCGTATGGCTCACGGAATTCTTGTGGCCGCCGATATGCTTCAGATCAAGACAGACCTGCTCATGGATTATAATCCCAATCAGCTTCTTGATGTTTCCACAGGAACTCGAATGAATGTATCGTTGCCAATGTTTGTTCATGAAGAAAACTTTTCGAAGTCGAAGGATTACGGTATCTCATTTCAGGATTTGATTACCATTGATGAACGCTGGCATCTGTTGCTTGGCGGCAGGTATGAGAATAATAGTATCGATGTGACCCAATTGGCCGCATACACGACGACACCAAAATCGACAAAGAATGAATCATCAGGATTTGTACCCCGGCTGGGTGTGTTGTATCAGTTCTATGATAACATGTCGCTTTATGCCAGTTACATGGGAAGCTACCAAACACCGGGTGCTGACTATGGCTTATGGGATATTCCCGCGGATTTAAAACCCGAGCGTGCATACCAGGCAGAAACAGGAGTGAAACTTGAGCTGTTGAATAAACGAGCTCTTCTTTCTGCCTCGGTATTTATGATCGATAAATATGACGTCATTGCATCAGAGAACAATCCCGCAGGAGTTTCACCATATAAGTTATATTATAATATTGGCAAGGAAGATGCCCAGGGATTCGATATTGACGTCGTAGGAGAAGTGACTTCGAATTTACGTGTCTCGGCTGCATTCAACGCACAAAAAATGAAGTTTACCAATCCCAAGAAAATCATTGTTGATGGAAAACAGCGGTACGGCACCCCGACATACAGCGGCAATGTGTGGGCTGTTTATGAATTTAATAACGGTCTCTTCAATGGTCTTGGCATAGGAGGAGGCGCTTCAACACGGAGTGAAGTTTTTGTGAATGATGCCAATGAAGCAAAGGTTCCGGCATACACAACCTTTGATGCGGTAACATATTACGAATTTGCAAAGCTGCGGTTCCAGTTGAATTTTTATAATATTACAAATGAACTGAGCTACAATGTCGGCAATGGCGGTGGAGGCAATCCGACCGCTTTCTTGCTTCTTATGCCCAGTGCGCCGTTTAGGACAACGTTGAGTGTGCGGTACCAAATTTAATGATCGATAATCCTCATAGTGAGACGAACGTTGTGGGAATGAGTGAATTCCCGCAACGACGAAATAAATTCTTCGTGCTTTTCTTTCTCTATATATCGGCATACGTTCCCGCATTCTTTTTCCCGCTGGTGTTTCCGATAATGCTTCGTCAGAGTGGTGCGCCGCTGGAACGTATTGGATTATTGGGATTAATGACCATACCCGTATTCGTGAAATTCCTGTGGGCTCCCTATGTCGATAAATATGGAAACAAAAAATTTGGTCATTATAAAACTTGGCTGGTCACGACACAGTTGATCTGTGCTGCTATAGGAAGCGTCGTCGCGTTCCTCAGTTTCATAGATCAATTCTGGTGGATCATGGGGCTTGGAATACTTTTCGCCGCAGTGCTTTCAACTCAAATGATTGCCGTGAACGGCCTGGCAGTTCAGTGCCTTTCCAAAGAAGAACGTCCGCGGGGGAACAGTCTAGCAGGCATCGGTATGTCGGTTGGAACGATCACAGGCGGCAGTATGCTCTTTCTTGTTGACCGAATCGGTTACACACCGACACTGCTTCTGACTTTCGTTCCACTTATAGTGGGGAGTGTCATACTTCTCTTTTTTAAGGAAGTAGATCATCCTGTGGTTGCAAGGAAGGTGAGCGTTCTTAGCAGCTTCGAATCATTTAAATCTGCGGATATGCGGCGATGGCTGTTGCTCGTCAATCTCTGTATCGTAGGCGATACACTGATCATTTGCATGGTGCGTCCTATGCTGGTGGACAAAGGACTCTCGCTCGATTCGATCGGCCTGATGCTCGGAATAATCCGTCCGGTTTTTGAAACTGTCGGAGCGATTACCTGTCCGTTCGTGATCAAATTTTTCTCGCGTAAAACGAACTTGGTTTCTTTCAATATTGTGAATGCAATGATACTCGCGTTATTCATCCTGCCTGCCATGAACGTGACTGGCAATAATTCTCTTTATGTAATTTTCGCATTGGTTGGATTCATAAACAGTTATAAATTTACACTGATTTATTCAATTTTTATGGACCATTCGCGCAAATCATTTGGTGCGACGGATTTTGCTCTTCAGGTTTCCGTAATCTCAATAGGGGTTAGTTTGTATTCAGTGCTCAGCGGAATACTAGGATCATGGCTTGGTTATGCAACACTCTTTAGTATAAGCGTTGTACTCGATTTGATGGGAACCCTATTTATCGGACTATTCTACAAGGATCCTGTGACGGAATCTCCTTCTGAGCAGTGGAGTGATGGTGTTGTCAATGCGGAGACTGTCGGATGAACGTTATTGAATTCATCAAAAAGGAATCGACCAAACCGCTGCGGACGATTTTGATCATGGCGGCGATTGCCGGAGTTTCAAATGCCATGGTCCTGACCATCATCAACGCAGCGATGAAGCAGGTGACGGCCGAAGAAGAGAGTACACGGCAGTTGTTCATGTTTATCATTGTGATTGCCTTGTATGTCATTGCTCAGAAATACAGCATCGCCAATGGAATGGCGTTCATAGAAGACATTATTCATAACATCAGAACGCGGTTGTCCGACAAGGTGCGCAGAGCGGATCTGTTGAAACTCGAACAGATCGGCGCGGCGGAAATCTATAACCGCCTGACACAGGAATCGAATGTGATCTCCCAATTCGCTCTCCCGATCGTCAATGCCCTGCAGTCTTCGGTCATGCTGTTCGTCGTTTCGATCTATATTCTCACACTTTCGAAGATTGCATTTCTCATCATCGTTGTATTCAACGCGATCACGATCTATTTCTATAGGAAACGGTCCAATCGGCTGGGTTCGATGTACGTGGAGACGAATAAATCGGAGATCGGCTTCTTCAAGGCGCTGACCGATATTCTTGAAGGAATGAAAGAGGTAAAACTGCGCGCAAGCAGGAGCAACGCGCTGGCATCCTTCATCCGGAAGATCTCCGGGGAGTTGAGAGATCTCAAATCCGTGATCGCAGGAAAATACGCCGAGAATATTATCCTTCCCCAGGTTTCGTACGTGGCGCTTATCGGGGCGATCGTCTTCATCCTCCCGCGATTCAATGATGCGTACCGTGACTCGCTTTCGGATATCACCATTGCCATTCTGTTTATGTTCGGCCCGATCGGGAACCTGGTGGGTTTGATGCCGCTGCTGGATAAGGTCCGGATGGCCATTAATTATATCTACGACCTGGAGGCGCAGCTGGATAAATCCGTAGAACTGCATGAAATGCAGCCCAACGGAGAACATGCCGTACAAACGGAGTTCAAAAACATCCGGTTCGAGAATGTCTCGTTCCAATACCACAGCGATGACGGCAAAGGCGCGTTTATGCTGGGGCCGGTCAATTTGAATATCCGCTCCGGTGAAACCATATTTCTGATCGGCGGGAATGGAAGCGGAAAAACAACATTTTTAAAATTGCTTACGATGCTCTATTTTCCGAAGCAGGGAGAAGTGTTTATCGACGATAAAAAGGTTGAACAGGCAGGGATTTTACGTTACCGGGAAATGTACTCCGCGATATTTTCCGATTTCCATCTCTTCCTGAAATTGTACGGAATGGAATCCGTCGATGCGAAACGCGTTGACGAATTACTGAAATTTATGAACATCAATACAAAAACTGCGTTTCAGGACGGCCGGTTTACGGATATCGAACTTTCGACGGGCCAGCGAAAGCGCCTGGCCATGGTGGTCTCTCTGCTCGAGGACAGGCCGATCTATGTATTCGATGAATGGGCGGCGGACCAGGATCCGCAGTATCGAAAGATTTTCTACGAAGTGATCCTTCAGGATCTGAAGAAAAAAGGAAAAACCGTCATTGCGGTCAGTCACGATGACCGGTATTACAAGTTTGCTGACCGTGTTGTGAAAATGGACTACGGTGCGATCGTCAGCGAAGAAAAGATAAAGAAACATAATTAAGGATATAAACAAGGATTATATTGCGGGCCAGGGAATGTTATGAAAGAAAAATTGGCAAATGCGTACGGACGGGTGAAGGATGCACTCAAAGGGGTATGGCGTAGACACTGGCTGAAGATTTCTATCGTCACTCTTGTTGCGGCATTCCTCTTTGTCTATTTTTGGAATAATATTGTTATCTCTATCGATTCCGGCAGCCAGGGAATCCGGTGGTCGAGGTTCAGCGGCACCGCAGTCGACGAGATACACGGCGAAGGACTGAATCTTATCTGGCCATGGGATAGAATGTACATTTATTCGACCCGGCTACAGACTCAAGGCGATACGATGTTCATTCTCTCCTCCGAAGGACTCACGGTCCGGGTTGAATTTTCCTTCCGGTTCCATGCGCTGAAGGACTCCATCCCGACCATCCATAAAAAACTGGGGGTGGACTATGCAACATCATTTGTAAAGAATGAAGTAGAAGCGGCGTCGATGGCCATTATCGGAAATTTCACGCCCCAGGAACTCTGCAAAATGCCCTCGCTCGTAATTCAATCGACTATTAAATTCTACCTGAGCAAGCAGCTGCTGGAGGAAAATGTGGTCATGGATGATTACCTCATCAGGAAAATCTCGCTCCCGGATCAGGTCTCCGGTGCAATCGAAAGGAAATTGGTTGCGGCGCAGTTGTCGGAAG
>RPQN01000158.1 GCA_003819715.1 Ignavibacteriota bacterium | reverse complement strand
ATACCTGTATAGAACATGACCGATGCCAGCGTCATGGGCGTCGGCGTAAAATCCTGGACATGTTCAAGATTCAACTTCAGTTTCCGGATTTGAACTGCGAGATGCGCCATATCCTCCAGCTCACACGACGGCAGACTGGATATAAAATACGGGATCAACTGCTGGTGTAATCCATATTTTTCACAGACGGCCGCAAATCGACGCGAGAGATGGAGAAATAATTTAAAGGAGGGCTTCCGCAGGAGCGTGACGACCCTGTCTGAGGTGTGCTCGGGGGCGACTTTTAATCTGCCTGAGACATGATGGACCACGAGCTCATCAAAATATTCAGCAGAATCCGGGTTGACAGGCTTGTCGTCCTGATCGATAATCAGGTCGTACCTGATCCCGCTGCCGATGGTGATTTTCTTAATCCCCTTGACGGCTCTCGCTTCCCGGTAGAGCGAGAGCAGCGGGCTGTAACGGGTATCGAGGTTCCTGCATATCCGCGGAAAAATGCATGACGGACGTTTACAATGAATACAGAGTTCGGGTTTGATGCCGGACATCTGATACATATTTGCCGACGGCCCGCCCAAATCAGTCACATGTCCCTTAAAAGACGGGGCTGCGGCAATGCGCCGTAGTTCGTTCAGAATGGATTTTTTTGACCGGCTTGAAATAAATTTCCCCTGATGCGCCGCAATCGTACAAAACGAACACCCGCCAAAACATCCCCGATGGATCGTGACCGAATCCTTGATCATTTCATACGCAGGGATCGGTTCTTTTTTCGCATAACGCGAATGGGGCAATCGCGTGTATGGAAGATCATACACCTGATCTATCTCATCCGGTGTTAATGTCGGGAACGGTGGATTGACGACCACAAAAGAACCGTTCACCTGTTCCGCGAAGAACCGCTGTTCAAGTTTATTTGATTCTTCCTCGGTGAGGACAAAATTGCGGGCAAATACTTTTTTACTTTTAAGACATTCTTCGTACGATGCAAGCTCCACCAATTCCTCCTTCCCCTGGGACGGCAGCGTGTTCGAACAATACGCGGTTTGAGGAATCTGAGTCATGGAACGTATCTCCTCTCCCCGCTCCAACCTGTTCGCAACTTCCACAACCGCTTTTTCCGCCATCCCATACAGCAGCAGGTCTGCTCCCGAATCGATCAGTATGGAAGGCTTCAGCGAATCGCTCCAATAATCATAATGCGTCAATCTCCGGAGTGACGCTTCAATGCCGCCGATGACCAGTGGAGTCCGGGGATAAAGAGACTTCAGGATCTGTGAATAGACCTGCACCGCATAATCAGGCCGCTGGCGTGCTCTATTCCCCGGGGTGTATGCATCGTTGGACCGAAGGCGCTTGTTCGCCGTATAATGATTGACCATGGAGTCCATATTGCCGGAGGTGACGCCGAAGAACAATCGCGGCGCTCCCATTTTCTTAAAATCACGCAGATCGTCCCTCCAATTGGGCTGCGGAACAACGGCAACTTTATAACCGGCATGTTCCAGGACCCGTGCGATTACCGCAGCACCGAATGCCGGATGATCAATAAATGCATCTCCGGTAAAAAGCAGCACGTCCGCCTGCCGCCAGCCAAGATCCTGCATTTCCTGAACCGATGTTGGGAATGTTCGCTGGTGTTCTATTTTTGGGCCGGGGGTTCTTTTCATCTTCCATTCTAAAATATTCAGTCAGATTTCACCCGACCAATATACGATTTAATAAATTCTTTGACTAATAGAAGAATAGTTTTGAAAAACGTTGATGCGGTGAACAATTTTTAAAATGAACAACGAAGAGTAATGAGGAAAAATTATTTACTCAGTCACGGTAAGAACAACCGAATTTTTACTGTTTGCGATCGGTTGTTTTGATTCAAGGACGGATAATAAATCCATATGCGCAGATGAGGACGGCGTGTTCATTGCGGAGACTGTCACTTTGGAAGATTGTTGTTTCAGCTGACTTTGAAGATCGTTTATTTCCGAAGAGGTGATTGAACCCTGAGACTGTTGCAGATTTTCAACTGCATGCAGAATCGGTTTGATCGGCCGGCTCACGCCAAAGCTCACCGTCTGAACCGTCGAGTTCGTGGTCTGCGAATTCGCTTCGGGGCTTGCCAGGAGCATCAGAAGAAGTATTGAACAAACGGAAATGAGAGTTTTCATGATCTCAGCTTAATTCGTCAGTGTCAGGGTGATCGTTCGTGAAGTTGCCGGAAGATCCTGGACTTCAGCGTTCGCAGCAAATGTATAGCTGATGGTCTGGTTTGATTCAATTCCTTTGCCGATACCTGTGACCACATTCACCGGTGTCATTGCATTTGATAAATCTACCACACCTTCGCTTGCTGCCTTGCTGCTTGCCAGCCTGATCATCAATTTTGTTCCTGCTGGCATCCGGTCGTTGATGGATGCAACAATTTTCATGTTTCCGACATTGGTCGATAAGCTGTATTTTGTATTATCATCGCTGATGAGGGATTGTTCGTTTCCGCGTGCTTCGTCCTTGATGATCAATTGACTGGGATTGCCTGCAACAGAAATTCTGGAAATGGGCTTCACTTCAATGGTTACAGACTGTGTTGCAACGTTTGTATAACCCTGTGCACGGAGTTCAGCGAATGTCGAGATGACGAGTAGGAAAAGGACTATGGCAGTAGGAATTTTCACCCTTGGAGCCTGATGAATAGTAGCAAAAGAATTTTTCATTCGCAAGTGCCCGTTTGAGTTTATATTTTTTAGTGAATTTTTCATTGTCTTGACTTAATTCACTCAAACGAGATGCCAGATGCGCCATGCCGTGCCAAATGTACTCATCACTGAATTATCGCTGAATATTAAATAAAAACGACAGACCTGAAGCAGTACCAAATATGCCTCATATTCTGAAAATTGAATTTTCTACAATGAGAATGGATTAATGATTAAGAGTGTTTAAAAGAGGGTTAAATTTGCTTAAAAACAGATGCGGTATATGCTTGTGTCTTATTCTATTCGAAATTATTATTTTGGCAGAATTCAACTGCATCTTCTCGTGTTCCGAAAACGCCTATATAAACGCGATATCGTATACCCAATGATGGTATGTGTTCAGTCATAACGTAGGCTTTCAAACCATGGAAATTCGCGGCTTTCTTCGCCATTCGTCTCGCCTTCGTTTTTGTAACCCATGAAGAGATCTGGAGTATATATCCGTCGTTTGTCAAGCTGGCAATCACAATACATTTTTTTTCTGCTTTCATCGGCGGCGGCGGGACAACCGCTTTCTTTACAACCGTCGGAACCGTAACCTCAACAACTTGTGCCGGCTCTATCATTTTAATCGTGCGGCGGCGCGGCTTCAATTGAAACTTCACATCTGTTTTTTCGCCTGCCGCCAAATTGATATTTATTTCCTCAGGATCAATTTTATAATTTTCCGGAATATCACCGCCTATAATCTTCAAAGTCCAGCTGCCGGGGCGCATATCTGCAAACAGGAATTTCCCTTTATTGTCGCTCACTCTCCGGTTAATTTCTGTTCCGTTGGAAATTTCCAGAAACACGCCGGATTTGCCGCCGGCATCGACGAGCGCAGTCGATGTATCGCCGAATTCATGTTCATGGGTATTAAACATCGTGACGATACCGGAGACGGTTATGGTCCTCGTCACCGAGAGAACAATCGTTGTTTCTTCCCCTCCGCGAATGATCACTTCCATCGGCATGGGTTGTTTTGTTGTCCGGTTAAATCCAATACTCCCTAATTCGGCGACGACAAAATTCGGTCCCGGTTTGAGCGCTGGAAAATAAAAATTCCCTTTCCTGTCGGTCAATGCAGAATTTGAACCAACGCTGATCAGGACATTTGCCAATCCTTTTCCCTGTTCGTCCACCATGGAACCGCGCAGCTGGCCGATACCGGATACTCTTCTAAACGGAACACCGATTGGAATTTCGTAATCAAGAGAGTACGCAGTTTGATTATTGATGATGGCCGGTGTAAAAATATTATAACGGCCATGGAGCCTGATTTTATGATTGAAAGGAAAGACATGTTCGATCGATGCCTCGAACATACTGTAGGTCTGCACAATGGATCCAAGAATCCGGCTTCCATAGACATTCAATTGCGCCTGGGTCGATTGACCGAAAAATATCCACGCATTCAGACTTGCAGAAATACGTTCCTGGTTTTCCTCGGTATAAATATCTTTCAATTTTGTATATTCAACTGCCGTACTGTAATTCTGACTGGCGACAGGATTGAACGTTAAATAAAGCGCCAGCGTCCTGGTCGGTGATTCTTTATGAAGAAGCTCGTCGCGCCTGATTCCGTAATCATAATTCACATACATACTGGCAAAAGAAAAATTGTAGCCAATCCGGGATTGGACTTCATCCTCCCGGATTCTATATTTTGAACTGTCGAACCGGTCTTCCTGAGTATTCCTGCGATAATGAACGGAGAAGTAATTTGAATATCCAATCCCCACCTGATAAGAATTGTCAAGAGGGGCATAGACCTGGTTCGTATCCCGTAACAGATTCCTTTTTTCCTGCCGAAGATATGCATCGATGCGGACATTACGAACAGGTTGAATGTTGACGCTGGAGGACAAAAAATTTATATCACGGTAATACCCGCCGTAATTCGGTCCTGCATTGACAAACCGCAAATCGTAGGAAATCCAGCGCTGGGTCCCAACGAGATGTGCAGCATAGGCCTGATCCTTTTTTCCATCCTTGACCCCCGTACCGTATTCAAGATCAAAAGCACTTCCGGTGAACGGTGTGAACAGCCCCCGGAAACTGACGATATCAGTGGAATATTGCTCCCGCTTGTTCAAATAATTCAAACTCAGCGTTGCTCCCTTCATCGCGTCGTAGCTCAGGAAGCCGCCCCCTTCTTTCTGACTTTGAGTTGTCCACCTCGTGCTATTATAAAATCCGCCTGCCGCCATGGATCCGAACTTTACTTTTCCGCCGAACCCCGTGGCATAGCGTCCTGCTTCGGTCAAGGTCGAAAGAGAATAACTCTGATCGCCGACATGAATTTCAAAATTTTTCTGACTGTACGAGATGCGGTATTCATCACGCAGTCCCAGAGTCGATATATTCTGGGTCTCCGGACCCCGGAATAGAAACTCAAGACGGTCTGTTTTCCCTTCGGTCAAACTCCCGGTTCCGCTCACTTCCACCTGGGGGGCAAATTTCCCGTCCTGACCCACCTCAGTGAGTTTCAGCATCACCGGAAATTCGATAAACTCATTTCCCGATGTTGTTGACCGCGGAATAACATCCACAATGCTCGAGATCTTTGATCGAATGGTAGTATCCTGGAGCGAAATCGCTTCCAGCTCAAGCGTATGCTTAATCTTATCCGATTCGATACCGCACGTGATAAAAAGCTGCAGCTGCCGTGTTTCCTTTGGTGCGAGATGAACAATGGATGAATCGAGCCGAACTTGATAATTACGGGAACTTTTGACTCTCAACCGAAATGCACCGGAAGAATTGCCCTGATTGGAGATAAGAATATCCGTGGGAAACACCGCGCCGCCGATGACAAACCTCGGCGCATTTAAAAGTTTGAGTTCAAATTGTATCACTCTGACGACCACCACATCAATCGACGCAACCGCTTCATGGACAGGCGAAGCCTGGTCACGGACCTTATATCGGATTGTATATTTGCCGGCGGGAGCATCTGAAGGAATCGAAAATGTCGTCAATCGTACGTCCGATTCTCCTGCCGTTAAATCAAATGGGAATTCCCGCGTGACCGGTTTCCATCCCTTCGGAAGGATCATCTCTGCCTTGAAGGTCTGCTGCTCTGACGAAAGATTGATAATTTTGAATGTCGCCGGCGTAATGGATCCGGGTTTTGCTTCGATGAGAGATTTGGCAGCAGGCCTGAGAACGACCGCATCCTGATTACGGGATTGCACGTTGGAATTTCGTTCCCGGGGAGTTTGTACAAAGCCGCCCTGACGATCAACGCTTCCCGTCATCGGGCGGGCAAACCCTATGGACGACACGAGAATCGGTATGATGATGCTAAAAAAAATCCGGTTTATGCGGACCGGATTTTGTATCAGCCAGAATTTCAATATGGGCACTCAGAATTTTAGTGTGTATTGTGATCCAAACACATCATCACCGCCTGCATCGACGACGACGAGCGCTTTATACGTACCTTCCGCGACACTGCTGACATCGATGGATTGCCGAACCGAAGTACCGGGATAAATCCTGTATTTTATACCTGAGAACTTCCCAAGCGATACCCCCTGATCATTGAACAATTCCACATAAACCTCCGGGCGCATGGCAATCTCACCGATATTTTCAATATCAATCTGAACGATGCGCTTCCCGTCATTTTGTTTGATAATCTTGGTGCTGGCAAACTGAATTTTTTTCGTTCCCGTCTTGGCAATGGTCGTGACCAGTTGAATTCCATAACGGATCGTCTGCATAATTCCCATTTGCGCTTTTGTGTCTTTCGGCGGGAGTGAAGATTCCGCCGATCCCTTTTGGATTCCTTCCACCATCATCATGCTCCAATAACTGCCGATGAGTTTACTTGTATCGGACTCCTTCGGAACGGTAATGGTATAATTGACAGCCATGGTTCCATTGGGCGGTATGGTGACGAAGGCGGGACTAAATGCGATCCACTTTGCATTTGAACGCGGGAGTGTACCGGGTTCAGCGTAATTATTAGTGCCGTTGGATTGAAACATATAATCGGTCTGATATACTTTTGCTTCCTGCGATTCCGGAGTATCATTCCGTATCAGGATGGATCCCGTATAAATGTCACCCGGTTTTGCATCTTTGTCCTGGCTCAACTCTCCAATAATCGACACTTGCGCATTGAGACTTGAAATAAAAATGGGAAAAAGCAGCATCACCCGGAGAGACGAAAATGTCAACATTCTCATAAGTAGGTTCCTATGGTGTTACAAGAGTATAAGTCACAATATGATTATCCGTACCGATACCTCGTGCAAATGTCGCCGACGCCGTATATTGCAAATTACAGGTTGCATTATTCGTTTTCCGAGGTATTGCAGTAATAAAATTTATAGCTGTACTGCTGTTCAGTGTTACGGATGCCTCTGCGGTCCCGCGTGTCGGACTAATGGCCACTACCTTTAATGTGAACAGAGGACTAGTATTATTTGTATTGACAGTAATTCTCCAGTCCCGGTTCGGCTGAACCGGTGTAGAGTAGGTCAGAATACAATTCTGGTTTTGCACGCTTGTCAACTGACCGCCCGGTGTTCCCGCATCAATGATCAACACAGGAGCAGTACCCGCAATACTTATGCTTTGACAATAATCATTAGTCACGATGAGTATTGCCAATCCCATCACATAAAGCGACCGATATTTGTGAAGACGTCGTGCTCGCATCATTTCTAAGGTGTAAGAAGTGTATAGGTCACCCGATGTAAATCTGTTCCGATACCTTGATCGAATGTCGCGGATGCAGTATAAAGTAAATTGCATCTCATTCCTGTCCTATTACGAGGTATTGCTGTTATGAAATTCATAGCCGTACTGCTGTTGAGAGTCACTGCCGCTTCAGCTGTACCCCGGGTCGGATTTAATGCTACGACTGTCAACGTGTACAGTGGACTCGTGTTATCAGTATTGACCGTGATTCTCCAGTTCTGTCTCGGATTCGTCGGCGTTCCATATGTGAGTCTGCAAACCTGGTTGGTCACACTGGTCAATTGACCGCCCGGTGTCCCTGCATTAATTATTAAAACCGGAGCTGTTCCTGTTATAGTCAATGTTTGACTCAGAGCCTGAGATGAAAAACAGAGTGCAAATCCAAGAATCAACAGATAATAATATTTTTGAATATAAGAGCAGTTCATGTCGTCCTCCTATATTCCAATAATGGAAAATGTGACTGTATATGTATCTGTTCCTTCACCCGCAGAAGCTAATGCGATACCGGTATATCTAACCGAAACGCTTCCCGAACTGGGCAGCATATTCGTTATAAAATCCTGGTCTCCTGTCGAAAGTGTTACCGTTTGTGGAGAACCGGTGGATGGTGAAAGGGCCACTGCCTGTAATGAAAATAATGGGGTCGCTAGAGTAGTACTGCTAATTGTAATTTTTGTGGAAGCGGAGTTGGTACCCCAGAGCAGCGTTGTGGTCTGATCGGTTACCGTCATCTGATCAACACCTGCTATGACCACTGCAGTCGGACCGCTTGGAATGTCGAGATTGATCGCCGGCGGATTGACTGCTATGACCGTCACCTTGTTGACCGTCACAGTGACATTATGCGATCTCGAAGTCTGGCAGACGACAGAAGGAGGTAATACTGCTATCGTCACCGTGAGGGTCACGAGAAAATAGAGGCATCTGGTCAACACGAAAGCCGTTTTTGTTTTCATTTCTCTTCCTTCGAATATAACATTTCTCAAAACAAAACACAAACCACTACGGTATTCATTGGTGTTTTATTATATCGTATAAAATTTATACAGATAAAAAAACCGCAGAGGATGAATTTGCATTCAAATCCCCCGCGGTCTCCATATGAGCTAAAGACTATTTACTAATTGGTTACCGTAAAATTCACAGTCTTTACTGTTGACGCAAACACACCAGCCGCGAGTGTTGCTGAAAAATCGTAGGTGATCGTTTGATTGGAACCTTTGCCCAATCCAATTCCTGTCACGACATCCACCGCAGTGGTGGCGCTTGATATATCCTGTTTCCCTGCTGATGTTCCCAGAACCGGTGCCATGGTAATCTCTAACTTGATGCCTGCCGGTAAAGCAGAATTAATGCTGGCGGATATTTTTCCAGCAGTGGAACTGTTGTGTGTGATGTTATACGAAGTTGCAGAACTGGAAACTGGAAGCGGATCCTGACCAGGGACTGCATCATTGATGACCAATGAAACCGGCCCTGAGACAGATATCTTACTGACAGGCTGAACTTCGATTGTCACTGTCTGATTAGCACTTTGAGAGAAAGCCGACTGAAAAGCGAACAAACTCAGTGCTAAAATGGCTGTGAGGACTGTTAATTTTTTCATTTTATCATCTCTTCAGTTTATGGAATGAATTTTTCTGGTTTATTGGTGGAGGTTCTGTACCTCCAGAACCTCCACCATACAACTCTTTTCGTCTTAGTTCGTAATCGTGAACGTCACAAGCTTTGAATCGTTGATGACGCCATCTGATGCTTTGATTCCGGAGAGCTGATAGACGATCGCTTCTGTCAACGCACCTTTGGCAATGCCGGTTTTTACATCAACGGCGGTGGTCGCATTGCTGATATCGACATAACTCCCGGTTCCTAATTTCACTTCCAGTTTGCCTACTGCCAGTACTGCTGGAATGGAGGCCGTGATTTTTTTGGCT
>RPQN01000157.1 GCA_003819715.1 Ignavibacteriota bacterium | reverse complement strand
GAATCCGGATGCGGTATTTGTTCTTCGTACAAGTATAGATTCAAAAGCAAATGCGCCTGCCATTCTTGATGTTGGCCGCAAACTGGGGATGTCGTTGTTCCAGATAAAACCAGATTCGAACTCAGGATTTCCGTCCAGCACAAACGTGGTTATTAAACCGAATATGACATGGTGGGATTGGGATATAACTCCCATTGAAGAGATTATGGGAATACAAACCGATCCACACTTTGTTGAAGGAGTTATTGGAGCATTAACCGATCTTTCGATACAACCAAGCAATATTTTTATTCGTGATGGCAATTATTTCGGACCCGAATCAACTTCCGGAAAAAGTTATGCAGAGATGGCAAAACGCACGAATATCAATTTAAAAGATGTCAGCGCCGGTGTCGGAAATCTTGAGATGAACGATCTTCAGTGGATAGATATACAACGTGGCAGTTGGTTTAAAAAAATCCCTTATATTTGGCCGGTCAATTCCGTCAACTCATTCCTTATCAATATTTCAAAATTTAAATCTCATTCAATGGGTATGACTCTGTGTTCCAAGAATCTGCAGGGTACAATAGCTCGTCCCTATATAGCTCATTGTACTGCCTGGAATACTGATATGGGTGGTGTAGATTCTCAAAATGTAGTTCCAGATGCTTTTAGTACGATCAAGGGAAATTACGAGCGTCATAAAAAAGCAGGTATTCCACGCTGGGATATACCTGGAGAAAGCAGCGGCGGGCTTTGGATGGAAACATGGGCGTCCCGTTGTTTGGATAATAATTCTTCACTCAAACCTCTCATTAATATTATTGAGGGAGTCTATGGTCGCGAAGGACCGTTTATTTCAGGCCCTGATAATGGTTATGGTAAAGATTTTCTCACGAACATTGTCATCTTCGGAAAGAATTCATTTCATGTTGATATTATTGGGACATATCTTGCAGGTCACGAACCGGGAAATTTCGGATTATTCCATATGGCAAAGGAAAATAAGCTGTCGAACTATCTGAATCCTTCAGATATTCCTGTCTACGAATGGAACCTCGATGGAACCGCAACTCGTGCCGTTTTAAGTGGTTTTCCCCGAACCCCGATAAGGACTCCGTATCTCCAGAAGGCGGGTGAAGAACAGTATCATATGGTTAATGAATCGTATGATTATACAACAGCGGTTTCAGAACCTAATCCAAAGCTGAATCGACCGGATGTTTTCGCGATTCAACAAAATTTTCCCAATCCGTTCAATCCTTCAACATCAATTCGCTTTCATATTCCAATCGCCGGATATGTTTTTATTGAAATCTTTGATCTGAGCGGCCGCCGTATCGCAATCCTTATAAATGAATATAAGTATGCAGGTGATCATTTGGTCGTTTGGAACTGTCAAAATATTTCGTCGGGTACATATTATTATAGAATGAGTTTTCAAGGATCAACAATAACAAAAGCGATGGTTTTGCTGCGTTGACAAAGCAGTTATCAAATATCTCTTTGCTCCCCAACCAGGCTCCGCTCGTTCCCAAACTCTGTTGGGGAACGTGAATGGTTCGAAGCTCAGCTTCGAGTGATGATTATTTCGGCTTTATGGAAGCAGATCTTGGGAGCAAGGAATAATTCTATAGGTAGTGTGAACCTGATTCATCGAGTGCATAACGAAACTATTCAATGCGGCAGCTCCCGACGGGATGCCTTCGGCCTTTGCCTCCGTCCGTTAGGCGGCACATCATGTAATTCATTGAGAGCTTTCTTGTCGAAAGGAACGATGAGAGTATGGGCAATCAAACCGATAATACCTTAAGGATTGGCCAATCAGAAGTAATCACATCTCGGATAGGTGTCGGAGCGATGACCTGGGGTGATCCGCTCCTCATTCCGCGCTTCGACCCAGCGCGTTTAGGCTGCGGATTGGCTGACAGCAAGGAAGAACAAGAGAAGGCTGTTGATGTGAGCATTGCCGCAGGAGTCAATTTTATTGACACGGCCGCAATGTATGGAATGGGCGCCTCTGAGCTTCGTGTGGGCGAGTTGACAAAAGACAAGCCGGTTGTCCTCGCAACAAAGTTTCCATTACGCTTCCGCCCTTGGGAAAGCAGTATGCTGAAGGATCTCAACGGCAGTCTCTCAAGGCTCGGACGAGCATCCATCGATTTGTACCAGCTCCATTATCCCTTTCCTTGGCTTACAACTTCGAACGTGATGAATCAGATGGCAGATGCTGTTCAAGCGGGCCAAATCCGTGCAATTGGAGTAAGTAACTTCTCAGCAAAACAAATGCGCGAAGCACATGCCATTCTTGCGAAGCGCAAGATACCTCTTGCTTCAAATCAAGTTGAGTATTCCTTATTGCATCGTAAGCCGGAGATTAATGGTGTGCTTGATGCGTGTCGAGAACTTGGGATTACGCTCATCGCCTATATGCCATTGGCAATGGGTGTGCTCACTGGAAAATACACCGTTACTATTCGACCGACGGGAATGAGGAGGAGGATGAGCCGGTTTCGAGGAAATAAACTTGCCGCCGTGATACAGATTGTCTCAATGTTGCGCGACATCGGAGATCGGCATTCTAAAACACCGGCCCAGGTTGCATTGCGTTGGTTGCTCCAGCACGATAATGTGCTTCCCATACCTGGAGCCAAGAATGCCGCTCAAGCTTCTGAAAACGCCGGCACATTATCATTCACGCTCTCTGATTCGGAATTCGATGCTCTCGGTTGGGCCACATTGCAATGGCAAAAAAAATGATTTTCCATGATTCCGCTCGTTGAATGGTTCGAAGCTCAGCTTCGAGTGATGAGTATTTCGGCTTTATGGAAACAGAGCTTCACATATCTTGCTCCCCAGCAGAGCTTGGGAGCAAGGAGACAGAATAACTAATGAAACGGCATGAGCGCCGATCCGTTAGGCCGTTCCAAGCAATATGAAACATAAGCAGCCAAAATTGCGGAATTTAAAACCCAGGACAATTGATGCAGCTGTCATTGCCCAAATACAGAAAATCCGACCACATTTATCAAAGCCATGCCCAATTAGATTCTTTTTATACTTTCCTTCGGAGGACGCCGCAACAAAATCAGCAATTGAATTACGTGATAAAGATTTCATAGCCGAAGTCTCATTATCAATTGGCCCACTAAAATGGTTATGTCTTGCATTAAAGAACATGATACCGGAGACAACGGTCCTTGTGAGGCTCCATGAAATTATGGATGATCTTGCAAGCAAATATGGTGGACAATACGATGGTTGGGAAGCAGAAATTGCCGATGATTCTAACGATGTGGCCTAACAAAGCGTGTCGCGGATGGGGCGAAACAATGTCCGGGGAAGATACCTTCGGCATAGGCCCCCATCCGTTGGTTGGAAACATTTAAATCAGATGTGAAAACAAGAATATATTATCTATCGATTCTTATTTCACTTTATGAACATGATTCTGCCAAGGACATTTCTGTTTTCGCCTTAGAGAGATACGGCTATTATGACCTTGCATTTATAATTTGAATAATATATGTTGAGTTCAATATCCTGATTGTGAGCACAAGGATACTGATCTAGAGCCTTGGCTTAGCGATTAATTCTTTTGCAGATAAACAAGTTTTCGGAGGACGTTATTATATGGCAAACCAACCAGATAAAATAGTCGTTACCGCCCCTTATTTTGGCTCGTCGTTTCAGATTGCCATTCTTGATCATTTTAAAAAATTATTGAACCCGGAGAATTTGTCATTCCGGTCTTCTACGGGCGAATTGGATAAACAAACCGATTCCTTAAAAAAAATATTGGGAGAGAATAAACCTACTGTTCTCATAGCGATCTCCATGAGTCCCAGTCCTGAAATCGTGACGATGTATAAGACGAACCATGTTCCCATTATCCTGCTGGATGAAGAAGCCCGGGGAACGTCTACGATAGCAACCGATAACCACAAGGGCGGACTGATCGCCGCTGAGCATCTCATTTCAAAAGGGAAAAAGAAAATAGCAATTGTGAACGGCAGGGCGCAGGCAGAAGGAAAATGGTCCGGGAATTACTGCGCAAGACTGCGGCTGGAGGGATTCAAAGAGGCCTTACGACATAACGGACTTTCAATTCCCCCCGGTTGTTCTCTTGAAGTGCCGAATTATTCCCGTGAAGACGGTATTGGAGCAATGCCGAAGTTATTAGATGCCGGTGCCGACGCGGTTTTTTGTGCGGCAGCGGACAACACCGCACTGGGCCTTCTCTCGGTAGCGAAAGAACGGAAAATCCGGGTGCCGGAGGATATGGCAATCATCGGCTTTGATGATTTACCGGTCGCACAACTCTCGACTCCCGGACTCACCACGATCCGGCAGCCGATGAAAGAAATGGTCGAAGCAGCGTTCAAAATGGCGACAACACAGCAGGAGGAAATTTTAAAAAATCCCAAAAAAATATTGTTTGAACCAAAACTTGTTATTCGACAGTCCGCATAACACAGAAAGAGTTGTCTTACAAAGGAGCATGTTCACTTTTCCGCCGGAGCGAATGCGGAGGAGGGGAGTCTGTTCCTTTTTTATTATAATCTCATGAAATGAGCACCACCGTCACTCTTATCAATCACGCGACGGTCCTTATCCGGATCGATGGCGTGAACATCCTGACCGACCCGCTTTACAGCAGCTCGGTGGGATGGATCGCGCCCCGGATGCAGAAACCGGGTATCCCTTTTCAAAATCTTCCTCCAATCGATTACATCCTCATTTCGCACAACGATTATGATCATCTGAATATGAGAACGCTCCGCCGGTTATGCCGCCGAAACCAATCGACAGTTCTCGTTCCCCGCGGGGACGCGAAGTATGCGCGCAACGCCGGATTTTCATCAGTCGTAGAAATGGAATGGTGGCAGACACATGAAGACAACCGCCTGCGAATTACCTGCGTGCCGGCAAAGCATAAAAGCCGCCGGAATATTTTCCAACGCGCCAAACAGCATTGCTGCGGTTATGTTATCGAACAACATGGCACCGCGCTCTATTTCGCAGGCGATACCGGCTATGGCGGACATTTTAAGGAAATATCTTCACGCCACCCCATTCAAGCGGCACTTCTTCCTATCGGGGCGTATAAACCGTATAACTGGTTTCGGGAGGTGCACCTTAATCCGGAGACAGCGGTCCGGGCGTTTCTCGATCTCCGTGCGGATGTGTTACTACCCATCCACTGGGGGACATTTAAGATCAGTGATGAACCGCTTCGTGAACCGCCCGTTCTTCTTCTCGAAGAGGCAGGACGGTGCGGGGTAGAGAAGAAGGTCCGCGTTCTTGAAAACGGGGACAGCGTCGAACTGTCACCGCTGTCACGGAACTCTACCGCAATGTAAACGAGATCCGGAGAGGTTTGTATACATCCTGCTGATGGACGGTCAATTCCAGGATGGGGCCCGACAGAGACCGGGGTTTACTGCCGGAACCGGAGAAAGGCATGGCGTCGTCCCTCGGCTCCTTTTGCGTAATCAAAACGGCTTCTTTTGAAGAATTGAGCTGAACGTTTTTTCCATTCACCTGAATATGCCCGGGGCTTCTCCCGGAAGGCAAATTCAATCTCATCACCCAATCGCGTGAAGAAATCGCGCCGCGGTAATGTCCCTGTCTTTGATCCACGACCAGTTGAACTTTATCGTTTTCCGATGTGAGTGTGACCGGCGTTTGGCCAAATGCCTCTTTCTGATAATCAGGCGAGACGCCGTCATCTTCATAAAGAAGACGCGTCGTACTGGTCGATTTCCCTGCAGGGACAAACGCATCGACCACTATTTTATTCCAGGCATGTTCTGTGGTATACTGCATCTGCGGCAGGGATAAAATGATACCGCCGCTGCGGACAAAGATGGGACATTTCCAGATCTCCGGGTTCAGGACGATCATCTTCGGACCCTGCAACACATTCCCTGTCCAGATATCCTGCCAAGCTCCGGGCGGAATCCATGCATGAAAAATCTGTTCAACATCAACCGTATGAATGAATTGGAATTGCGCACCGCCTGCATTTTCAAAATATTCAATCCGTAAAGAGTAAGAATGGCCTTTCTGAAATTTCAATGCAATCGGATAATCGGTTGCTGCTTGATCGTGCCAGGCATCGACCATCAGACGGTCGTCAATCCACACACGCACTCCATCATCGGAGATCACTTTGATCCGGGAGAGTTCAATTTCCTGAGAAGGCCGCAGGACGCCGGTCCAGCGTACAGAAAAATGATCGACCGGGATCCCGGGATCCGGACTTTTAGTGCCCCAGATAAAGTTGAACGTGGTATCTCTGCGTCTCAAGAGCGGTTCACCTTTTAAATCCTGGTTATCGTAATATTCCCCAAGCAGTCCCGGTTTTCCGTCCGGGGTTTGCAGCATATGCACGGGCAGGGGAACATCTTTTGTTTTACTGAGAGCGAAGGGAACAATCAGTAAATCCTCGCCGAACAGATACTGCATATCCCGTTTGGCGTCGGGTTCATCAGGCCACTCAAGATCGCAACGCCGAAGAATCGGTGTTCCATCGTCATAGGCGCGTCGTGCTGCGGCATAGAGTGTCGGCAGAAGCCGGTACCGAAGACGGATGTACTCGGATGCAATTCGTTCCGCTTCCTCTCCATACTCCCATGGATACCGTGTTAATCCGCGCGTGCAATGGAGACGGGTGATCGGCGAAAAGACACCGAACTGGATCCATCGAACATATTGGTCCGGCAGTGGATTGCCTCCCGTATGACCTCCAAGGTCTTCGTTCACGTAGGGCATCATCCTGAAGATTCCGCTCTTGACGCCGTTGGCGATTCCTGACTCCAGAAATTCCCATCGCGACTGCTGGTCGCCCGTCCACCAGACCGGGAACCGGTGAGAGGCGGGATGAGATGGTGTATTCCAAATGCCGTTATCGATGCCGTCAACATTGGACATGATCAACGGACGTCTCCCGGGATGATATTTTTCCGTAATATCATGAAAGAGGCGCATTCCCCAAACTTCCTTGCTCAGTCCCGGCATGGGTTCATTCAGTCCTGTGATCCAGTTGCGGTCATACCACCAGACATCGATGCCCATCGCCAACAGGCTGGTGAGCCCGTTCCATCGATATTGAAATTCTGCAGGATCCAGTGCGTTTTTCGTCTGGGCTTCCGGGTGATCGTTATACATCAGCCGGACATGCTTTCCGTGCGCCCGTTCGATAAATCTTTTCATGTCGGGAAACAACGAATCGTTTGTTGCATACCCATGAGAGGCGCCGCGGCGCCAATCGGTATCCACGACGAACATATCCAGCGGGATCTGTTTTGTTCGATAGGTGTCGATCGTTTGAAGAGCGGTTTCCTCCGTGTAGGGATGGTAACGGCTGTCCCACAATCCAAATGCAAACAGCGGCGGCAGGGGGACCGGTCCTGTGAGTTTCAGAAAGTCTTTTCTAAATTCTTTATACTTACCCGCTTCAATGAGAAACACATAGACATCTTCCGCATGGTTTGTCGTATCCCAGCCGGAAGCCGGAAGGTCCCTGAACTTTTCCGGCGGTGGAACGGCGCCCCAGGCAGGCGGTATCAACCGCGGATGGTCCGGGAGTATCCATAATTGATCATGAGGTTCAGGCTCCGGAAAAAATCCGATACGCGGCATGTCTTGAAAAATATATTCACTGCGGCCATGAAGCACCTGAATATGTATTCCGTCGAGCGAACGGCAGTTTTTGGGGATCTCAATCTTGAATTTTGAAGTGGTGAACGTCGAATGATCCGGGGATTCTTCAGCAGAGATCGATTCACCGTGCCAGTTCCGGTCGATGACGGTAAACGTGATCCGGTTTTCAAATCCGTTCGGTCCCTGTTGTTCAATCCGGATTAAATTTTCTGTCAGCGATTGAACTCGAAGAGATCCTGCGATGACCTCGCTGGACTGCGCGAGTGCCGGCGGTGAAAAGACGATTCCTGAAATCCATGAGAAGAAGAGGTACTGTGCTATTGATTTTTTCATAAGTGTGAATGGGTCAGGAAATGCATCTCACATGCATACCGAAATACATCCGTGATGCGTCTGGTTGCGATTCTGCTTCAGGCCCACAGTATCAGCCCTTCGTGAAATGAGTTATCCATATCCGGATGTTTTGGCAGGATTCGAACGGTATGCCCCATGCGGCCGCTGTTTTCAAGCTTGAATGTTCCGGTAAATTCATATGTGCCGTTCTCTGCTTTTTTATTGAAATGCATCGGCAAAGATTTCGGCGAACCGATGTCTCCTTTCGCGTCGAGAGCTCCAAAGAACATTTCTACTTGTAGGTCCTCCGGGCTGAGTTTCCCCAAATCCAGCAAGGTACGAATGACGCATTCGTCGCCGACCTTTAATCCGTCAGAGGCGTCGAGCTTGACATCGAGAATTTTAAGCGTCTTCCAATCGTTCTTCAGATGCAGCTTCCATGCGGCGAGCTGTTTTGCGCGCTCCAGATTGTTCTCGAGGAGTACAGCGGCTCTCCGATAGGCGGGAAGGTACATATCATCTGTGTATTGACGCACCATGCGGTTTGTATTGTATTCCGGTCCGATCGTACGCATCGCCGTCTTCATCTTGCCGATCCACGAACGGGGCAGATCATCCGCCGTCCGTGTATAAAAAAGCGGGATGATTTCTTTTTCAAGAAGATCGAAGAGCGCATTCGATTCCACTTCGTTCTGGTATTCCTCATCCTTGTATTCTTCGCCGCGGCCAATGGCCCAGCCGGTGCTCGAACCGTAGGCTTCAGCCCACCAGCCATCGAGAATGCTGACATTGATTGCGCCATTGATCGATGCTTTCATGCCGCTTGTTCCGCTCGCTTCCATGGGACGGAGCGGAGTATTGAGCCACACATCGACGCCCTGTACCAGGTAACGCGCAACCACCATATCATAATCCTCGATGAATACCATCCGTCGCCTCGCCTCCGGGCGCCGTTCAAAGTGAATAATCTGACGGATTAATTCTTTTCCGGGATTATCTTTGGGATGGGCTTTTCCGGCGAAGATGAATTGAACCGGGTGTTCCTTGTTGCTTAAAATATTGATCAATCGTTCAGGATTACGGAGCAGCAGCGTGGAACGTTTATAGGTTGCAAAACGCCGGGAGAATCCAATCGTGAGCGCTTCCGGATTAAGAATTTCTTCCGCCTGTGCAATTTGAGACGTGGTTGCACCGCGGGCCTGGAGCTGTGTCCGCAGACGGCTCCGGGCAAATGCCACAAGCCGTTCGCGCCGCCGCTCGTGCGTGCGCCACAATTCTTCGTCGGGAATATGATGGACGCGTCCCCATAATCCATATTGTTCCGCGGCATCTTCACGCCATCCGGGACCCAGGTAGCGGTCGAACAACCCGGCCATATCACGGCTGATCCATGAAGGTGCATGGACGCCGTTGGTAATGGAGGAAATAGGAATGTCGTGAACGGGAATACCGGGCCAGACGTTCTTCCACATCTCGCGCGATACTTTCCCATGAAGTTTGCTGACGCCGTTTGCATGGCCGGACATTTTCAGCGCGAGGATCGTCATGCAGAAACTTTC
>RPQN01000156.1 GCA_003819715.1 Ignavibacteriota bacterium | reverse complement strand
TGGCCAGTGCACGCGTGAATAAATCGATGGTGGAGACGGTTCCGAATGCACTCGAGGGATCGTTTGTGGTCTGGTCCATTGCCGATACGGGAACCGGCATTCCATCGGAACAGATCGAAAAAATTTTCGAACCGTTTTATACGACAAAAGAAATCAGCAAGGGGACGGGGTTGGGATTGTCGATCGTCTCCGGAATTGTTAAAGGACACAAGGGATTTATCACCGTTCAAAGCACGGTCGGAAAAGGAACAACCTTTCACGTCTATCTTCCTGAAGCACAGGTCTGACCCGCCTCTCTCCGCGATTACGTGCCTTTCTTTTCCACAGTATCATTTCAAATTTGTCAAAATATTTTTTAAATGGCGTTGTGTTTTTGCGTTGTGCGCTGTACCTTGCATTCAAAGAAGAACTCAACTTGAGGTGTGAACGAGTGAAGAAATTCATTCAAATAATTATCGTCGTCTTCATTCTGCCGGCCGGCCTTTTCTCCCGGAAGAATGATGTGAAATTTGAACACCTGTATGAGAGCCTTTCACAAAAATCGGTGATTTGTATATCTCAGGACCGCAAGGGATTTATGTGGTTTGGGACCTATGACGGGCTGCACCGGTATGACGGCTACAAAATGAAGATCTACAAATCCGAAATTGGAAATCCCTACAGCTTGAGTAATAATGCGGTTCGGTTCATTTATGAAGATCGAAGTGGAACTCTTTGGATAGGCACCGATGGCGGACTGAATCAATTTGACCGGGAAAAAGAACGGTTTATTCGTTATTCATCTCATGCCGACGACCCGAACAGTTTGAGCGGCGAAATGATCCAATGGATCTGTGAAGACACATCGGGGTTACTCTGGATTGGAACATTTACCGAGGGACTCATTCAATTTGATCCCCGGAAAAAACAATTCACTCGATACCTGCACGATCCCAAAGACTCCCGCAGCATCAGTAACAATATGGTCTTTTGTGCATATGTCGATCGGTCAGGGTCTCTCTGGATTGCAACGAACGGCGGGTTGGATAAATATGAGCGTGAGAAAAACCAGTTTATTCATTACACGCATGATCCGGAGAATCCGCGCAGTCTGGCGGGCAATGGTGTATATCGGATTTATGAAGACCGGTTTGGGGTCCTCTGGATTGGAACTCTGGGAGGCGGTCTCGATCGATTTGATCGAGAGAAAAAGGAGTTTATCCATTATAGGAACAGGCTTGCTGATCCGTTCAGTTTGAGCAGCGATGTCGTTCGATCAATTCACGAAGACCGGTCCGGTTCTCTGTGGATTGGGACAGATGGCGGCTTGAATCGGTTTGATCGGGAGAAAACGAGGTTTCTCCATTATCAATACAACTCCGATGATCCTTTTAGTTTGAGCAACAATATCGTCCTCTTTATTTATGAAGACCGTTCAGGTATCCTATGGATCGGAAACGATTATGGCGGCATTAATAAATTTGACAGAGGAAAAACAAATTTTGTGCATTATAGAAAAGAGCCGGAAAATGCCAACAGCCTCAGCAGCGATGTTATCTATTCAATGGCAGAGACCAATGATGGAGGAGAACAGACGCTCTGGATCGGTACCCAGGGGGGCGGATTAAATAAATATGATAAAGGGAAAAACCTCTTTACGCATTATCGGGTTGACCCCAAAAATCCCAATAGTCTAAGCGATAATGATATCCGGGCTATTCTAGAAGATCGATATGGTGCGCTCTGGATTGGAACGAGTTCGTCTGGACTGTGTCAATTGGATCGAACGAGGAAAAAATTCATCCGTTATTTTCTCGATTCAAATAATCCGTATAGTCTGAACAGTAATTCTGTCTTTTCGATTTACGAAGACCGGTCAGGTGCTCTCTGGATTGGAACGTACGGAGGAGGCCTCAATCTGTACGATCGTAAGAACAATAGATTTACACAGTACGTGACAGATCCCCGAAATCCGAATAGCCTGAGTGATAATTTTATCTGGTCGATTTGTGAGGATAGAAATGGCATGTTGTGGATTGGAACATCTACCGGAGGTCTCGATCAATTTGACAGAGAGAAAAATCAATTTATCCATCACCGGTCCGATCCCAACGACCCAAACAGTTTAAGCAGCAACAAAGTACTATGCCTTCATGAAGACCGGTCGGGGGTGCTCTGGGTTGGGACGACTGACGGGCTCAATAAATTTGATCGGGAGAAAAACCGGTTTACCCGTTACCGGCAAGCAGAGGGACTTCCCAGCAACACCATTCAATCGATCCTGGAAGATGATCATGGCAATCTCTGGATCGGCACTCAGGAAGGGCTTTCAAAATTTTCTCCCGGTACAAAACGAATGAGGAATTTCAAAGTCAGTCACGGACTTCAAAGCAATGAATTCGGTGTCAATGCCTGCTGTAAAAGTCAAAACGGCGAATTGTACTTCGGCGGCATAAAAGGATTTAACGTTTTTTTTCCCGACAGCATTAAAGATCATCCGTATATCCCTCCCATCGTGGTTACCGATTTTCAGATATTCAATAAATCCGTTTCTGCGGGAAAAGAAATAAATGGACATGTGATTTTAGATAAATCAATCAGTGAAACCAAAGAGATAAATCTGTCGTACAAAGAAAATGTCTTTCTCTTTGAATTTGCTTCTCTTCATTTCGCCTCCCCGGATGACAACCAGTATGCCTATATGATGGAAGGGTTTGATCAGGGTTGGAATTATACGGATGCGGGCAGAAGGGTCGCAACGTACACGAACCTGGGAAGCGGGGAGTACATTTTCCGTGTGAAGGGATCCAATAGCGACGGTGTCTGGAATGAAGAGGGAGCTTCGATCCGTGTGATCATTACGCCGCCCTATTGGGAAACCTTCTGGTTTAAAATGATCCTCCTGGGATTTGTTGCAGGCGGAGTGTTCTGGGTCTACCAGTGGCGGAACATGATTGCAAAACAGCGCGAACTGGTGGAACTTGCCAAACGCGAACGCAAGTACCGCAACCTCTTCGAGAATTCGCCTGCCGGCATGGTGCGCTTCGTTTCAAATTCCTGGGATGTGCTGGAAGCGAATCATGCACTCCTGGATATGTTCGGTGTTAAGACGTCGGAAGAAATAAAACAAATATTCCAGACCGTCCCGCAGTCAGACCGGGAACAGATTATTTCCACGCTGAAATCTGAAGGCACCATTAAAAATTATGAAGTGTCCCTCCACCGCCTGGACAAAACGGAACGATGTATCTCCGTTTCCGGCATGTTGTTCTCCGAAGAAGGCTATATCGAGGGCGTGATCATCGATGTGACAGAACGGAAACGCCTGGAAGCAAAACAGCTGCGAGCGCATCGGATCGAAAGCATTGGGGTGCTGGCAAGCGGTATGGCGCATGATTTAAAGAACCTTCTGGTTCCGGTGAAGATGGCGGCCGAACTGATGAAACGAAGGCATGAAGATCCAAAAGATGAAGCCATGTTAACGTCGATCGGCCAAAGTGCAGAACAAAGCATCAATCTGGTTCAGCAGGTGTTGTCATTTGTCCGGGGAGTGGAAGGGCTTCACATACCGCTGCAGGCTGCCGGAATGCTGAGCAGAGTCCTCTCCGTCATTCAGGAAAATATGCCGCAGAACATTGAATTTATCAGCAAGATGCCGAGTGATCCGGTGACCGTTCTGGGTGATGAAACACAGTTGCGTCAGGTCCTGGTCAATTTGATTGCTAATGCAAAAGATGCCATGCCGGAAGGAGGACGCCTGACGGTGACACTGAGTACCGAAACGGTAAATAAAACGATGGCCGAAACTATTCCCAGCGCGCTTGAAGGGACATTTGCGGTCTGGTCCATTGCCGATACAGGAACCGGCATACCGTCGGAACAGCTCGAAAAAATATTCGAACCGTTTTTTACAACAAAAGAAATCACCAAGGGAACCGGGCTGGGATTGTCAATCGTTGCCGGTATCGTCAAAGGGCATAAAGGATTCATGAGCGTCCAAAGCACCGTGGGCAAGGGAACTACTTTTTACGTCTATCTTCCCATAATAAGAGCCAGTTAATCTGTAGCCTCGTTCTCGATTTGTTTATTCCCTCCAGGATCGTGGGGATTGGTCTCAAGTCTTGATTGTTCTCTATTGTATTTACTATTATTCTTCCGATGAAGAACCAGGAGGAAGCGGAACTTTGATGCAACAAGTGTGATTCTTCTTTCGTATGAGAAGATATGGGCAAGAAGGGACCTTTGCATATATCCCCCAACCTTTTTAACAAAAGACGAGTCTGATAGGTATAAAAATAAACAAGGAATTCGATGCGTAGAGTTGGCTACTTTATTTTATTCCTCTTTGCCGGGAGTGCTTATGGCAACCCGCCGGAATTTATAAGACAGATCAAAGCAGTCCGTCTCACAGAACCAATCCATATTGATGGCGTGCTATCCGAGTCGATTTATCGACAGCCGGGGGTAAAGGAATTTTACCAAAAAGAGCCGAATCAAGGGAATCCGGTGAGCGAACCGACAGAGGTGTGGGTTGCGTACGATGACGAGGCGTTGTATATCGGCGCGCTTCTGAAAGATTCACATCCGGATTCAATCGTTGCCCGTCTTTCACGCCGCGATAACGACGTCGGCGGCGATCAATTTGGCGTCGGCATTGATTCGTACCATGACAAACGAAATGGATACAAGTTTATCGTTTCTGCAGCCGGCACACTCATCGACGGAATTCTTTATAATGATGACTGGAGTGATGACTCATGGAACGGAGTATGGGAAGCAAAACCCGTTTTGCTTCCGGATGGTTGGTCGGTTGAAATGCGTATTCCTTTTTCACAGCTTCGTTTTGAAGAACAGGAAAAGTATACATGGGGAATTGCATTTTTACGAGTGATCGGAAGAAAGAAAGAAGAGTCATTGACGGTCTATACTCCGCGCAATGAAAGCGGATTCGTGTCGCGAATGTCAGAACTTGTCGGGATAGAACATGTTACTCCTCCATCACGTTTTGAGGCGACTCCTTATATGACGGGACGTGCTGAATATTTACAGCACAAATCAGGAGATCCCTTCAATTCAGGCTCAAAATATAAACCCGATTTTGGCGCCGACTTCAAACTTGGTCTGGGAAGCAACCTGACACTCGATGGAGCGGTCAATCCGGATTTCGGCCAGGTTGAAGTTGATCCAGCAGTGGTAAACTTAAGTGACGCAGAAACTTATTTTAATGAGAAGCGGCCTTTTTTTCTTGAAGGCATGAATATTTTTTCATTCGGTCAGGGCGGCGTCAACAGTTATTGGACTTTTAACTGGTCCAATCCCAGTCTCTTTTATAGTCGCCGAATAGGGCGTACTCCCGAGCGGGGGCTTCCCGATAACGATTATGCGGATGAGCCTCAAGGGACACGAATTCTGGGCGCGGCAAAACTAACCGGTAAAATGTTTAATGGCTGGAATGTCGGAGTGATTGAGGCGGTCACGAACCGGGAATATGCACGATTCGAAACAGGGGGAGTTCAACAGGATTGGGAAGTAGAACCTCTGACGTCGTACTCGATTGGACGGGTGCAGCGTGATTTTAACGATGGGAAACAGGGAATTGGGCTGCTCACAACTTTCACACACCGGTTTTTTAAGGATGAAGGAATGAGATCTGAAGTGAACGCAGATGGATTCCTGGGCGGGCTTGACGGATGGACCGCGATCGATACCGGGAAAGAGTATATGGTATCCGGTTGGACCGTGTTCTCCCGCGTCACAGGATCAAAAGAACGGATGCTCAATCTTCAGCAGGGATGGCCCCATTATTTTGAACGTCCCGATGCAACCCATCTCTCGGTGGACAGTTCTGCAACCTCCATGGATGGTTTTGCAGGGCGCTACACATTGAACAAGCAAAAAGGAAGGCTCATGCTCAATGCGGCATTAGGATTCGTCAGTCCCGGTTTTGAATCCGGTGATCTGGGCTTCCTTTCCCGGACGGATGCGGTGAATTATCATATTGCATCGGGATATCGATGGAATGATCCGACACCGTATTACCGGAATATCGAGTTGTATGGTTCGTACTTTGTCAGCAGCGATTTTGGGGGAAATGTGACGTGGCGCGGACTCTGGACAAGATCGAGTTACCAGTTTACAAATTATCACACGTTCGGATTCTATTATGACTATGGTTTTGAAAGCGTCGACAACCGGCGAACCCGCGGCGGCCCGTTGATGCTCAATCTTCCGGCGTACGAATATGGATTTGATTTTTATACGGACGGCCGGAACGATTACATTGAGGAAGCATACTGGTACGCCTACGAAGGCAAAGACGGATTTTATCACAGTCTCAATCTCTATCTTACCATGCGCCCTTCGTCAAATCTGTCGATTACCATCGGGCCGGGATTCACATATAATTCGAGCAAGGCGCAATGGGTAGACGCTTTTTCAGACCCCACCGCAGCGTTAACGTACGGGAAGAGATATGTATTTGCCGACATGAACTACAAGGAATTGTCCGCACAAATCCGATTGAATTGGACATTAAGTCCCACACTGAGCTTTCAGATGTTTATTCAGCCGCTCTTTGCAACGGGAGATTATACCAGCTTCAAAGAACTGGCTCGGCCGCGATCGTTTGATTTTAATGTGTTTGGACAAAGCGGAAGGTCGACGTTTGCCGATTCTTCATTCAGCGACGGCAACCGGAAAATATATCTTGATCCGGACGGGGCCGGTCCTGCACCGATGTTTTCTCAGGATCATCCGAGTTTCAGCAGGGTATCGCTGCGCGGGAATGCGGTGTTGCGATGGGAGTACTTGCCGGGCTCGACATTATTTTTTGTCTGGACGCAAAGCCGGTCCGAATATGACAGTAATGGAAATTTTGAATTCCACCGATCGTATAACCGCCTGCTGGATGCGAAGTCGGATAACATCTTTATGATAAAATTGACTTACTGGCTGGGGAGATAGCTCCGCCTTCCTTCAGGAGAGTGAACAGAAAAGAAAATCCTCCCGGTGTGAAAAATCGGGAGGATTTTTAAATTTTATTCCCGGTACTCTTTTATGGCCAGTTCCGTTGCCTGCAGCAACGCTTCGCTTCCAACCGGTGATCCGGTGGCATGGATCATCCACAGATCCGGAGAAATAGATCCCGCTTTCACCATACGTTCCACTTCTTTGCCGACACTTCCGCTTTTTTTAACCTGAACTTCTATCTGGTGCGCGATGAGATGTCCGATGGGATAATCCGGCAGGTACATATAACTGTCGATCATATGCGAATAGATCGCGAGAAGCTGCACATCGTTTTTCTTGAATACCGGAGCATAATACTTGTTCCAGATATTTTTGGCAATGTGCAGAGTTGCATCTTTTAGCTGGGCAGGTGTTGCTGAGGGATGGCCGTACATCCAATGCCATACTTCCATATCCACCAGCGCGACACCGGCAATTTCATACACCGCCCAGAAATCATTCAGCGTTTTTAACGCTTCACCCCGCGGGTCGGATGCCGAACATCCCAGCAAATCCAGATCGTGCGCCTGGAACACGAAGGCGATCGCTTCCGTGAATGCGGTGTTTGGTACGCCGTTAAGTAAATAATGATCGATGTCGTTCATGGATAATGTCTGTTCGACATTGTGTCCCATCTCATGCACCGCGATATTAAATCCCTTGTAATTCATTCCATTCTTTTCCACGCGGGTCCGCAGGTGCGCATGAGCGGACTTCATTCCGGCGCCCATCGCATGACCCGATCCGCGAGCAGGATCAACTTCAATATTCCCGGCGATGGTTTCTGCACGCTCTTTCGTAAAACCCAGTTTCATCAACATATTGGGGATATCTGCTTTGTAGGCGTCGGCGGTCGGATATTTCTTTCTGACAATTTCATCAAGCTGGGCTTCGGTATATTGTCTGCGGGGTTGAAATCCATTATACCAGATATCAAAGGGCTCCAGGGGACGGTGAAGGCGGGCTTCGATCAACGATGCAATCTTCGGCACCAGCGGCGAACCGACGACCGATTCGAGGAGCGCTTTCACGCGTTCTTCCGGGATTTCACGATTCTCGTCAAACCGGCGGGCGATCAGAGTAGGCGCAGTCGGCGAATAAGGATCAATCTTGGTTGATGCGAGAAAGGTTTTTAATAATGTGGCATATCGCAGATCCGGCTCAGGTGCATTCGTAATTTTTACCGGAACATTCAACGGACCATCCTCGTCTTTCACCGCTGCAGCGGTGACTTCGTTGGAGAACGGATTCCAGTCCACCGCAGGATTGTTGATGACGACTTCCGGGATGGTCTGTGTCACGATTCGTTCCATGACCTGTTGAATCATGATCTGTTTTGCAAATCCCGTTTTGCCCTCGTTATAGTTCGCCTTCAGTTCGTCGCGTAAATTCCAATGGGCGAGCAGCCGGAGTTTCGGCGGAAAGAGCCGCACCCCATTGTTATTGATCAGGTGGTGCATATAGATATTGTATTGAGAAATATACTGCTCTGCTTCGGAAGAAATCCGAGAGACAGACAGATTGACTTCCGCGGGAATGCGTTTTGCGAATTGCTGGGCTAATCGAACTTCCGCCCATTGGCGGCGCGACCATCCTCCGCCTTCCGTGAGACGTTCGTGCAGTGTCGTGAGCGGGAAATTGAGGAGTATGATAAATGCAAGCTTATTCTGGAAGAAATCGTCCGTAATATGTGCGCCGGGAGCGTAGCCCGCAAACGTCTCATCGAATGGATAAATTTTACCGAGATCGAGATCGGACTGCTGCCGAAATTCCCGGTTGATCTCCGTGAGATGGCCGTTGAGCTGTTCCAGTAAATACTCGTAGCGGTGAAACATGACATCGAGTGTCGCCTGATCGCCTGCAAAGTTCTTCCGGACAAATTCTTCGAACACCTCTGCAAGGCCATCGTCAGGCCGCCAGAATTCGGCGATCTGCTTGAGCCCCTGCTGAAGCCGCGGACGCTGTGCCTCTCCGTAGAGGGCGGTCAGTTCTTGTTCAAGTGATATTCTGGATTTATTCATCCAGTCCGGCGGAATCTGCTGTGCAGAGATTTGCGGAGCAAGGAGGATCGATAAACCGGTGACCGCAGCGAGGAGCAATGGGAGATGTTCAGAGATGGGCATAGGCAGTTCCTCATAAGGATAATGAAAAAATAGAATCATCTTCTCGACGGGGCAAGCAGTGAACGGTGTCCCATCGCGAGGAAATCTTCCGGCAACATGACAATCCTATACTTCAACCGGTTTGCGTTCGGCACGAAGCGTATCAATGGTTTCCACTGCATGGCGCAGGTGGGGAATAAAAATACTTCCGCCCACGATCAAAGCAACGTTGAGAGCATCGTACAACTCCTCGTTGCTCCATCCGGCGTCGATGCATTGGATAAGGTGATAATCAATGCAATCGTTGCAGCGGAGTACAGCGGACGCGACCAAGCCGAGCAGTTCTTTCGTTTTTGAATCCAGTGCTCCATCTTTATACGCAGCGGTATCGAGATTAAAGAACCGTTTCAGCCCAAGGTGATCAATTTCAGCAATCCGGTTGTTCATGGTTGTGCGATAGGAACGGTACTC
>RPQN01000155.1 GCA_003819715.1 Ignavibacteriota bacterium | reverse complement strand
TAACCAGATTTGACGGCGTGTAATGGTCGGTCTTGTATTGAATGAGATTGTTTCGATTGATAGAGGCGATCGAAGCCGCGCTCCCGATGACCGGCATCCCCAGGGGATGGGTTTTGAAAAGAGCTTTCTCAAAATAATCCTGGATGATATCATCCGGATCATCCTCCGCCTGCTTTAATTCCTCGAGGATGACATTCCGCTCCTTCAGCAGCTCTTTTTCGGGAAACGTCGGTTGAAACACCATGTCACTTAATACGTCTGTCGCCAGCTCGAGGTGTTCGTCGAGAACGCGTGCATAGTAACATGTGTGTTCCTTGCTCGTGAATGCGTTCAGGTAGCCGCCGACCGATTCAATGCTCTGGGCAATTTCTTTCACATTCCGCTTCTTCGTGCCCTTAAAAACCATATGTTCAATGAAATGCGATATGCCGTTGTTTTGAGGAGACTCATCCCGTGAACCTGTTTCGATCCAGAAGCCCAGCGAGAGCGACCGCACATGGGGAATTTCTTCTGTGATCACCCGTACGCCGTTATCCAGAACCGTTTTCTGATACGTCGATACCACTTTACGTTCAGGCGCCGGTACTGCAGTTCGTTTACTATTTTTAAATTTTTGCTGGTGTTTCACAAAAGTCCGATGATTCTGGAAGCAAATCGTTGATAGAAATTATGTCACTATGATGAAGATATCGGATTTTTGACGGAGAGTCAACCAAGGGCTCGGAGAGCGCTCATCGGGCTTTTCATTCACCTATGAACGAAAAATAATCTTAAAAGTGTAAGGCCGGTTACTGTTGGGCAGCGAGCATCGATTTAATTTTTGTCACCACCATATCAATTGCAACAAGATTATCCGCGCCGCGGGGGATGATGATATCGGCCCAGTGCTTGCTGGGCTCCACAAATTCCAGATGCATCGGTTTTACCGTTCCCAGATATTGATTCATGACCGTTTCTACCGAGCGGCCGCGTTCAATGGTATCACGGCGTATTCTTCGGATCAGGCGTTCATCGGCATCGGTATCGACAAATATTTTTATGTCCATCAATTCGCGCAGCCGCTTTTCAACAAAAATAAGAATACCATCGATGATGATAATATCTTTGGGGGCGATCTGCTGCGTTTCGATCATTCGGCGGTTGGTCGCAAAATTATAAATAGGCTGATAAATCGTCTTCCCCTCGCAGAGCTGCCAGATATGTTGAATGAGGATATCCGTCTCAAGCGAATCCGGGTGATCGAAGTTGATCTTATCCGGTGTGATTCCGCCAAATTTATCGAGATCCTTGTAATACGAATCGTGCTGCAGTACGACGATATGATTTCGATCGAGACGGTCCAATATTTTATTGGCCACCGAGGTTTTTCCGGAACCCGTACCCCCCGCTAATCCTATAACCAGTGGTTTCATTTTCATTTTCGCGAATGGTTGATCTTTGTTTATAATATATATGGAAGATATGCGATTTTCAATCGTGCGGAAGATTTTCCCGGACCATGGTGCGTTCGCCCGGGCGTTGCATCCGAACCCTTTATTTGCGATTATGATACTATGATGGAAATTTCAACTATCGCCGGACTTCTTCTTTTGCTGTGTGCTGCGTTCTACCTCGCGATTCATCTCGGGTTGATTGCAGGAATAATGCGATTAGCACGCACGACCAGCAAGGATCGGCCCCTGGTTTCCATTATCGTCGCGGCGCGCAATGAAGAAAAGAATTTAGGTCCGCTCCTCGAATGCCTGGTGCATCAAACCTATTCAAAATGTGAAATCATTGTTGTCAATGACCGTTCGACGGACCACACGGCAGAATTGATCTCCGGCTTCCAGAACCGGTATTCCCATATTCAACGCATCGACATCACGGATCTGTCAGACGACATGCCGGCGAAGAAAAACGCGCTCCGGGCCGGCATAGAAGCAAGCAGAGGTGAAATTCTCTGCTTCACGGATGCGGACTGCCTTCCCCTCTCACCATGGATTGAACAATTAGTCAGGTCATTTACTCCCGGGGTGGGGCTGGTGGCGGGGTATTCGCCGTATCAGGAAGCGCCCCTCTCGGTTTCTGAGACGGGATTCCTCGCAGCATGGTTATTGAAATTTATTGCATACGAGGAATTCCGTGCAGCGAGCTGGGCCGCCGGTTCCATCGGATGGAATGCGGGCTGGCTTTGCACTGGAAGAAATCTTGCGTACAGGCGGAACGTCTATGAAGAGGTCCATGGTTTTGAACAAATTAAGATGTCGATCAGCGGGGATGACGATCTGTTCTTACAGGTCGTGCGCAGACAAACCGCGTGGAAGATTCAGTATGTGACACATCGTGAAAGTTTTGTTCCCACGGTCCCTCCAGTCAGCTTCCGGCAATTCGTCGAACAGCGGAAGAGGCATTTTTCCGCTGCAAAGTTTTTCACGGTTCCGATGATGCTCTTTTTTTTCATTTACCATTCGTCAAATTTACTGCTGTTGATCTCTCCCATTCTCTTGATGCTGAATGTCATTTCACTTCCCATCCTGGGTGCGGCCATTGCATCAAAAGTCGTCGGCGATTTTCTTTTGTTTCGATACTCCAGCATGGTATTCGATGCATCACGTTTTCGCAGTTCATTTTTCCTCATGGAGATTTTCTATATACTCTATAATTCATGTATTGGTCCGCTGGGATTGTTCAGAAAGTTCGCATGGAAACAGAGCTAAAGAATACGGCGCCCGATAATCCATCCCAAGCGTGGAAAAAAGGAATTTCTTTCGCGCTTCGCATCATGGTCAGTATCGTGGTTCTGTATTTTATTTTCTCATTGGTTCAATGGCGGAATGTCCTTCTTGCTCTGCAGACCGCCGACGCGATATCCATCTTGTCTGCAGCGCTGCTCTTGTGTGCAAACATCGGTATACGGACAATCAAATGGCATACCATGCTTCGCACGGTTAAAGAGAAACCGACCTATGCCGAAGCATTTGGATCGGTCATGCTGGGCATCTCCTTCGGCTCATTCACTCCGGGAGAAATTGGAGACTTCGCGGGCAGAGCATTGCACGTCACCGATGCGAAGCGTTCCCATCTGGTGGGATTGACCCTGTTGGATAAAGCACAAATTTTCATCCTGACCGGCGGTGCAGGCCTGATCAGTCTCGCGTGCCTGGTTTTTGATAATCCATACGTTATCGCATCATCCATTCTGATTGTTTTCCTGTTATCCGGAGTTCTTGTTCTGCGTCTGGGCCTGGCGGCATCACTCGGTCGACGCATTAATGCCACTCTTTTTAAAAAAAACTGGATATCAGGAGTCCTGGATGGTTTCGATCTTCTCAATCGGCGGCAATTGTTCGTCACCATTCTGTATACGCTTATATTTCATCTGGTCCTCATCCTTCAAATGTATTTTTTGATCAATAGTTTCGCATCTATCAATTTTACCCATACATTTATCGGAACCAGTGCGATGATGTTTGTGAAATCTATGCTCCCGATATCCATCGGCGATCTGGGCATCAGAGAAGCAGGTTCGATCTTTTTCTTTTCGACCTATGGCATATCACAAGCGGCCGCATTGAATGCATCATTGCTCCTTTTTTTCATAAACGTGTTCATACCCAGTCTCCTGGGGACCTATTTTATAAAACTTGGACATTTTTCAGCATTGACCAGCTTTCAATTCCTTAAGAAAAAATAACAAGGACGATAAAACGTCCAATATCGTATTTATGCGGTTCGACCTGATAATATTGTTATCTGTAGAACTGAATGTTCAAATGAGTACACTGATGCATGGGTTGACCGGAAATTTTTTAGGATTCCAAAACGAAGATCTATGATTGAGACTATTGCACTTGCCTTACTTTCAATGGTCACGATTTATTACGTTTATTTCATAACGCGCGTCCGAATAGGTCTGTATTCGCTCAGGAACGCTTCACCTGGAGCGGCACAACCTATTGTAACGGTTATCGTTGCAGCCCGCGATGAAGAAAAATCTATCGGTCCCTGTCTTCAGTCCCTTATCCAACAAACATACCCCGTCGCGAAATATGAGATAATTATTATCGACGATGGCTCTACCGATAAGACTGCATCCATCGTCAGGTCTTTTGCGGATCGTTATTCCAACATTCATCTCCATTCTTTACCGGCTGTAACGGAACGTGGAATCGGACGTAAACCTATCGCGATCGCAGCGGGCATCGATCATGCCGAAGGCGAGATCATATTAACCACGGACGCTGACTGTATTGCCCCACCAAGATGGATCGATATAATGGTGCGCCATTTTGATGACCAAACCGTGTTCGTTGCCGGACCGGTGGCTGAACAAGATTCAGGCAAATTCTTTTCCAAATTGGAGCAGCTGGAATTTCTTGGGCTTATTACGACCGGAGCAGGTTTAATTGGTTCAGGAATGCCTATCATATGCAACGGAGCAAATCTTGCCTATCGGAAGAAGGCGTTTTATTCTTTAGGCGGGTTTAGCGGCAATGGAAGCTCAAACGATGACGAATCGCTCATGAATCGCATGGCGATGAGGAACATCGGCAGAATTGCGTTTGCTCCGGAATCGGATTCTGTGATTATTACGAAATCTTCCAATACGTTGACCTCCTTCCTTCGTCAGCGCATTCGCTGGGCAAATAAACGGGGCCACTATGAGGACAAGTCAATCCTTGTGACATTGGTTTGCCTGTATTTATTCTTCCTTGTTTTTTTTATTAACCTTCTGTTAATCCCTTTAGAACATCGGCTCTTACTCCCTGTGATTATTGCGTTTGCAGGCAAAGTTATTGTCGATTACTTCACGCTTCGTTCGGGCGCCCGGCTATTTCGTCAGCATGTTCCTTTGTTCCATTTTATCGTTGCAGAGCTTTTGCACGTTCCGTATATTGTGATTGCAGCTGCTATCGGACAGGTAAGTTCAATGCAGTGGAAAGGGCGATCGTTACGACGATGAGGTGGGATATTCAATTTTTTAAAATAATTTTCCCATCGGTCCTCTTTAACATTAATGATGAAAGCATCCATCTGACATTTGATGACGGGCCCCATCCTCTTGCAACCCCTGTCATTCTGCAAAAATTAAAAGAACGCAACATCCGGGGAACGTTCTTTCTTCTTGGGCAAAATGCGCAAAAATATCCGGATCTCGTCCGTCAAATTTCTGCAGAAGGGCATCAAATAGGCAATCATTCATATTCCCATACCAATATCCTATTCAAGGATAAATCATTTTTACGAGATGAGATTTTACGTACGAAAGAGATTCTGGAGAACGCTGTTGGTGAACATTCCCCATACTTTCGTCCGCCCTATGGATATTTCAGCTGGACGACGTTAAGCGTGCTCCGTGAATTAAAGAAAGAATGTGTCCTCTGGGATATCGATAGTAAAGATTATAAATTGAGTTCCATTCAGGATATATCAAATCGAGTTGTGCCCAATACGAGAAAAGGCTCGATACTTCTTTTCCATGATAATAATTCTACATCGTCAAGAGTCCAGGATTATCTTCCGGCGCTCCTCGATGTTTTTCTTGCTAAAGGATTTAATTTCAAGACATTACCGGCATGAACTTCGAAATATTTCTTATAGTCGTAACATTCCTCTATCTTTGTCAGGCAGGAATTTTTATTATTGGCCTGAGAAGGAATCGAGATGAATTACTTGTATCGTCAAACCTGACGATATCTGTCATCATCGCTGCTCGGAACGAAGAATCGAATCTTAAAGATTGTCTGGAATCCGCGGCAAATCAATCTTATCCATCATCTCTCTATGAAGTAATTATTGTTAATGACGGGTCAACTGATGGTACTGAAGCGATATGCAACGATTTTGTTAAACGATATCCCAATTTTAAATCGATTCGTGTCACGGAAGACACCGTCATCCGAGGAAAAGCGAATGCGTTAGCCCAGGGAATTGAAGCCTCGACGGGAGAAATAATTCTGATTACCGATGCGGATTGCACCGTGCCCCATTCCTGGGTAGAGCAGACTGCACTGAGGTACAATTCCAAAATCGGACTTATTGGCGGATTTACTCTCCAAAAGGCAACCTCAGCCTTTGAAGGAATGCAAACTCTGGATTGGACCTTTATACTGGGGATGGCTGCAGCAACAGCCGGATTAGGTCACCCCCTTGGCAGTATCGGCAATAACCTTTCATTTCGCCGGTCAGCATACGACCAGGTTGGTGGATATAGAAAACTAAAATTCAGTGTCACAGAAGACTATACCGTTGTTCAAGCAATTGTCAATTCAAACAGATGGAACTATAAATATCCAATAGATTTAAAACACCTTGTTGAAAGCAAACCCTGCCCGACAATCCTGGACATCATACGCCAGAAACATAGATGGGGCAAAGGCGGACTTGACATGAAACCTGCCGGATTGGCTATTATGGTCGTTGGCTTTTTCATGCATCTTTCTCCTTTTATCATGCTATTCTGGGGTGGTGTGGTGCAGGCCGCAACAGCGCTTATGATAAAAATTACAGCGGATTATGTGTTTTTATATCAGGTATTGCGCCGGCTGGATAAAAAAGAAGATTTGCGTTGGTTTTATTGGTTCGAAATTTATTTTATTCTTTACGTTTTATTGCTTCCATTCTTGGTGTTCTTTGGCGGAAAAGTGAAATGGAAAGGGCGGGAATTTTGATTCAAGTTCCTTCCATCGTCTGGCAGCTGGCACCGATTTTCCTGTACGCAGAAACCCATTACCGTTTTAAATATTTCTTCAGCTTTCTCCGCAAGAAAGAACCGGAAATCTTAGCTGATGCTCCGCATCGTCTTGAACCGAATACGACCCTGCCCATCCTGGTTCTTGTCAAGGATGCACATCTCTACCCTGTTGCATTGAATGGAATCACACTTCATATCCGCGCCGGGAATTCCATTGTTCATAAAATGAACCTTCTAAATTCGACTTTAGAAATAAATCAAAAGCTCTGGTGGCACATTTTTGAAATACCCGTAACAGGTTTAACCGGAAATATCGAATGTGATGTATTATTTGAACTTAACGATGGCAGGCAAAAGCGATTTTACCATAACGATAATTATAAAACTTCGTCCCGTAAAAACCTGAACGTCTCTATTTCACCGACCCCATTACCAAGATTTAAAAATTTGAATTTCGGGGAATGTCATTCGCACTCCAGCTACACGGATGACCAGGTCGAGTACGGCTCTCCCCTGGGAGCATCGGTACGGTTAGGCAAATCATTAGGGCTCTCATTTTTCTGCGCAACGGATCATTCATACGACTTGGACGATGAAGTCGATAATTATTTGTTAAATGATCCCAATTTGCCAAAATGGAAATCATTTCAGAAAGAAGTTGATGAACTCAATTCGGCCCATGACGATTTTGCTGTGATACGGGGCGAGGAAGTGACGAGCCGTAATTCCTCCGGCCAGAATGTTCATCTGCTCTTGCTTGGCAATAAGAATTTCATTAACGGAAAAGGTGATGGGGCCGAACAATGGCTGAAGACCCGGAGCGAACACGCTCTCGGTGAAATTTTTGACATCCTGGAATCGCATTCGATCACCTATGCCGCACATCCGAGGGAACCAGTTTCAATTCTTCAACGGTTACTATTGGGTCGAGGCAAATGGCAGGAACGGGATTTTGATGGTGACAAATTATCCGGAATTCAATTCGCCAACGGTCAAACCAGTGCCGGATTTAACGACGGATACAGAATTTGGATCAAGGCGCTTCTCCAGGGGAAGCATCTTTTTACCATGGCAGGAAATGATGCCCATGGCAATTTCAATCGATTCAGACAGATTGGAATACCATTTTTAAAAATTCGAGAAATGGACCGCCAATTGTTTGGAAAAATGAGGACGGGCGTCTTCCTTGAATCGATCTCCGAAAACGGGATCTTACAAACTCTCCGTTCCGGTAAATCGATCATCTCCGATGGACCCGTTGTGAATCTCAGTGTCGAATCATCGCCGTTCCATTTGAGTTCCATTGGATGCAGTTATGCGGGGACAAAACACACGATTCTGCTTGAAGTACGAACGTCAACTGAATACGGCACCATAGAGTACGTCAAGGTCTTTAAAGGTATCATTGGTGGTCATGAAACGGAAATTCTGTGCGAAAAAAAACTGGGATATGAATGGGACCGGAAATTCTTCTTAGAGATTTCTGAAGAGTGTTACATTCGAGCAGAATCATGGACTTCACCTGCGGACGCCGCCGATCGGCAAGCACATTTTTGTATGACGAATCCCGTCTGGTTCACCGTTCGGGACAAACACCAACGTGATAAGTGAATGGAATTTACTGTATCTTAGAAAAGAATTTATAAGATTTTACGAAATGGACGAATATCAAAATATGACAGAGCCTGAAATGAGCCCCAAAACCGGATCATTGAAACTGGTGCTCCGGCCATTATTACATTTAGGTCTGTTCATAATAACTTTCTTTACAACGACTGTTGCGGGAGTCCTGTGGCTGAACAGGGATCCATTCGATCTCGCAAATTTTTATCTTGGCATTCCCTATTCGGCATCCATTCTATTCATACTTGCATGCCATGAATTTGGACATTATTTTGCTTCCCGATTTCACCATGTGGATGCAACATTGCCGTATTTCCTCCCATTTCCGCCAATTCCGGCTCTCCTTCAACTTTTTCTGAATTTTGGCACATTTGGCGCAGTGATTCGAACGAAGTCGGTTGTCCCATCAAAAAAAGCAATGTTTGATATTGGAGTTGCCGGTCCAATCGCTGGTTTTTTTGCCTCACTTCTTGTGTTGATATACGGATTTCTGAACCTTCCACCGGCAAATTTTATACTTTCAATTCATCCCGATTATGATTTTACTCTGAATGCATCCGCAGCAGCGCATGGGGTGCCGTTGGCTTTTGGGAATACGCTGCTCTATTCAGGATTGCAAAATATTTTAACCCATCCGTTGCTGCAGTTTGTGCCGCCCATGAGCGAGATCTATCACTATCCGTTTCTTTGTGCCGGATGGTTCGGATTGTTCGTGACGGCACTGAACCTTATTCCGATGGGACAATTTGATGGAGGCCATTTAATATATACGATGTTTGGCCGCTATCATAAAAGGATTGCGCAGACATCATTTTATGCCCTCCTTGCACTGAGCGCCCCTTCTCTTTCCGATGCACTCCTCAGAACATTGTTGGGGTTTGTCTATAAAAGGGACATAGGCCAGATAGTACCCTTCGCTCAATACAGCTGGTCCGCATGGTTCTTTTGGGCAATGATCGCTCTCTACGTCGTTAAGTTATATCATCCTCCGGTTGCCGATGAGACTCCGATCGACCGAAGACGTATGGTCATCGGATGGTTTTGTATTGTCATCTTCTTTCTTACATTTTCACTCAATCCCTTGAGCGTCGGTTGAAATATCGGTGATTTTTTTCTCGAGTGAATACTTGATTTCTACAATGGAAACGACTACATTTTAGTCGTTGTCTCGAACTTCCATGGGATTTCTTGGGATGGTATTGAATATCTCATAAATGTTTGCTAGCTTAATCACAGTTGTAACACCAACATCACTTACTAAAGGACTGACCGATAGACGATTGCTAATTTTTTTTAGTCTCAAATAAAGAATAGTACGAAAGCAATCTGTGCGTCAGTCCCCTGTCCCTAAAAATATTTTCTTCATTGTTTTTTCTTTCATCCTGCTATCCATTTCCGGGTGCGC
>RPQN01000154.1 GCA_003819715.1 Ignavibacteriota bacterium | reverse complement strand
GCCCATATGGCTCACGCTCGAATACGCGATCAGTTTTTTAAAGTCCGTCTGTGCCATTGCGCATAATGCGCCGTAGACAATATTAATGAATGCCAGCACCGCAAGGGCAAATGCATATTTCTGAGCCAGTTCCGGAAATATCGGGAAACTAATTCGAATAAGTCCGTACGCGCCCATCTTCAGCAGAACGCCGGCAAGAATAACACTGATCGCTGTCGGTGCCTCAACGTGCGCATCCGGCAGCCACGTATGAAATGGAAAGATCGGCACTTTAATCGCAAATCCAATGAACAGCGCCGCATACGCCAGCGTCCGCATCTGCGTGCCGAAACCGGCAAGCAGGGAGTTCGGTTCAAAGTTTGCCGGATTCATCATTGCCAGTAAATTGAAGGTGTGGAGCTTCTCGCCCGTTGCCGGATCAATGATCGTCACACTGAAATACAGTGCGATCATTGCCAGAAGCATCAGCACGCTGCCCGCAAGCGTGTACAGGAAGAACTTAATTGCAGCATATTCGCGCCGGGGGCCGCCCCAGACGCCGATCAGGAAATACATCGGCAGAAGCATGAGTTCCCAGAAGACGTAGAACAGGAAAAAATCGAGCGCCACAAAAACACCCATCATACCGGTGTCAAGAAGCAGAAGCATGACGATGTACCCTTTCAGGGCTTTGTCGATCTTCCATGAAGCAATGACCGCAATAAAACTGATCAGTGCAGTAAGAATGACCATCGGCACACTGATGCCGTCGACGCCGAGAAAGTATTCTATCAGCACACGGCCGAACCACGAAACGCCCTGGACATCGATCCATTTTGCTTTCTCAACGAATTGCATCCCTTCCTGAGAATTGATGCCGCCGAGATTATAATTGAAGTTTGCATAGATCACCACCGCAAGCACCACCTGGAGGAACGTGATGCCGACCGCGGTCCACTTCATGGCGCCGCGTGCTTCCTTGGGAATCAGCAGGACAATGATCATGCCAAGAACCGGCAGGAAGGTAATCCAGCTTAATATTCCGATACCAAATAGTTGGAAAGTCATGAGACTCAACTCCTTAAGAGATCTTATTCAATACTCAAATCACCTAAACCACAAGAAAAACACCATGACGCCGAAGAGTGCAAAAGCGAGATAGGTCTGCACTTTTCCTGTCTGAAGCTTGCGTGCCAGCAAACCAAAAAAGCCTCCGAGATATGCAACGAGGTTCACCATGCCATCGATGATCTTATTGTCAAACCCGCCGACACCGACATAGAAGAGAAAGAATGAGAGCGCTGCGGAGCCCAGCCCCAGCACACCGCACTCGATGAGTGCAAGAGTGCCGCCATTCCCACCGAGCAGACCGAACGTGACCTGCCAGCCGATGAAGAGCGATAACAGGGCGAATATGATAAGATAGAAAATGGATCCGGCGATTCCCTCTTCCCACGTGTGTTTCACCCCGTGCGTAATACCCACGGTCCACTTCGCTACGCCATTGACGATGCCGTCGATGATCACGTTATCGAACCCGCGGTACGCATTTGCAATGATATCCGTCCCCCGGACAACCGTGAATTGATAGAACTCATCAAAATACCATTTGTTGAGGAAGAACCTGTAGAGAACCTTTGCGACAGGCGCAGCAGCCACTGCATCTGCGTTTATTTTCTTCCAGTAATATGTTGTGAAGGCAATGAGAATTCCGATGCCGGCCACGGTGAGCGACAGGAGCATCGCAAGACTGTGTGCGTGATGCAATGCCTCTGTAAATAATTCTGTATTCACCGCTGCGGCAGCCGCCGGCACCACCGATTCGGGCCGTGTGACGGCATGATAAAACCAGCCGGATGAAGCGCCAATGGGATTGAAACTATAAAACGCAAAAAAGGACAGGACCGCCAGGACGACCAGCGGGACAGTCATGACCCAGGGTGATTCATGAACCGATTCGAACCGGTGAGGGTCTTTATGTTCACCAAGAAATGTGAGAATGACAAGACGGAACATATAAAATGCCGTCAGTCCGGCAACAAAAAATCCGGTCACCGGAATAAGCCAGTGCCAGCCGCCATGAAGATTTCCGAACGCCAGGGTACCGGCAAGAATTTCATCTTTACTTAAAAACCCGGAAGTGAGCGGCACACCGGAAATCGCCAGCGTGTACATCAGGAATGTCCAGAATGTCACCGGCATCTTCGTCCGAAGCCCGCCCATATTGCGAATATCCTGCGCATCGGTACTGTGGTCATTCGCATGATGCAACGCGTTATGCATGGCATAAATGACGGAACCGGAACCGAGAAACAATCCGGCTTTAAACATCGCATGCGTCGTGAGATGGAAAAATCCGGCGGAGTAAGCACCGACACCGAGACCCATGATCATATAGCCGAGCTGACTGACGGTCGAATACGCGAGCACTTTCTTAATATCGTTTTGTGCAATGGCAATGGTTGCTGAAATGAATGCGGTGATTGCTCCGATACAGGCAATCACGATCAACGCATCCGCCGTCATCATTGCAAATGTGCGCGTCACCAAATAGACGCCGGCGGCCACCATGGTCGCCGCGTGAATGAGTGCGCTGACGGGTGTCGGGCCTTCCATTGCATCCGGCAGCCAGACATGGAGAGGGAATTGCGCCGACTTGCCGACCGCTCCGCAGAAGATCAGGAGTCCGGCGGCGGTCAGCCATGCTTCGCTTCCAAACGGAATCTGGCCCGCTTTCATCGCCTCAAAAATGGTATCAAACGTGAAGGTATGAAACGTCTGAAAGAGAATCAAAATGCCGATGAACATTCCGACATCGCCGATGCGCGTGACAATGAATGCTTTCTTGGAAGCATCGGATGCCGACTTCTTTTCAAACCAGTGACCGATGAGTAAATAGGAGCTCAATCCGACCAATTCCCACGACACGTACATTAACAATAAATTATTGGTCAGAACGATGCCAAGCATGGAGAATGAAAATAATCCGAGATACGCGTAATACCGGCCGTAGCGGACGTCATCCTTCATATACCCGATTGAAAACAGATGCACCAGCGAACTGACAATGCAGACGACGACGAGCATGATCGCCGCAATATTATCGATCATGATGCCGAGATTGATCTGTAACGGGCCCAGGCCCGGCACGCTGCCGAAATCCACCCATGTCACCGATGTCTGCAGGGTCTGATCATGATAGACATTCAGTTTCGTAAAGAGGATAACGAACGACAGGATCAGTGCACCAAAGAGTATGGATGTTCCAAACCAGTCGCCGGAACGGGGCAGCCGTTTATGGAAGAAGATCAGAACGGCAAAATCCAGCAGCGGGACCAGCCAGACGACCAACGCGAGAGTAAATAAGGTTTCCTGCGACATAGTGATAATTTCGAATTCCGAACTTCGAACTATTAATCTTTCAATTGATTGATATCGTCCACGTTTACCGTGTTGAAGTTTTGATAGATGTTCAGGACGATCGCCAGCATAATAGCCGCTTCAGCAGCGGCAAGAATGATCACAAAAATTGCCACCACATGTCCATCTATCGAAGTGCTGACATAGCGCGAGAAGGCAACAAAATTGATATTCGCCGCATTCAGGATCAGTTCGACGCCCATCAGCACCATAATGGCGTTCCGCCGGGTCAGCACAGCAAACAATCCCAGCGAGAACAACAGACCGCTGAGGATGAGATAATGCGTGAGACCGGGATGCTGGAGAAATTTGACAACCTCTTCCATAGCCTGTTACCCCTTCTTCTCTCTTCGTGCAATCATCGCCGCACCGACCAGTGCGACGAGCAGCACCACCGAAGCGATTTCAAACGGCAGCAGATAGTTCGTGAGAAGCAGCTCTCCAATTTTCGCGGCAGTCGTATCGATCACCGGCAGATCCGACTTCTCTTTCCAATCCGTTATCCAAAAAACCCAGATGACGCCACCCCCGACACAGGCAGCGATCAGAATCGCCGGAAGAGTTTGAATCGTCCCTGTTTTTGCATCAACATTAATTTGATGACTCGTCAGCATGACGCTGAAGAGCATCAGGACCATGATTCCGCCGACATAGATCAGCAGCTGGGTGATCGCAATAAAATCGGCGAGCAGGAATATATAGATTCCGGCAACGCCGAAAAAAGCGAACAGCAGCGCAAATGCCGCACGGACAATATTCCGCGAAAACACGACAATGCAGGCCGACCCCAGCGTGACGACAGCAAAGAAATATAAGATTATGGTATAGAGATCCATAGCGATCACGTCATCAGTATAAAGCAACCTGGAACAGAAAAATTAAAACGCACTTTTACGCCTTGCCGATATCGGGAACCGACGGGGGCAACGGGTTCGCGGCCGGCGGTGCCGGTTCTTTTGCCGGCACTGCAGCGGCTTTCTTCGCAGCTTGTTCCTGGTTGTACTGTTCCAACCGTACTTTTGCTGCTGCGATTTCCTCCTCGGTCATATTGCTGAAACTGTAAATTAAATCTTTTCTGTCATATTCAGCAAATTCATAGACATCGGTCATCACGATGCATTCTGTCGGACATGGCCAGACGCAAAGTCCGCAATAACAGCACTTCGCAATATCGATATCAAAACGAGGAAGATAGAGCCGCTTCTTCGTGTTTTTTGAAGTCATCCCTAAATCCATATCCGGCGTGGATTTAATCGTCTCAATGGTGATGCAATCGACCGGACACGCCATCGCGCATTGATCGCAGCCGATACAGTCATCGATGTTGACAAACAACCGGTTGCGCGCGCGTTCCGGAATTTTCATTTTCACGGTCGGGTACTGCACCGTTGCCGAGCGGGTAAAGAGGTGCTTGATGGTGATCCTCATCCCGACGACGACCGTGTAAAGTGAATGAAAAATATTATAAAAATATGTTCCGATCGATGACATAACGAGTTCTAAAATTCAATCCCCCATGTTCAATTCATCAAGAGCAATTTTTTCAAATGACTAAAATCAATCCGACGGCAAAGATACAGACAAAGAGCCATGGCGTCAATACTTTCCAGGAAACATACATCAGCTGATCGACGCGCAAGCGCGGAAGCGTCCAGCGGATCCAGATCTGGATCAGGATAAAGAGAAATGCTTTTGAGGTGAACCAAAAAACGCCCCACACCGGTCCCGACATGAACGCCCCGAAAGGACTGGACCATCCTCCGAGAAAGAGCGACACGACCACTGCAGAAACCGTGAACAGGTTGGCATACTCCGAAAGATAAAACATCGCGAACCGCATGCCGCTGTACTCGGTATTGAATCCCTGCACCAGTTCCGATTCCGCTTCGGGCAAATCGAACGGCGTGCGGTTGACCTCGGCGATGGAGGCAACGAACAAAATAAAAAAGGTGATCACCGTGAACGGCATCAGCATTAATTTCTGCATCCATGGAAGCGGCCCGCCGAATACCAGCCAGTTGCCGATACCGCCATCCTGGAACTTCGTTACCTCCTGAAGATTTAAAGATCCGGTAATCATCACCGCGATGATCACCGCAAGAGCCGTCGGTATTTCATAGCTGATCATTTGCGCTGCAGAACGGACGCCGCCGAACAACGACCATTTATTGTTCGAGGCCCATCCTGCCATCAATATTCCTATCACGACCAGAGAGCCGGCGGCAACGAGAAAGAACGCGCCAAGATTAATATTGGAACCGATATAGATACTGCTGAACGGAAGCACGGCATAGGCCACATACGTTCCGGTAAATGCAATAAACGGAGCCGCACGGAACAACAATTTGTCCGCTTTGGTCGGAATAATATCTTCCTTTTGCAGGAGCTTCAGCATATCGGCGATGGGTTGAAGCACGCCGTGCCACCCGGTCCGCATATAGGCGACCCGGTCCTGAATATGGGCGGCGACTTTCATTTCCGTGTAGAGGACCACAAGAACCATCAATATGATGAAGACCAGTGGAAGCGCGCTCAACAAGATGGAGACGACTAACTGATTTGCAAGTAATGTCTGAATAAATTCCATTGTTCGACTCGAGATTTAACGATCCACTTCGCCCAGGACAATATCAATACTGCCGGCAGTCAGAACCAGGTCAGCAATCAATCCGCCGCGGACAATTTCCGGCAGAACACTTAAATTCACAAATGCCGGACCGCGGGCTTTCACACGGAACGGACTGGCGGTGCCGTCACTGATGATATAATATCCCAATTCACCGCGTGATGCTTCTGTTCGTACGTAAATTTCTGCGTCTTTTTCAGGCCGGATGCGTTTGGGAATTGCCGCCTTGACATTGCCTTCCGGCAGTCCGGCAAGAGCCTGTTCTATCATATTCAGACTTTGTTCCATCTCGCGCATACGTACGATATGCCGATCCCAGCAATCGCCGACCGTCCCCACTTCGCCTTTCCCGACCTGCGGCTGCCAATCCAGTTTATGATCGATGACGAAGGGATCGTCACGGCGCAAATCCCAATTCACGCCCGACCCGCGAAGCTGCGGACCGCTGACGGCATAGTTTATGGCGACCTCTCTCGGCAGTACGCCGACATTGGCTGTCCGCTTGACAAATATTTCATTGTAGCTCAGCAGGTCGTTCAGCATTTTCACACGCGGGCGGAAATACGCGACAAACTCTTTTGTCTGCTCAATAAATTTCGGGGGCAGGTCGTGCGATAAACCGCCGATCCAGATATAATTATAGAGAAGGCGGGCGCCGCAAGTCATTTCGAACAGGTCAAGTATCTTTTCACGGTCGATAAAGGTATACAGGAACGGTGTAAACGCACCGGAATCAATGCCGTAAGTGCCGACGGCAATAAGGTGGCTGGCGATCCGCTGCAATTCCGCCATAATCACCCGGATATATTCCACACGCTCCGGCACTTCGATCTTCAGCAGCCGTTCCGCCGCGAGCGCAAACGCCCATTCGTTCGTCATCGCCGAACAATAATCCATCCGGTCTGCATACGGAATCACCTGCTGGTAATTGGTCATCTGTTCGCAATGTTTCTCGAAACACCGGTGCAGATATCCGATATGCGGGATACAATCGACAATGATTTCACCGTCGACGACGATTTCGAGTCTCAACACGCCATGGGTCGATGGATGCTGCGGCCCCATGTTGATAATCATTTCTTCCGTACGGATTGTTTTGCCGGTCGATGTCTTGATCTGTCCGGGCTTGACCGTATAATTGGTCGGAAGGGTTGGCGGTTGAATCATGGTTGGGTTGGTCATTCAGCGTTAGTACGGAACCTTCATCCCGTGATAAAATTCCTGGACTTTATAGTCCTTCCGGAGCGGATTCCCTTCCCAATCATCCGGCAGCAAAATGCGCCGTAAATCGGGATGTTCGTCAATGATCACTCCGAATAAATCGAACACTTCACGCTCATGCCAATTGGCGGTTCCCCACACGCTGCTGACTGATTGTATGTGCGGATGTTCTTTTGTGCAAAACGCTTTCAGGACAATCTTATGTTTCTGCACCATCGAACTCAGATGGTACACTACTCCAAACGTTCCATTGTTATAATCCACTCCGCTGAGGCATGACAGGGTATCGAATTGCATCTCACTGTCATCACGGAGAAACGAACAGATTTCTTTTGTCCTCCCGGGCGCGATCGTTATCCAGACCTGCAGCGAAAATCCTGCAGCCGCAGAACCACCCGCTGCAGATAATTTCTCCTCGGGGAGAGCATCGCCAAACTTCGCTTTCAGGACATCGAATATTTCTTGTGCCGTCATACTTCTTTACGCCCGTTTCCTGATCATACTTTCTTTACGGACCTTCTCCTGCAGTTTCATAATTCCTTCGAGCAATGCTTCAGGGCGCGGCGGGCAGCCGGGGATGTAGACATCCACGGGAATGACACGATCGACGCCTTTCAACACATGATACCCATGTTCCCAGTACGGTCCGCCGCAGTTGGCACAGCTCCCCATCGAGATAACGTACCGGGGCTCCGACATCTGGTCGTAGAGCCGTTTAATACGGGAGGCCATTTTAATCGTCACCGTGCCCGCAACAAACATCACGTCCACCTGGCGCGGGGTCGCACGGGGGATGACGCCGAAACGCATAATATCAAAATTGGAAGCGGACGCCGCCATCATTTCAATGGCGCAGCATGCGAGGCCGAACTGCATCTGCCAGAGCGACGAAAGGCGGGCCCAATTCAACAGGCCGTCGAGCGATGTAATAAAGACATTTCCATTTTCAAATCGCTGGTCGAGAAGTCCCACAGGTTTTACTCCACCCCTTCATTGACATCATCATCATCTAAAATTGTTGAGACGCTTCTCATTCTTCCTGCGGTAACAATGGTCCGGTCGAAAACGGGAATTTGCGGTTTGGGTTTGTCCCAGTTCAAATCACCCTTCACCCACACATAGGCGTATCCGACAATCAGGATGATGAGAAACACAGCCATTTCCAGAAAACCCATCAATCCGAACTGCCGATAGACAAGCGCCCAGGGAAAGAGAAATGCTACTTCGACATCGAAAATGAGAAATATAAGAGCGGTGACATAAAAGCGGACATTGAGGCGAATCCACGCACTGCCGACCGGTTCTTCGCCGCATTCATAGGTTGCATTCTTTTCCGGATACGGACGATGCGGGCGAAACACCCAGGCACCCACGAGACCGAGAGCGACAAATATTGCACCGATGATTAAGAATATTAACGCTTTGCCAAATTCCGTAAGCATAGGGTACTGCTGCGCATTCCGAATATCTCAAAAAAAAGAAAAATAAGTAAGAGTAAATTAATATAATGGAATCTTGATGGTTTGTCAAGAAACTTGAAGTGGTTCGTTCATCCAACGTGACGTGGAGAACATCAGCGGCGGATCGAAGATCCAGGCGTGGAATGATGGATCCGAAGTGTGATGGTTACTTCTTCCTGGCGGATTTTGGTTTTGGTTTTGGTTTTGGTTTTGGTTGTGCGATTTCAGTGGCCATGATCATCTTTGCACGATGTCCATTGAATTCCAGGGTATGGGATGTAATATCGACTTCGACCATCCTGCCGTTTTTCTTTCGATGGCGCCAAATGCCGGATTTGAGAAGCCCGCCCAGATCCTTCGATTTGTCCAAATGTTTGAACAGGCCTTTATGCTCTTCCTCGGGCCGGATATCCTTGATCGACATGGAAAGAAATTCTTCACGACTGTAACCATAGAAATTGACCGCCGCATCATTCACTTCGAGGAACTGCAGCGTCTCGACGTCGTACAGCCACATCGGGTGCGGGTTCGCCTCAAACAGCATGCGGTAGCGAAGCTCCGACGACTGTAATTGTTCCTCAATTTGTTTTCGATCCGTCACATCAAACGCGATGCCAAGTCCTGCGGGTATGCCTTCGTATTGAATTGCACTGGCGGCAAAATCCAGCCAGCGCTCCAGCCCCTCTTTGGTGATGATTTTAAAATCGTACCGGGTGGGTACTTTTTCGTTGCGCTGCCGGGCCAACCCGCGCTGATGGACCATCTCGCGGAAATCCGGATGGACGAGTTCCCAAAATTTTATCTTCAACAATTCTTCTTCAGAATATCCCGTTACAAATTTTGAAGCGGTATTCACATAGGTAAAATGTTCACCTTGATAAATGAAGATGAGCGCCGTGCTGGTCTCGGCGAGGGCCCTGAAGCGTGCCTCACTCTGCCGCTGGGCTTCCTCCGCGCGTTCACGTTCTTTTTTTTTTAATGTTACGGCCACCACCGAGAGAATCGCG
>RPQN01000153.1 GCA_003819715.1 Ignavibacteriota bacterium | reverse complement strand
TCGCTCCTGCAGGTTCCGCCAAGCCGATATCCACGCATCGGTATTTTCTCCTGATTCTCCCATACAGAGAGGCACGTTGTACTTCGCCCGAAAATCCACATATTCCTGGATCATCGCCTGCGTGGTATCACACCAATATTTATGAAACGTATAAACCAATTTTGGATCAAATGGCGATCCAAACACACCAAAGTTTCCATTCCATTGTGCACCGCCCAGAAAGACGATATGGTTCGTATCTACTTCGCGAATGGCAGTGACCATTCGCTGGTACAGCGGTTCCAGCAGCGCATTCAATTTCTTCTGATCATGAAAATGCGCGATTGGTTCATTCAATAAATCGTACCCCATCACGGTTGGTTCAAGTGCATACCGTTCTGCAATCTTTCGCCACAGCTTGATGGTGAGTTCCTGACTCTCCGGATTCTCAAAGAGGAACGTGTACCCCCAGCTGTCATCGATATTGTCGCCGGTCTGGCCGCCGGGCGCGCAATGCATATCAAGAATGACCCAGAGGCCGGCTTCCCTGCACCAATCCACGACACGGTCGAGCATCTCAAATCCCGGTCCGATCCATTGATCCGAATATTCTTCCGAAACAAAAAGCCGCCAGTTAAAAGGAATACGGATAGAATTCAATCCAAGCTTTTTGATGTATTGAATATCATCTCGTGTAATGTAATTATCGCGGTACTTCTTCCAGAATACACGCGCCTCATCTGTACCAATCAGCTCGCAAATCACCTCATTGATCGTCCTTGGAGAATTTGCGGTTTTGAACTTGAACATATATCCTTCCGGCACGAGCCAGTTGCCGAGATTTATTCCGCGAAGGAGGATCGGTGTTCCGTCTCGCGTTATAATTTCTCCTCCTTTGGTACTGACGAACGAAGAACGCTGCGCACTGCCTGTGCTGAGCATCAGAAGAAAACAGACGGCACATTTCCAGACTGGCAACATATCGACTTCTCTACTCTGTCATGGTTATTTCAATTCAACGATATCCGATAGCCGGATATCCTTCGATGAGCTGCCGGCATGGATAACAAACTTGCCCGACTCCATCACCCAGCTTTTCTTCTCAACGTTATAAAACGAAAACGCATTCTTGTCCAATATCAATTGTACGTTTTTTGTCTCTCCCGATTTCAACAGAACTTTTTTGAACGCCTTTAATTCTTTGACCGGCCGATCGACGCTCGATTCTACATCTTGAACGTACACCTGGACGACCTCCGAAGCTTCGCGATTTCCCGTATTTGTAATAGTGACATTCACTTCGACTTCCGGCTGTGCACCGTTTTGCTTTACTATCGTTTTCATATCCTTATAACCAAAGGTGGTATAGGATAACCCATAACCAAACGGATAAAGCGGCTCAATGTTTTTCTTTTCAAAATGCCGGTAACCAACATAAATGCCGTCTTTATATTCCGTGAGACTGTCCTTCATCTTATACGAACTATACGCGGAACAATCTTCCCACCGTCTGGGAAATGTGACGGGGAGTTTTCCGGATGGACTATACGCACCGGAAAGGACTTCAGCAATGGCAGAACTCATTTCCTGTCCGCCAAACCATGATTGCACCACCGCTTTCACTTTCGGCAGCCAATCCTCCATCAACACCGGTGAACCCGTCGTCAGAACGACCACCGTGTTATTATTGACCTTTGCAACCTCTTCGATCAGTTTATCCTGACCTTTGGGCAGATCCAAATTTTCTCTATCCCTGCCCTCCGTTTCAATATTTGATGTCGTGCCGACAAAGAGAATGGCCGCATCAGAATTCTTTGCAATATCAACAGCTTGTTTTATTGAGTTTAAACCAGGAGTAAACCAACCGAGTTTTGCCACAGCGCCCCCGCCATGCTGATAATATTCAATCGTAATCTTGTATTCCTTGTTCGCGAGAAGGGAGAGCTTCACACTTCTCGATTCCGGACCATGATCCTCCCAGAAATCAATCTTGAGCGAATCATTGAACCATACGCGAACGCCGTCATCGCTTATGAATTCAAGGAAATAGGTATTGCTTTGAGAGGGCTTGATGTACCCTGTCCATCGTACCGAGAAATTGTACTTAGAAAATCCTTCCTTCGGTCCAACCTCGCTATAATCGAAATTCACCATGGTATCGATTCGAACAAACGACGGCTTCCCTTTTAACTCCATATTATCAAAATACTCGCCGCGCAATCCGTTTTTTCCATCATCTGTCAATAAGTACTGTGATTCGATCGGCAGCCCGTCTCCTTCCAATGTGATTCCTGCCGCATAGTTGATCGTTACTTTATCCCCGTAATATTTCTTGAGTATCTCCAGGGGGCTTGGCGCATTTATTGGATCAACCATCGAGCTTCCCCCTCCTCCCGTTCGGCAGACCGCCGCATTGGGTCCAATCACCGCAATCGATTTATACTTCGAAAATTCCATTGGAAGGAAATTGTCTTTATTCTGGAGGAGAACGATCCCTTCTTTTGCTGCATCAAGAGCTGCAGCGCGATTTTCGGCTGTGCCCAGAAGGCTCGTATCTTTTAAACTTGGCTTTTCAAAAAGTCCGAGCTTAAAGAGAACTCGTAATATCCTTCTCACTTTATCGGTGATGGCAGACTCTTTGACGTCTCCCTTCTTCACCGCTGCGAGCAAAGTTGAATTATTGAGAAATTCTCCGTCCGGCATTTCGAGATCCATGCCGCCATTTGCCGTTGGGAAAGTACTATGAACCGCTCCCCAATCCGACATCACCAGCCAATGATAATTCCATTCTTTTTTCAACCTGTCAATGAGCAGATAATCATTCTCACTGGCGAAATGGCCGTTAATTTTATTATAGGCATTCATCACGCAGAGCACATTGGCCTCCTGGACCGCTGCCTTGAACGCCGGTAAATATATTTCGTTTAAGGCACGCTCATCAACCTTCGTATCAACAAACATTCGTTGATATTCCTGATTATTGCATGCGAAATGCTTCACGGTCGCTGCAACCCCTTGATTCTGGACACCGCGGATATACGCAACGGCCATTCGAGAAGCAAGGTATGGATCTTCGCCATAGCTCTCAAAATTTCTTCCGCCTTGAGGAATGCGCGCAATATTCACACATGGTGCAAGGATGACATGACGATCAACGGCTTTGACTTCGTTCCCGATTGCCGCGCCAACTTTTTCAGCGAGTGACGGATTCCATGTGGCAGCAACGCAAATTCCCGACGGAAATGCTGTCGTCTTCCCCCAGCGCACCCCCAGCGGGCCGTCCGCCATTCTTAATTCCGGAATGCCTAAACGTGCATTCGGCTTTGTGGCGAATCCCGTTCCGCCGAGCAGGTCAATCTTTTCCTCAAGTGTCAGCCGCCCGAGTAAATCATCCACGCGCACTTCAGGATCAACGGATGGATTTTTATAAACCTCCGTCTGAGCGAATCCAATAACGGTGGCCACGATGACGATTCCGAGAATCTGTAAATACATTTTCACGATGCGATCTCCTAAGGAACAATATTGATGGGTTGTTGAAATTCTTTTATCCAATCCCACTGTTGCATGAGTATTGGTTCAGCACTCATCGTACCGCCGAATCCAATATGACGACGCGTGAACATGGGAATGGTTGTGATTTTGACATTTTTAAGCGCAGAATAATTAATGCTTACCTGCTGCCGCCGCGCCAGATCCGCGATAAAGCGGTCCATCACTTGTTTCCGTTGCTCGGTCAAAAGCCATGCCTTGATGTTCTGCCTTAGCGTATCAAAATCGGCACCGGCCTCTTTCATTCGGCGCTTACCGATAAGCTTGAAGACGGAGTACCCCTCAGTCAGGTGCAGCGGGCCGACCAGTGTTCCTGTGTCGGCGCAGAGTGCATGAAACCCGATATCAGGATGCTGCCGTACTAAAAAGTATCCCGATTCCCCGCCATTCGTTGCCCACTCCCTGCGGATGGAAAATTGCCGTGCAACCTGAGAAAACGAACTGCCGCGCTGCAGTTCGTCTATTGCCTGGGAGATATCCGGAAGCGAAGCACAGAGTATTTCCCGTACGTTCACTTCATAGTGTGACCCGAATATTTCTTTGTATTTCATGAAATGCTGCATCACGTCATCGTCCGCGACAGAGATGCGCTCCCGCATCTGATAGAACAGGGCGCGTGCCGCCCAATAATCCGTCCATGGCCGAAGGTCACGTTGGACTGCTTCGGAGTTCTGAAGATATTCTTTACGGCCCTCGCGTGAGAGGATTTCGCAGCCCACCAGGCGCTTTATTTCCTCGTTCAATTGCGCTTTCAATCGATTCCCTTCGAGATCCGGAGAAACAAAATATTCGTACCGGAGCATTTCCAGGATTTCACCAAGCGTGAGTTTACCGCCATCGAGGTCGACGAACGATTTGTCCAGAAACGGATGGAGCCGATCGAGAAGCACATCTGTCATCTCCGCTGTGACGAAATAACCATTCTTCGCGTGATATTTGACTGTATCTTCCTTCCATAATCCGACGATGGAATCTGCGAGAAGATTGAAGACCGTGGAGTCTGCCTGTGCGAACTTCGGTTCAAGTATTTTGTAATAATACTTTTCTGCTAAGTCTTTTTCCATTCGTGATCGAAGAATTTTCTCAACACTCCGATATCGGTCAGCAGAGTTTTGTTTCGCCGCGGCAGGGTTCGGATGCCGATCCAAGAGATACATCACGGCCCAGCCAAATTTGGACGAAGAGAATGGTTTGGAAACTCTCGTGCTGCCGATTTCATACGCGACGCGTTCAACTGTTGTATCTGACAGCCCGACATTGACGACGACCGTATCCATTGCGCGATACAGGAATGCGGGCACCGCCGCCCGCAGACTATCCGGCTTCTTGATGTTCCGTAACCGTTTTAAAAGTACTTGAGCATCCTCTTCGGAATTCAGAACATAGAGAATAACTTGCAGTTCAGAAGTGTAGCGTTTCAGAGCAGTACGGATTTCTTTTTCCGCGGGTATTGCCTTGCCTGCCACTTCGCGCTTATACAATTCGGCGCGGATAAGCAGATTTTCCAATCCATGCCGCATCCGTCCCATTGCCGTATCATCAGGTACGCCCATCCTGCGCGCTTCGGCTGCAAGGAGTTTCTCTGCAAGCATGGCATAGAGTGCTTGGGCTTTCTTCGAATCCATCCGGCTCGGACGAATTTTCTCGGGCCAGGGCATGAGTTCTACGCGGCGGATCAAGTCACGGGCGGTGATGGGGGTTGTGCCGATTCGTGCGAGGGTATCCTGAGGAAGCGGTCCTTGTTGCTGCGCCGCACTGAACAAGGCGAAGCCGAAGACAAAGAAGAACAATGCAATAATTATCTTGTCGTATTTCATTTCTTTACCGTGAACGCAAAAGAACACTGTCGTTCAACATACTTCAGGAATCACCACAAGAAAAAACAAAGAAGTGAACCCCAAGAGCGCTGGAATGTTCTTCACGATCCATTCACCCGGTGATCCCTTCTCCGTCTTATTGCTTGCTCCAGTACTCGCTGTCAGTCTTTCCGTATTAAATGTAAAGATTCGTCCCTTTAGTTACTATCTTTTTCATTTACAGCGATGGAGTGATCCATACATCGATTTTCAGGATCGACCCGCTTCGATGAAAAACGGCCCTGCTGAGATGTTCATCAAGAGAGAGTTCTTGAATCTCATGAACGGCTCCATTTATTTTCGTAATCCGGACCTTCTGATGACGGGAGAGGTGGTAGACGATCGGAACTTGACAGAACGTAAACACCAACGTTCCTTTTTCTCCATTCATGCTTTTCTTCTCACCCTCGATGGTGTAGTAATCAAAGCGTTGTGAAGTTTTCAGGAATTCATCTTTTCGTAAAAGAACCGGTAGAAACATGAGCCTGCCGTTTTCAACGATAACGCCCAGCTCGCTCAATCTCGAGATGATGTCTTCTTTGACTTGACCACTCATTCCCGGCTGCTGCACGCCCACATGTCCCGGTGTATGTGAATACGGATCCGTAGGAAAAGCACCATAGAGCGATGGGGACTTATGAGCTCCGATCCCTTCGCGGATTTCGTAATAATGGTCCGCCAGCCGTTTCTTTATCGCGGCAGGTTCATGACTCTTTTCCGCCCGATGCATCACTTCCGAAACGGCAAGAAGCAGTTTAGAAACCATATGCCAGTAAATGCATCCCAATCCCTCGTATTTATAGAATGTTCCCGACCGTCCGGTGAAGGACTGATGATCAAACAGGCGTTCATAAACATCCAGGATGAATTCCTTTTCCTTCGGCACGAGAGGTTGATGCCCGTTGTCCCGGAATTCATCAAGAGCGGACTTCAACAAATCCGCATTCCGAAAATCACTATGAAAATGTATATCCCCTCTGAGATCGGCAAGAACGATCTGTTTATTTCCATGTTCAAGAAGCTTCCTCAAGAGTGCGGAATTATCGAACTCTTTTTTGGAAATGGTATTCTTTTCCATAAATCGGGGCAGTTGCCGGTCGGGATACAATAGATAACTCGACTGATCTTTTCTATATAAGGCACTCGCTCGCAGTGCATCCAACAATTTCACGGATTCCCTCACAGAACAATAACCGGAACTGAGCACTGCCACCTGGCCTTCGAGCATTTCATACAAATGACGGACAGAAATTCCCTCTCCATTTTCGACCTTCATCAGGTTATAGGCATGGTAGAGGTTGTCGCGGCGTTTGTTTGCTGCAATCGTATGATCGATATGCTTTAACGTCAATTCGAAGAATTCCTCCAATTCGGCTCCCGTGATGCTTTTCCTTCTTTCGGAGAAGCCGTTCGAGTAGATTTTATTCCGATATTCATTTCCGGCCTGACCAAGTTTATCGAGGATGCATTTTCGGCCTTTATCGCACATGGCTCCATGGAGGGACGTCAGATGCGATTTGAATGTTTCAGCAATCGAAGCAAAGAACTGGGCAACTTCTTCCGATACTTGAACTTGGGTTATTGTTGAAGAGTGGAACAGCGTGCTGCAAAATGTCAGGTATCTTCGAAGATAGTAGAGGGTCACCATCGATACTCCGGAACCCACCAGTGCGTTGTTTGCATCGTTCCAATCCGGACGCTGCGTGTTCATCCAGATGCCTGCTTCAGGAATATAATTGGAAAGCTTTGCCAGGATTGATACAAGCATTTTTTCCGTTAAATTAACGTGAATGATCTTTCCATTCCGGTTCGCAATAAATTTTCCATCCGTTCCCATTTCCTTCACACGCTTCCGGATTTCTTGATCTAACGTCATATCAAAGTCAATGGTCTTGCAAGGATTTTCGAGCAAATCAGCGTACGGTTTGACGCGATAGGGAACGTTCGCGTATGTGAAGATATCCTTCACCAGGAAATCCTGAATCTTCCCTGGATGGTAACGGGCCGAGATTTCGAGCAGCTTCACGAGATAAATGATCTGGTGGTCGCCCCAGTATCCGATATAGGACCAGGCATCATGCGGATCAAGCACTTCCCAATCGAACCCTTCTTTCGTAATACGGTAAGGGTTATATCCGTCGGCAGTCGATGCATTGACAAACTTCGTGATCATCCCTTCGACATATCCGGGAAAACTGAATGCCAATGCTTCCCAGTTTTGGAAGATATCCCGCCAGTTCCCCTGATAATTCAAAACTTTTTTGCAATGCTCGTCTTTGATCTCAATCGAGAAGATATTCCAGGGACGGCTGGGATCACCATGCCGCCGGCTGAAGGTCAGCGGCAGGTATTCATAACACAGTTTTTCCAGATCAACGGAATGAAGCGTCAGTATTGTTGACAGCAAATCGGCATGCACTATTTTTTCCGGGAGTGCCTGCAGGAAACTGTGGAATGTTTCTGCGAGGGGCTTATTCGTGGATTGTACAAAAGAAATAAAATCGTCCCTCTCCACGAAGTACCGCGTATCGAACAACCCACCGCGCATCACGTTAAACAACGTATTTGAAAAATGGCGGGAACAGACCAGGGTATCTTCCGTCTTCTGCAGTCCATCAGCGCCGCCGACAATCTTCACAAGATTGTCGGTGCTCGCTGCGACATCATCCATAAGTTGTTGGGGAACGTTCTTTCCGGCTTTTATCAGTTCAGAGAGTGCGGCGACAGCAGAAGCATCCTGATTGACATCAGCGACAATGAACCATTCCTTCTCTTCCTCTTTCGCTAAAGGAAATTCTGCAGTTATAAAATACGCACCCCGCGAGGCCCGGATATCGGTTTCCTGTTTTACGGGAAAGCCTTTTTTGAATGCATCCATTTGCAAGGATGAGACAAGCTTTTTTGAGTTCTTGATTCCCGCCGACCAGACCGCCGTTGCTTTCAACGCCTCGCTCGGCTCTGCCCGGTCTATAGGAATCGAGCTGAGCATAAAAAGTCCGAGCCCGGAATCAACTTGCAGCTCATTTTTCTTGTACCCATCGACCAACGTACTGTATTCCAATTGGAATCTTCGATTTAAACCCGATGGGAGCAAGTTCTGTATCCCATCCAATATATTGACCTTTATCGATCCCCGGGTATGATTCAGGATTTGAGACCGCCTGATGAATCCATACTGTTCACTATTGAACCATGCATATCGGAATGTTACTCCGATGTCCGGATTGATCTCTTCAAAGATCAATTTATTGCCGTAGATATTTTTGTACAAATTTCTTTTTATTCGATAGATGCCGCTGTACGCTTGCGAGAACGGCTCCCATAAATATGTTTTTTTCCCCCCTGTCACAAAGAGGATAGTCTTGCTTCCTGTTTGCTCTTTCGAATCATGAATTCTATCATCCGTATAGTAGGGAAAGAGTGCGTTGTCAGGGTTCTTACGGCCCGCGGTGAGTCCTCCATTGCTTGAAATAAACATCCAATGATCCGACGAACTGACAATACTCATGAAAAACGGGGGCATGTGATCATAGTTGGAAATTTTATAAAACGACTCTCCCTGGAGATCAACATAACCTCCCGTCACCCGGCGCTGCTCAATGTTCAGGTCAGCGTTTCCAACAAGAATAGATTTTCGCCTCATTCCAAATTCATCCTGTGCCGTGCAATTACTCTCGTTACCGCATGAGGGACAATTCATTTCAATTCTTCTTTTCCTCATAATTCGGGGATGTCGGTTCACGCGACAGAAGCTCCGGGTACCACTGATGCATTGCCGCCTTCGCTTTACGCTTCACAGAAAATAAACCCCAGTGCCCTTCGGTTCCATCACCCTTCCATGGCTCGTCAAAAGCCTCAAAGAAAAAAACCGTAATCTTATTTTTCTGTGCCCAAGTCCTGAGTTCTTCGAAATATCTCTTTTGTTTCTTCTCATCGCCCGCTTTCGGTGCATGGAGAGGACCGATGGTGTAGGTTGCCCATCCGGCCTCGCCTATCACCACCGGCTTATTGGGGAGCGCTGCTTTTACCATATCGTACAATCTCACGGTAACCGCAAATCCGCTGTCGATATCATGTTTTCCCCACAAGGGATACATATGGGTGGCGACAAAATCGATTTCGTTTGCCAATGCAGATCCGCGCGTTATCCAGAACATGAAGTCATCATCGACAGTCACGGGAACATGGACTGAAGACTTGACCATTCTGACGACCTGAACCATCTTCTCTTCCGGCACTTTATGATTAGACCAATCAACCAGTGCTTCATTACCGACACTGACTGCGACCACCACATCGCTATACTCGTTGGCCAGACGGATACACTCCGTTATCTGTT
>RPQN01000152.1 GCA_003819715.1 Ignavibacteriota bacterium | reverse complement strand
TCATCGGCTCAATGGCTTCATGGCTTTCTCTTCACCGTTCTGTTCGTCGGTTTTGCCGAGAGCGGGTCCTCCGGCCAGAAATGCTTCGGATAGCGGGCCAGGAGCTGCCGGCGGATGTCCGGATAGGTATTCGTCCAGAAACTCGTCAAATCCTGCGTGACGGCAAGGGGACGGCGCGCAGGCGAAAGAAGATGAATGAGGATTTTTATTGTTCCGCCGCCAATTTTCGGCGTATCGGTCTGTCCGAATAATTCCTGCAGGCGCACGGCAAGCACCGGGAGGTCGCCGGAATAATCTATGGCCACAGAAGAACCGCTCGGCAAGTGAAGTTGTGCAGGAGCAAGAGAATCGATTTGCCGAATTTGTGAATGGGTGGGCCGCGATTTCAGTATGGTCAGGAGAGGAAGCTTACTGAGTTGTGTTTTTTTCCAGATGCCTTCAAGAAACGGCAACAGCCATTGTTCCAGCGAATCCAGCAGCGCCTGATCTGAAAAATCCGGAACGTCTTCGGATAACAATGAATTTTTCTTCAGCCAGAGAATGCGCTGCTGGCATGTGCGGGATTCCTTATCCCAGGGCAGGCATTCCAACCCCATCTGCCGTATGCCGTCGACCATTGCGGCCTGGACCTGTTCACCATGGAGTTTGATGTTTTGTTCGGAGACGATCATCGAACCGAGCCGCGTGATGCTTCTCGCAATCACCGCTTCTTCATTCATATTCCATCGTATTTCTTCTTCTTCCTTTAATGCGCCGGCGAATACGCGCTGCACATCCGTTAAGGCAAGCGGTGCTGCAAGAAAAATTCGGACTTCGGCGCCGATCCCATCAACCTCTCCGATGGCAAGAAATTCCTCGCGGGCGAGCAGGCTCCCTTTTGGCAGCACACCGGTAATCCCGTTCGCCATTTGATAACGCGTGCCGTTGTTATCGCGGTGCGACGTCTGAAGGTTTTGCGGAGCGGGACGCCGCCGGCCGACGCGCTCAGGGTAGGCAAGGGCGAGTAAAATTCCCGCTGCATCCTCATCATTCTTTTTTGATTCCCTGCTCACTCCAACCATCTGCTGCAATCGTCCGGACTGGGATGTCATGCGTTCGTAAACTCCTTCGTCGCCTTTATGTCTCTGATGCAAAGCGTGCAGCCGCAGTGCGAGATCGATATCGGTATCTTTTTTCCCTGCAAGGATATCCCGCTCTTCAAGGAGCGCCGCAATATCGCATGCAAGAACTGCCGCATGAAATTCCCTGCTGCGCAGAATCATGCCGGCAAATCGCGGATGAAGCGGCAGCTCTGCCATGGCGCGTCCGTGCGGAGTGAGTTTTCCGTTTCGATCGATAGCACCGAGTTCTTCGAGCAGCGTCCGGGCCTGTGTCATATGCGCCTCGGGCGGCGGATCGAGGAACCGCAGATTGTTTCCGGTGATCGATCCCCATTGAGCAAGATGGAGTTCGAGCGGCGCGAGGTCGGTCGTTTTAATTTCCGGCTGCGGATAATCGGGAAGCTGCGCGTGTTCTGTTTCCGTCCACAAGCGGTAACATGTGCCGGGCATCTGACGTCCTGCCCGTCCGCGCCGCTGGTCGGCAGTCGCTTTGGAAACCGGAACGGTGACCAGGCCGGACATGCCGCGCCGGACATCGAAACGGGCGGTGCGCGCAAGCCCGGAGTCGATCACGGCGCACACACCGTCGATTGTAAGACTCGTTTCTGCGACACTGGTCGAGAGTATGACTTTCCGCTTGCCCGCCGGTGCGGGCGAGAGTGCCGCGGATTGCTGCTGGTACGGGGCGTCGCCGTAGAGCGAATGAACGACGACATCGTCCGGTAAATGCTTTTCCCACAAAATATTTTCTACGCGGCGGATTTCCCGGCGCCCGGGAAGAAATGCAAGGACATCGTCGTTCTGTTCAGCAAGCGCCCGGAGAATGGCGTCCGCCATGCGGTTCTCCATCGGTTTATCGGAGGCGAAACGGGCGTACTGCGTGGTGATGGGATAAAGGAAACCTGCACTTTCAACAAGTTGAGCATCACCTAAAAGTTTTGCCACCGCCACGCCGTCCAGTGTGGCAGACATGACCAGAATCCGTAAATCATTCCTCAGGTGTTCCTGCACATCGAGCGTCAATGCCAGACCGAGATCGGCATGGATGCTGCGTTCGTGAAACTCATCAAATATGATCAACGCGACATCCGGCAAATCCGGATCGGACTGAAGCAGCCGTGTCAGGATTCCTTCCGTCACGACTTCAATGCGTGTGTTCTTTCCGACAACCGCTTCACCGCGGATCCGGTATCCTACTGTCCGGCCGACCGGTTCGCCAAGCTGTGCGGCCATATATTCTGCGGCCCGGCGTGCGGCGAGCCGGCGGGGTTCGAGCATGATAATTTTTTTACCCGCCATCCATGGTGATTCGAGCATGGCGATGGGAACGCGCGTGGTTTTCCCTGCGCCGGTCGGCGCCGAGAGGACGACGTTGTTTGTCTTCTGAATGGTGTCCAGAAGATGCGGCAAGACTTCGTCGATGGGATATGTGCGGTTCGATTCCTTCACGCGGAGAGTTGAAAGATTCAGGGGATCGCTGATTTACATCATGCCCTGAGGATCGACATCGATGATCATTTTTATTTTCCTGTTTGCGGCAAGAGGCGATGCCTCGAATCGCGCTTTCGCTTTGAGCAACGCAGAACGAAGAGCGGCTCCGGAAGGATCCTTCTCTTTCAGATCCTTGATGACAATGTGTTTTCGGAAAACGTTTTTGATTTTTGGAATGGCTGCATCCGCGGGGCCGAGGATGATAAATCGCTGATGGGGATTCAGTCCGGCAAGAAGTTCTGAAAACTTCTTTGCATGGTGCTGCACTTCATTTTCGCGTTCTCCCGAAAATTCCAGTAGGACAATCCGGGAGAAAGGAGGATAATCCAGTTCGCGCCGGTACTCCAGTTCCTCCTTGTAAAATCCGGGGAAATTGTGCTTGACGACATGCTTTAGACTGTAATGATCCGGCTGCAGGGTCTGAATCACAACTTCACCGGCGAGACTGCTCCGTCCGGCGCGGCCGGAAACCTGTGTCAATAATTGGAATGTCGATTCCGATGCGCGAAAGTCGGGGAGCAGCATCTGCGTATCGGCGGAAATGACTCCGACGAGTGTGACCCGCGGGAAATCCAACCCCTTTGCCACCATCTGGGTTCCAAGGAGAATATCAGCGCTGCCCGATCCGAACTGCTGAAGAATTTTATCATGGGCGCCTTTGCGGCTCGTCGTGTCGCGGTCCATCCGCAGTATGACGGCCTTTGGAAATAATGTCTGCAGCTCCTCCTGCACCTGCTGGGTGCCGAACGCATGCATCCGCAGTTCCGTGCTGCCGCATTTCGGACAGATGACCGGAGGCTTTTTCACGAATCCGCAGTAATGACAGCGAAGATGCTTTTTCGTGGCGTGGAACGTGAGCGATACTTCGCAGTTATCGCATTTCTCTACAAATCCGCAATCGAAACATTCCATCACGTGCGAAAAACCGCGCCGGTTTTGAAGGAGGATAATCCCTTCCTTTTTTTCCAGCCGGTCGGTGATCTGGGATTGCAGCAGCCGGGAGAGGGAGGTTGCAGGAAGACGTTTGGGAAATTCCTTTCCGCTCTTTTTGATCTCTGCTTTCAGCGTGTCATACACCGCACGCCGTTCCTTTGCCATGTCAACAATTTCGATGGCCGGAAGCTGTGCATCGTCCACACGGCCGGGGAGTTCGAGCAGGGTATATTTTTCATGAATCGCATTGGCATAGCTTTCCGCAGAAGGGGTTGCCGATCCCAGGACGACGACCGCGTGGAGATGCGATGCCCGGACCAGCGCGACATCGCGCGCATTATAGCGCGGCGCAGCATCGAACTGCTTATACGAACTGTCGTGCTCTTCATCCACGACGATCAGTCCGACATTTTCGAGCGGTGCAAAGATCGCCGAGCGCGGGCCGATTACTATTTTCACCTTGCCTTCATGCGCCATCCGCCATGCGTCATACCGCTCGCCGACCGACATCTGACTGTGCATGACGGCAACATCGCCGCCGAAGTGCGCTTTAAAGCGGCGCACGGTCTGGGGGGTCAGCGAAATTTCCGGAACAAGCACGATCGCGGTCTTACCGAGATCCAGAACACGGCGGATGGCATCGATATAGACCTGTGTCTTGCCGCTGCCGGTAATGCCATGAAGCAGGAACGCGCGAAACCTGCCCTCCGCCGTCGCATGCATTATTTCATCGAGGGCATGCTGCTGGTCTGCATTGAGCGTAATATCCGGCGGCGGCCCATCCGGTTCATATTCAGACCGGCGGATGACTTCACGCGCGGAAATCTGCAGCATGTTTTTTTTCACCAGTGTCTTGAGCGCGGAAAGAGACGCATTGTTTTTTTTCAGAAAGGATTGAAGGCCGGTGAAGACCGGTTCCGACGGGCATTCCTTCCGAAGCGCGTCCAGAATAAACATCTGTTTCGAAGAAAGCGAACCGCCGCCGGGCTCGCTCGATGTCCATTTCCATCCTTCGGCTGTGAACCCTACCGTCTTCTCGAACTTGCGTTTTGCCTTCTGCTGTTCGATTTCTTCTTCGACTGAAATCCATCCCCGCTTCTCCATCTCATGGATAACGGCATGAATACTTTTTGCACGTACTTTCGTTTGAAGCTGAGAAAAGGAAAGTATCCGGCTGTTCTTCAGTGCTTGTAATACGGCATGCTGCCTCGGGGCGGGATTTTTTGTCGCCTGGAGCAGTATGTCGACATCCTGCGCGAGAAGGTGTACCGTCTTTTTGCTTTCCCGGGAAAACCCCTGGGGGGTTGCGGCCCTCAGGACTTCACCCCACGGCGCAAGATAGTATTCTGCGATCCATTTTGTCAATGCAAGAAGTTCCGGCGAGAATGTGGGCTTCTCGTCAAGAATATCGTTGATGGGTTTTATTCCGGAGACGTTCGATGCCGCGGGTTGTCCGACGATCACACCGGTCAGGTGTTTGCTGCCGAACGGGACGAGAGCGCGTTTCCCGAGGGCAACGGAAGACTGGAGTTCGGGAGGGACAAGATAGGTAAATATTCGGTCGAGCGGGATGTGCAGGGCAATATCAACGAGGAATGAAGGCAATGATGATCCAGCGAACAGCAGTCATGGTTAACTGCCGAGCTCCTTTTCCAGTTTCCGGTACACTTCGCCGAGCGGCAGGTTTTTCTCTGCAGCGATCCGTTTGCATTCTTCAAATTCCACCCGGAGCTGTTCCTGGCCGTCGACGATAATCACCTTTGCGGAGACGATGCCGAAATGTGTCTGCACCTGCTTGGATCCGCGCGGCAGCTTTTTCCGTTCGATCGGCTGAATGCGGACGCCCAGGGTCGTCGTCTCGCGGAAAAAGATATCGAGTATCTTATCAAGATTCGCACGTTCCACGAGGGCGGAAAGGATTATTCCGGGACGGCCTTTCTTCATCAGGATCGGAATCAAATAGGCATCGTTTGCGCCGGCTGAAATGAGTTTCTCGATGACATACGGATAAATTTCGGGGTTCATGTTGTCAATGTTCGTTTCAACACTCACGATTTCATCGGCGAGGTAATTCGGTTCCAGGGTGCCGATGAAGACACGCAGGACATTCGGCAGCTGCTCCAGTTCACGGCCCCCGGCGCCGTACCCGACATCCGATATCTGAATTTTTTCCACGGACAATGTCCCGAGTGAGAGGGCTTTGATAATCGCCGCGCCGGTAGGTGTGGTCAATTCAAAGGGAACATCGGTCAGGAGGATGGGATAGCCTTTCAGGATTTCCATCGTTGCCGGCGTTGGTACCGGAAGAACGCCGTGCTGCGATTTCACGGTTCCGCCGTTCCCCACTTTGACCGGGGATGAATAGACCGCCTGAATGCCTAATTTTTCCAGACCAATCGAAACGCCGACAATATCGACCAGAGAGTCAATGGCTCCGACTTCGTGAAAATGTATTTTTTCGATCGGGGTGTTATGTACTTTTGATTCGGCAACGGCCACTTCCCGGAATATTTTCTTTGCCCGGTCCTTCACGTGCTGCGTGAGAGAACTTTTATCAATCAGCTCTTCGATGTCTTTCAGATGGCGGTGGTAATGCGGCTGTTCTGATATCACCACATCCACTTTGGTGGCGACCATGCCGTGACGCTCGATATGACGCGCCTGCAGCTCAAATCCGCCTATGCCCAGAGCTTGGAGTTCAATAGTTAATTCATCGAACGAGACGCCGGCACTGACCAGCGCGCCCAATGTCATATCGCCGCTAATGCCGGCAATGGTATCGAAATATGCAATTTTCATATCATGACTCAAGAGATAAGATGGAGGGGATATTCAATTGTTTTTACGCTCCCGGCTGCTTTGACGCATAGATCTTTTCCAGGTGTTCTATGAAGCGATCTGTCGCGCCGATATTTTCTTCCACTAACAGGAGCGCCTGTTTTCCGGCCGCCGTATTTGCCTTCTTGTCGTCAAGGAGATTTCGGAGAGTGCGGTAACATTCCTGCTGGTCGTTCACAATAAAACCGCCGCCGCGCCGGGCGAGTTCCAGCGCTTCCCGGGAATTGGTATGTTTCGGCCCGTAGACCACCGGAATGCCGTACACCGCAGGTTCCAGAACGTTGTGTATGCCCTGCCTGAAACTCCCGCCGACATACGCAACATTTGCATATTGATAGAGTGCCATCAATATGCCGACACTATCGACGATGATCATGCGTTCGTTTGCATAATCGATCAGGTTCGAGAAACGGATCGACCGCGGTTTTGAGCCGAGTTTGTTTTCGATATCTTCCAGTGCATCTTCCGTCGGTTCGTGAGGGACGAGAATCACGAGGACACTGGAATCGTATTGCAGTAATTTTTTTATCGACGGAATGAGCACCTCTTCATCCTCCGGCCACGTGCTGCCGGCGAGGAAAAGTTTTTTCCCCTTGAGAATCGACGGGGGAATCAGGTGTTTCTTCTTTGCATCGGCACTACGCTGCCAGACCTGATCGTATCGTGTATCGCCGATAGCTTCCACGGCAGGGTTCGTCAAACCAAACAAACCGAACGACTCGGCGTCCTGAGCGGAGACCGTGAGAATGGATTCGAAATTGTTGAAGAGCAGCCGATGAAAATTTTTCAGCAGCGGATAAAAACGCGCTGAGGTTGGGCGCATCGTCGCATTTGCAATGAACGCCGGAATTCCGCGCTTCTGTAATTCCCATAAATGATTGGGCCAGACATCATATCGGACGAATACCGCAGCGGTCGGCTGTATGAGGTCAAGGAAGCGGCGCGCATTGGCTGAAGTATCGAAAGGGATGTAGGTAATGATATCGGCAAATTTATAGTTCTTCGAATGGTCATAGCCGGAAGGAGAAAAAAATGTAACAATGATATGAATGTCGCGGTATTTCTTCCTCAATGCGGCGATGATCGGTTTTGCCTGTTCAAATTCTCCCATGGAGGACGAATGGAACCAGACACGGCGCGGGGAGGTCAATTTCGGCAGTTCGCGTTCAATTTTATCAAATAATCCCGTTCGTCCCTTAATGCCCCGGCGGATTTTTCCGTTGAATAACGCCGCACATTGGATACATATCCAAAAAAGGGGTATAAATACTGTATTATAGAGTAAAGCCCAGAGTTTTTTCATGATGATGAAGCTTGATTATGGAATGCAATTTCGGAACTATGGTAGAGAAAGTTTGATGGAAATGCAAGAAAACGAGTGCAATCAACGCCGGTTGATTCTTGAACGGGAGAGGAGGCGGGACGCCTTATAAATCCGAAACCCGATGGGTTTTGCGTACGGTAGCCGTCCGATTTATCGGATGGCAATGAAGCAAGAAGTAAAATCTTCTCGTTCCCAAACTCCGTTTGGGAACGGTAATGGATTGAAGCTCTGCTTCGAATAAATGGAGCTCGTTTTTTTCGAAGTGGAGCTTCTACCCTGAACACTCCCAAGCGGAGCTGGGGAGCGAGGATAAAAAACTATTTAGGACGTCATTGCGAGCCCGACGGCTTGCCCGCCTTATGTCTGGCGGGAGTCGTGCGAAGCAATCTCGTTTTTTACTGTGCCTGAGATTGCTTCGTCTCCCGATCGACTGCGTCGTTCGGGATCCTCGCAATGACTGAAGAGTGAGCGCCAGTGCGATCCTTTTCTCCTGTCATTGCGAGCCCGACGGCTTGCCCGCCTTCTGTTTGGCGGGAGTCGGGCGAAGCAATCTCGTTTTTCAGCAACCTGTTAGAAGATATAACCGCTTTCGCCGTGCTGACTGAGATCCAATCCTTCCACCTCTTCTTCAATGCGAACGCGCAATCCCATCGTTCGGTCTATAATTTTCAGAATGACCCAGGTGATGCAAAATGCATAGAGGATCACAACACACACACTGAGTAATTGAGAGAACAGAAGTGATGGATTGCCGAATATTAATCCGTCAGCGCCGGCAGAATTCAATGCCTTTGAAGCAAATACGCCTGTCGCTAATGCGCCGAACACTCCGCCGACGCCATGAACACCGACCGCATCGAGAGAATCATCAAATCCAAAATAATTTTTAATATTGACGCCGAAGTAGCAAAGCATCCCGGCGCATAAACCGATGAAAAGCGCGGCGAGCGGCCCAACGAAGCCGGATGCCGGCGTTATCGCAACGAGTCCTGCAACCGCCCCCGACGCCGCACCGAGGAGCGTCGGTTTGCCGCGGTGCTTCCATTCTACAAAAATCCACGAGAGGGTCGCAGCAGCAGCTGCAATATGGGTTGTCATAAATGCGGAAACCGCAAGAGCGCCCGAGGCGACAGCGCTGCCGCCGTTAAAACCGAACCAGCCGAACCACAGGAGTGCAGCGCCGAGAAGGGTCATGGTTAAATTATGGGGCGGCATATGCTCGTGTCCGTGGCCTTTGCGTTTGCCGATGATCAGAGCCGCGGCGAGAGCCGAGACTCCTGAACTGATATGGACCACGAGACCTCCGGCGAAATCCAGGGCGCCTAACGATCGGAGCCATCCCCCGACACCCCAGACCCAATGCGCGAGGGGTGCATAGACCAGTGTGGACCAGAGAAGGACAAAAACAATATAGGCGCTGAATTTAAACCGCTCGGCAAATGCTCCGGAAATCAATGCAGGGGTTATGATCGCGAACATCATCTGAAACATCATAAACGCCTGATGAGGAATGGTTGCGGCGTAATCAGGATTCGGAGCAAACCCGACGCCATTCAGGCCGGCCCATTGCAGGCCGCCGATCAATCCTTTGATGTCGGGACCAAACGCAAGGGAGTAGCCGATCAGGACCCATTGAACCGTGACCACGCCCAGCGCAACAAAGCTTTGCATAATTGTACCAAGAACATTCTTCTGGCGCACCATGCCGCCGTAGAAAAGCGCCAATCCCGGGGTCATAAGCATTACTAACGCAGTGGACACCAGGATCCAAGTCGTATCGCCTGTATCGATTCTCATAACACATCGTCTCCCGTTTCTTCTGTTCGTAATCGTATGGCTTCTTCCGCAGGCAGGATAAATATTTTTCCGTCTCCCACGTTCCCGGATTTCGCGCATTTGATGATAATGGCGACGGCTTCATCGACCCGGTCGTCCGGTGCGACAATTTCCAATTTGATCTTCGGCAAAAAATCCACCTTGTATTCCGCCCCGCGATATACTTCCGTATGGCCTTTTTGCCGGCCGAACCCTTTGACTTCGGTCATCGTCATGCCGTGGAATCCCGCTTCGAGCAGGGCTTACCGGATGTCGTCGACGGCAT
>RPQN01000151.1 GCA_003819715.1 Ignavibacteriota bacterium | reverse complement strand
GTGAGATCACACAGTATCGGCGGGAACTGGATCTTGAAACAGGAATCGCCCGCGTGCGGTACGAACGAAGCGGGAAGATCATCGAGTATGAAATTTTCTCCTCTTCTCCCGATAATGTATTGGCGATATGGATGAAATCAGATAAACCCGGCGGACTGGATATGCGCATCCGGATGGAGCGTGAACAGGATGCCTCAGTACGGGTCAAGGAAAACCGGATTCTCATGGAGGGACAGATCAGAGATTCCGATGATCCCGCATTTGGCCCGGGAGGCGCGCATATGAAATTCTTTGCCGATGTGATGCCTGCCCATTTTGACGGGGATATTTCGGCGTCGGACAATATGTTGAAACTCTCGGGAGGCACGGAATTACTCTTGCTCGTGAATGCGGCGACCGATTACAACGTCGACAGCCTGAACTTCGACCGGTCCATTCATCCCGAACAGAAATGCGAGACGGTACTCGCCGCGGCGGCAATAAAGCCGTATGGAGCACTAAAAAAGAGCCATACGGATGAACATGCTTCTCTCTTTAACCGTGTCAGTTTCGCACTGGACGAAGATCATTCACGGGATACTCTGCCAACGGATATCCGACTCCAGCGGTTCCAGGCTGGAGAAAATGATCCCGGATTACTTACGATCTATTTCCAATATGGACGGTATCTTCTCATGGGCTCTTCATGCCAACCTGCACAACTGCCGGCGAATTTACAGGGAATCTGGAACAAGGATTATTGGGCGCCCTGGGGTTCCGATTATCATGTCAACATCAATCTCCAAATGAATTACTGGCCTGCAGAAGTGTGCAACCTGACGGAAACGTTTGATCCTGTCGTAAAGTTTATGGAGAAGATCACAATTCCCGGCGCCGCGACCGCCCGAGAAATGTACGGTGCAAAAGGATGGACGATGCACCATACCACGGATGTTTTCGGGAAAACGGCCGTGATCGACGGCGTGTATTGGGGGATGTTCCCTCTGGGCGGGGCATGGATGACGCTTCCACTCTGGGAGCACTTTCAGTTCACCAATGATACGGCGTACCTTCGGACGAAGGCATATCCGATAATGAAAGGCGCCGCCGAGTTTATTCAAACCTTCCTGTTTAAAGATAACGAAGGACTTCTGGTGACCGCGCCGACCTACTCGCCGGAAAACAGTTATATCGATCCGAGTTCCGGAAAAGAATTCAAGCTGACCTATGCACCGACGATGGATATTCAGATTATTCGCGAAGTACTGACCAATTGCCGGAAGGCCGCGAATATTTTAAATGTCGACTGCGACTGGGCATCCAGCCTTCAGCAGACGATGGATCAACTTCCTCCCGTCCGGGTCGGGTCGAACGGAACCATTATGGAATGGATCAAGGACTATAAAGAATTTGAACCCGGGCACCGGCACATCTCCCACCTTTTTGGTCTCCACCCAGGTACGACCATCAGTCCGGCAACTCCCGGGTTATTCGCAGCAGCCCGCAAAACACTCGAACGGCGCTTACAATTTGGAGGAGGCCATACCGGTTGGAGCCGGGCATGGATAATAAATTTTTATGCACGACTGTTCGACGGAGAAGAGTGTAATAAACATTTGAGGCTTCTTCTGGAAAAATCCACTCTTCCCAACCTCTTCGACAATCACCCGCCGTTTCAAATCGACGGTAACTTTGGCGCGACAGCAGGCATCGCAGAAATGCTGATGCAAAGTCAATCCGGTGAAATTCACCTCCTCCCTGCCCTGCCGAAGGAGTGGAAATCCGGCAGCATCAAAGGCCTGCGTGCCCGCGGCGGTTTTGAAGTGGAGATTTCATGGAAGGATGGAAAGCTCTACCAGACCTCTCTCAAAAGTGTCAGTGAATCAACGTGTAAAATCCGGTACGGCGATAAAACAGTGGAATTAAAAATGATATCCGGCAGCACGGTTACCCTGAACGAACTTTTACAGAAAATCTAGAATCGGGAATAAATGAATGAGCACATCATGCATTCCAGAATCTTCATTATTTCTGCTCAGAGATTAGAGAATGCGGTTCACAATCTCATCACTGTTGAACAACTGCTTCGCTGAATAAATATTTAAATGAGGAGCTCTTACATGAATACGTTAACCGAAAACAGTGGAATGCGGTGTTTCCGTTTCACTGCTGTTTCCCTCTTCCTTATCCTTATCACACTCACCGCCTATTCGTCCGGGTCCCGGAAAACGGAGAACTTCGGCAAGGGATGGAAATTCAATCTCGGTGACGTCGCGGGGGGACAGGAATCAAAATTCGATGATTCACCATGGCGGACACTCGATCTTCCGCATGATTGGAGTATTGAAGGCGCCTTCAGCAAGGATCATCCAGCAAGTCCGGGCGGCGGCGCGCTCCCGGGAGGTATTGGATGGTATCGCAAAACGTTTACTCTCCCGAACTCCGAAAAGAGGAAAGCCGTGTTTATCGATTTCGACGGCGTCTACAGGAACAGCGAGGTCTGGATCAACGGGCATTATCTGGGACTACGTCCGTATGGGTACAGTTCGTTCCGTTATGAATTGACCCCTTATTTGAATTATGGTAAAGAGAACAATAGCATCGCCGTCAAAGTGGATAATTCGAAACAGCCCAACTCACGGTGGTATTCCGGTTCCGGTATTTACCGCAACGTCTGGCTGGTGACGACTGAAAAGCTTTACGTGGATCATTGGGGCACCTTTGTCTCTACACCGGAAGTATCTGAGCAGCAAGCGCGCGTGGTCATAAAGACCAACGTGAGGAATTCGTTAACAAAAAACTCTTCCTTCATTCTTAAAACATCGATTGTCGACGCAAACGGGAAAGAAGTGGCTGCCGCGGAAACGAATCAATCTGCACCGAAAGGTTCGATCAGTGAGCTTCAACAAATTCTCATAGTAAAAGAACCGCATCGGTGGTCCATCGAGAACCCCTATCTGTATCGAATTATTTCCAAGGTGATATGCGATGGGAAGCTCTCTGATTCTTATGAAACGCCGCTCGGCATTCGCTCGTTTGTATTTGATACTGCGAATGGCTTCTTTCTCAATGGCAGGCAGGTCAAGATTCTTGGCGTATGTAATCACCACGATCTCGGTTGTCTCGGTGCAGCGATTAATCTCAGGGCGCTGGAACGGCAGCTGGAGATTCTGAAAGAAATGGGAGTGAACGGCATTCGGACTTCCCATAATCCGCCGGCGCCGGAATTACTCGATCTTTGCGACCGGATGGGATTTATCGTCATGGATGAAGCATTCGATATGTGGAAAAAAGGAAAAACGGATTTCGATTATTCAAAAAATTGGGGCGAATGGCATCAACGGGATATTCAGGACATGGTGCTTCGCGATCGGAACCATCCGAGCATTTTCATCTGGAGTATCGGCAATGAAGTGGTCGAACAATGGGACAAAAAAGACAGCAGCGGTACACAGATCGCAGCGGAATTGTGCTCCTTAATCCGGGCGCTCGACGTCACCCGCCCGATTACCTCCAACACGAATTCCGTAGATTCACTTAATCCGGTGATTCGTTCCGATGCACTTGATCTGATCGGGTACAGTTACAATCAGAGTGACTACTATAAATTCCGTACGACATATCCCGGTAAGAAACTCATCGGATCGGAAACGACTTCCTCGTTAAACACCCGCGGTTCCTACGATATGCCCTCCGACAGCATCCGGCGATGGCCTGTGCGCTGGGATTCTGTTCTCACCACCGGAAACCCGGATCTGACCTGCTCTTCGTATGATAATTGCAGCGCACCGTGGGGTTCGACTCATGAAGAAACATGGAAACTGATAAAAAAATATAATTTCATTTCCGGCCAGTACATCTGGACAGGGTTCGATTATTTAGGTGAGCCAACGCCCTATCCATGGCCCGCGCGCAGTTCCTATTTCGGTATTGTCGATCTGGCGGGCTTTCCGAAAGATCCGTTTTATATGTATCAAAGCGAATGGACAACCAAACCGGTCCTCCATGTCTTCCCCCACTGGAACTGGAAGGAGAAACAACCGATTGATATATGGGCATATACCAATTGTGAGGAAGTAGAATTATTCCTCAATGGAGTTTCTCAGGGAACTCAAAAGAAGGACGGCGATAAACTCCATCTTCAATGGCGTTTACCATTTTCACCCGGCACCTTGAAAGCGATAGGCCGGACAGGCGGGAAAGAAATTCTGATCCGGGAAATTAAAACAGCCGGTGCTCCTGCAAAAATCGTCCTTAAGGCGGACAGAGCGAGTATTACCGCCGATGGAAGAGATCTCTCTTTTGTCACCGTGAAGATTCTCGACGAGCAGGGAACGATCGTTCCATTGGCTGACAACCTTGTGAAGTTTGCCATTTCAGGAGATGGAACACTGGTTGGCACGGATAACGGCCTTCAGACGAGTATGGAATCATTCAAAGCGGATGAACGAAATGCGTTTCATGGCCTTTGCCTGGCCGTCATTCAATCGAATGAAACGAAAGGGACGATTACCATTCGTGCGACCTCAGATAAATTGCAGGAATATTCATTGACCATTCAAACGAAATAATCACGTAACGGTGTAAATAATGATGCAGAGATTTCACAAGAGTTGCTTCATAACGATCGTCTTCGCCGTACTTCTCACGAGCGCATGCAACGCACAGCAACCAGCGATGGAGAGACCCGCTTCTCAGCCGTATTCATGGAAGAGCGTTCAGATTGTCGGCGGAGGATTTGTCGATGGTATTATCTTTCATCCGACGGCACACGATGTCTGCTATTGCCGGACAGATATGGGCGGTGCGTACCGGAGGAATATCAATACGATGAGATGGGAACCACTGCTCGATTGGCTCTCTTATGAAGATCGGAATCTCATGGGAGTAGAAAGCATTGCTGTCGATCCCTCCGACCCTGACCGTGTATACCTTGCATGCGGCACATACACGCTCCCGCAGGTTCCCAATGGAGCGATTCTCCGGTCGTCCGATAGAGGCAGCACGTTTCAACGCACGGATTTGCCTTTTAAATTGGGCGCGAATGAAAATGGACGCGGCAACGGCGAACGGCTGGCGGTAGACCCGAACGACGGCAATATCCTTTATATGGGAACACGGATCGCGGGTTTATGGAAGAGCGCCGATCAGGCGGTCACGTGGAGCAGGGTCGTTTCATTTCCCGATGTGGCCGAAAATCCCCCCGCCGGGATGCAGGCTGCCGACAGCATCCGAGCCTGGCAATGGAACGAGAAAGGCAGCGGCATCATTTTTGTTCTGTTCGATGGCCGTACGGGAACCCATGGGAAGGCAAGCCGGACAATTTATGCCGGCGTTTCTCTCATGAACCGCGCTAATCTCTTCCGCAGTACCGACGCCGGCGAATCGTGGCATCCTGTTCCGGGACATCCGACACAATATCGTCCGACTCATGGAGTACTGACGACCGATGGAATTCTCTATCTCACCTACGGAAATTCTCCCGGACCTTCATGGATGCGGGATGGCGGCGTCTGGAAATATAATACGGACACGAATGAATGGACCGACGTCACTCCTGATAAGCCGGACCCCGGGAAGAAAAAATCCTTCGGGTATGCCGCGGTGTCTGTTGATTCCCGCCAATCGAATACGGTCATTGTCAGTTCCTATTTGCGTCCGGATTTCTCCGGCCGGGATGATATTTTCCGGAGCACTGATGGAGGGAAGATCTGGACAACAATTTTTGGAAATGGCGGAACATTGGATTTTTCACTTGCACCGTATGTCTCGCACACACCCATTCACTGGTTATTTGATATCGAGATCGATCCCGCCAATTCAAATCATGCATTGTTCACGACGGGATACGGCGGCTTCGAAACATTCAACCTCACGGATGCGGATAAAGGGAAACCGACTGCGTGGTCGGTGATGAGTTCCGGAATCGAAGAATCTGTTGCACTCGAACTGCTCAGCCCTCCCAAAGGAGCTCCTCTCATTTCCGCTATTGGCGACTATTGCGGATTTGTTCACTGGGATTTGGATAAACCGGCTCCCGATGGAAATTTCGGCAATCCACGATTTGGCAATACCAACGGTGTCGCTTGCGCGGAAAACAATCCCGACGTCCTTGTACGTGTTGGTATGGCGACATACAAATACCGCGGCCATAATATTGGCTACTCACTTGATGGAGGCAGAACGTGGCAGCCGGCCGCAACCATGCCGGATCCGGAAAGCAACCTCGGTCATATTGCGGTCTCGGCCGACGGATCAGCATGGGTTTGGGCATCCAGTCCCATTGTTCATTATTCATCTTCAGGACGGACTTCGGACACGATTCCCGTGTTTTTCACGCTGGACAATGGGGCAACCTGGACTCCGTGTATCGGGCTTCCTCAAGGTAGTCGGGTCATTGCGGACCGCGAGAATCCGATGAAATTCTATGCCATGGATTTATTTAAAGGTCTTTTGTATGTAAGCATCGATGCTGGAGCACATTTTACCGAACAGTTATTTCAGCTCCCCGGCGGACTTCCCCGGTTATCGGAAGAACGGGGTGACCCCCGGGGCGGGCAGGATCGACTGTACACGACACCGGGCATGGAAGGAGATCTGTGGATCGCCGCTTTCGACGGACTCTATCATTCGACCGACAGCGGTGTGATATTTTCCCGACTGAACGGTGTGGAAGAAATTCACGCATTTGGATTTGGCCGTGGAAAAACAGAAAAGAGTTATCCGACAATTTATCTCATCGGAACGATTTCCGGAATACGGGGAATTTACCGGTCGGACGACCGCGCACAAACCTGGGTAAGAATTAACGACCGTCAGCATCAATGGGGAATGTTATTCCATATCACCGGCGATCCCAAAAAATACGGCCGGGTCTATATCGGAACGCATGGCCGCGGTATTTTCTATGGGGACCCGAACCTGTAAATCGATCAGTCAGGAGAGAACATCAGGAGTTCGGGGGAATTCATTATTGATAGACTGCGAGTTTGGCTGAAGCGTCGTTGACAATATAAAACCGATTTCTCGTCCTGTCGAATGCTATTCCCTCATTCTTTGAGTCGGGAAGTACATACTTCATGAGCGCCCCTTGCTGCGTATTCCAGCTATAGAATCCGTTGCTCTCATCACTGAGGATATAAAACGAATCGGTCATCGGTTCATAGGTCACATCCGAATAATCCGATGCAAAATTCAGTGTAAATGTTTTCGCAATAGAGTAGGTACTATCCAATTGAAACATCACTGAGGGATCAGATTCATTGATAATAAAGAGCGCATGATCCCTGCCAATGGTAATTCCCTCCGGACCTTTATTGGGATTTGACTGATACGAGAGGGCTTTGCGAAAAAGGACATTTCCATTAAGATCCAGATGAACGATCTCCTTGCTTGCTTCATCCACGATCCAGAGCGTCGAATCGGCAGGTTCGAATGCAATTCCTTCCAGGTCCGTTCCTTTATACGCTAATTGATATTCCACATGTCCGGCAGTATCGAGTCGATAGATGTGCTGGTCGCCGCCGCTGACCACCCACATCTTCTGCATCGATTCGGAAAATGCGATACCGGACGGTTCTGTAAAAGGGAGAGTGATTGCCGAACGCAGTTGTAATTCTTTTTTAGGGACATCCGTCTCTGTGGGGCCGGCCTTTTGACACGAAAAGCCTGCCAATCCGATGAAACAGACCGCCAAGAAAAGGTGATGGACGTCAGATATGTTCTTCATCTCTGAACAAATTGATATATTGGACAGCACTGACGCCTTTCAGTTCTTTTACAAATTCAAGGTATTCTTTATTCCGCTTCAGGCTGACATAATACGAGAACTCCTTCGATCCCGTTCCCGACGAGCTTTTAATATTGATCAGTTCAAACGTTGAACAATAGTCATGCATGATGGTCTTCACCGTTGATATATCATCATCGGTATACTGAAGCTGGAGCAAAAATTGCTCGCCCCGAAACATATCCATATTTATTTTTGACAGGAAGACGAGAACGAGCGATATGAAAACCGTTCCGGCAACCGCAATTTTAAAATACCCGACGCCCGCTGCCATACCAATGGCCAACCCAAAGAATATATACACAATATCGATCGTGTCTTTCACGGCAGTCCGGAACCGGATAATGGAGAGCGCGCCGACTAATCCAAAGGCCCGGGCGAGGTTGTTGCCGATGACCATGAGCACCAAAGACGTGATCAGCGAAAGGGCGATGATCGAAATGACAAAGCTGTTCGAGTATCCGGGTCCGCGATACGTCATGCGGTACACCATGGAAATGATCAAACTGCAGAGCAAACTGATGGAGAAGCTCACAATGATCTGCGACAGTGTCGGTGAAAAAAGATCGATACCCTGAAGATTCTGCATGTGCTATGTTCCTTTAACAATACTCATGGCGGACAAACCGGTTTAATTTTATGGCAGACGAACCCTGCCGCTCGATGCACGAGGTGTATTTCGATACGGCCAGGCGCGTTAAATCATATTTTTCCAGTACGCGGTCGATCCATTGAGGCAGTACCTGAAAAAATTTTACTTCAAAGATGAACTCCGATCGATAGACATCCCGAAGATTATCGTCATCGTAGAGATGCACAAAGTTATCGACCGCTCTGCTGCGGAGATTTTTATCGAATGTAATTCTTAATTTTGACCCGAATTTGCATTCGAATGGTTCACGGTCATAGACGACCAGCACTTTCGGTTCCAGCTGCTTCAGCTGGTAATGATAATAAAAATACTCGAAATCATCCTCGCCCCTGACCAGCAAATCCGGAACGTTCTCCGAATTCCTCAATACTTCATGCAAGTCTTGAAAATAGAGGCCGGCCCGATTCTTCGAAATGAAGTTATCATACTTGCGCTTGATTTCAAAAAATATCTGGTTGTTCTCCGCCTGAGTGTTATATCCTCTGATTCTGAATTTCTTGCGTGTATGGAGGCCGTCGAGTTTTTCATAATAGCATTTATAATCATGAGTATCGAGGTAAATACTCCGGACGGTATATTCCTTGCCTCACCGCCGGGACGCATATTCATCGTAATCGAGATATTTGAGAAGGTCGTTCCGCAATCGGTCCATTGAACTTAACGGAACAAGATATTTGTATTCCAGCCTGTTTTTCATTTTCTCTGGTTGCCGTTACTCTTGTTACACTCATGACGCGATGATCGCCGGTTCACCGCTTTGTATCCGGGGAGCGATGCCGGAAGATTCTCTTCAGGTTGTAAAAATGGAAGGTGCCGCTAATTATCAAAAAGCGATATCAGATATTCCGTGATGGTCACTTTTGGAAGATTAATCTCACCTCCGACGAATAGTCCGGGTACTAAATTATTTTTTTGCGGATCAAGGATGATTCGTGCATACAAAATTTGTACGCCATTCAGAATTTTTACTTCCTTTGAAAGGGAAAAAACAGTTCCCGATATCTCCTCAGGAATATTCTTCAATTCGATTTGTACTTTATCCCCTTCATGTATATATTGAGATTTTTCAAACCGGACAGGTGCGTACAGGATGAGCTGCGAAGTATTATTCACCACGAGCAATGTATCCATTGGATTGTCTCGTTGGATCTCTCCGGAGATGGGAGCCAAGAGCACGAAATCTTTGAGCCTTTTCTTCAGAAGTTCTATCTCGTGAAGATAGGAATCGATTGTCGTTTTCAATACCGCCAGGTCCTCACTTTTGCTTCCCGTCAGGTAGACGTCCAGCTGCGCTTTATTAATTTCATTTTCAATTTCTGCCTGTCTCAACTCCCAGAGCGACGCATCATAGACCTCTTTCGAGATATACTGCTTATTGAACAGTTCTTTTGTGCGTTCAAACATGATCTTCTTTTGCTGAATTTCTGCATCGGAGTATTTTACTTTATTGCGCGCTTCCTCGAC
>RPQN01000150.1 GCA_003819715.1 Ignavibacteriota bacterium | reverse complement strand
GCTTTTGGTTCCATTATTTTTTCGGCAATTCTAACGATCCGCGGATTCCCATCAATGGAAAATCCTTGCGCAGCGGATGGTATTCAAATTCGTCCGGCATATATATTCTCCGCAAGTCGGGATGGCCGTCGAAAATAATCCCGTACATATCAAACGCTTCGCGTTCGTGCCAGTTCGCCGTTCCCCAGACGCCGGTCACCGTCGGTACTTTCGGATGGTCCTCTTCTGTAAATGTTTTCAGCCTCATGCGGAACTTGTTCCGGTACGAATACAGATTATAAATAACGCCAAATCGATTCGAGGAGGTAGCCATGTCAATTCCACATAAATCGGCGAGAAGATCAAAGCACAGGTCCGGGTCTTCTTTTAAAAACCTGCAGACTTCGACGATCCGTTCACGGGGGACAATGACCGTCAACTCGCTGCGGAATTCCACGGCGTCCGTGATGGCACCGGCAAATTTCGTTTTCAGCCGTTCGAGAACCTTGTTATTCATCTCTTCCATCATATCACGTGTACTGAATTGCTTCGGAGAAATTATTTTTGGAGCGAGCCGGGAATACTGCGGCCGCGGAAATCGCCGATGAATGCAGGCGCCGTTCCCTTGCATTCACCCCGCTGGACCTTTTGCTGAAGCAGCATCAGGGCATTGAGGAGATTATCAGGACGCGGCGGACAGCCCCCCACATAAACATCCACGGGAAGAAATTGATCTATCCCTTGAACCACGGAATACGTCCTGTACATTCCCCCGGTCGATGTGCATACACCCATCGCAATAACCCATTTCGGTTCGGGCATCTGATCATAAATTTTGCGAACTACTTTTGCCATTTTGAAGGTGGTTGTTCCGGCTACGATGATCACATCGCACTGGCGGGGAGAAAAGCGCATCACCTCTGAACCAAAGCGTGCAATATCGAATCGCGGTCCTGCAGCCGCCATCATCTCAATGGCGCAGCATGAGATGCCCATCGGCATCGGATAGAGTGAATTCTTGCGGCACCAATTGATAACATCTTCCAGTTTCGTTGCAAGGTAACCCTCGCCGATCATACTCTCTAATCCCACTCGAGCGCTCCTTTCCTCCAAATGTAAATGTATCCTATCAAGAGGATCGCGATAAAGACGAACATGACAATAAATCCTTGCACGCCCAATTGCGTGTACGTCACTGCCCAGGGATACATAAAGACAATTTCGATATCAAAGACGATGAAGAGCATGGCCACTAAATAATACTTCACGGAGAACCGCTCGCGCGCCGTGCGCACCGGCTCCATACCGCTTTCGTAGGTCGATTGTTTTTCGTCGCTGGGGCGGCTGGGGCCGAACATCTCATTTGCCTTCCCCATAAAGATACCAAAGGCGATGGCACAACCGATCATCAGGAATATAGGGATATACGTTTCAATCATCGTAAAGAAAATTTTATAAATAATTGCTTGAGAAACAAACCGGTTATTTTTTTGTCCTCATTCTCAAGGGTCAAACAAGAATACCGTATTGAAAATTCCCTACCGGGGAAACGGCCCCGTCCGCGGTGATACCGCTGCTCCCGGTTACTTCAGCAAAATCCTGACTCCTTCCAACGGCCAGCGTGCTCGCACTTTTAACGTGTCGGTATAAAGACTAAACCGTTCCGAAAAGCTGAAGGGATACGGTTTTCCAGAATCGTATCGGCCGTTATTATTCCGGTCTCTGAACGACTGAAATACATACTGACCTTCGGCAATTTTTTGAATGAGAAATGCCCCTGTTGCATCAGCGGCAACCGTGTATGTCCGAGGCGCGGCGGCTCCGACCTGTACCGCCGTCACATATAATCGGCCCATCGTATCTGTTTTGTTTTCATCGACCACGGTTCCCTCGACCGTGCTCAGGTCATCGATATCCAGTGTCTCAAAACGCCAGGATTTTGTAGAGTCCGGGCAGACACGCCCGGCCCAATCATGCAATTGGCGGCATTCTGCACGGAGTGTGTACCACGTCCGGTTTTCTAATTCGCGTTCAGGTTGAAGTGAAAACAGAACATCGCTGATCCGTTTCCTGATCGATGGAACCGGCTGCCGGTTGTTATCCAGGAGTGTGAGAAATTCGAGCGATGCGGATTTCGCCATCGCGTCAGAAAAGGTCAACGTCAGCACGGGTTGAAGATCGACCGATTGAATACTATCCCGAATGGAGACCGATGTCAATCGCGCACTCATCGTATCCAGCCTGATCGCACTCCGGAACAGGAGTGAATTCGCGAGCGGGCTTATTTTATTTCCTACGGAATCCGTGATGCCGCCTGCGGTGAGGCGATACACGCGTCCCGAATCCTGCCGCTGGCTGATGAAATAGAACATCGTTGAAGATACGGGAGAAGGATACACGAGGGCAAGCTCGAGTGATTTCAGGCTGAGGGTATCGATCACCGAGAATGACGAGAGCGAGACGGAGTCTGTTTTGATCGGTTCTGAAAATTCGGCAACGATATGATTCCGATTCGGAACGGTTATTTTCACAAGTCGGGGGCCGGTGGTATCTTCTTTGGAAAGTCTCATCAACACCCCTTTGACCAGAGGTTCCGATGGGGTGGGGGCGATCATTCCGGACGGGACGCCGTAATCATCCGTTTCGCGGTCATAGATGAGGTTCCGGTATTCATCCCTGATCGCAAACGTGCGGTACGTTCCGAAAGGGATATGACGCAGAAAGAATTCTCCGTTTTTTCCGGTCTGTGTTATAAAATCCGGTTTTTCGATAACCGGATTCAACGTATCCGGGTTCAACCCATCCAGGCGATAAGCGAAAATCATAATTCCGCTGACGGCGTCGCCGCTTTTTCTCGGGAACACGCGCCCTTCAATGGCGCCGCGGTCAATTTCTTTTCCAGTGGAAAACGCGATGGTGAATGCCTGTGCCATTCTGTTTTTATTCAGATCCTCCACATCTGTTCCAATATTGATGACATAGGTTGTGTTGGATCGGAGCTTTTCTGAAAATCGAATTTCTACTTCCTTTCCGCTCCAGTCAAATTCCAGTGATCCGATATACGGCGAGATGAAGATCGCTTCCTCGACACTCCGTTCATTGACATAGCGGTCAAATTGCAGACGGATTTTATTATCGTTGAAATTTATCAGGCTGGTGCTGTCCGGATAGGTTGAAACGATCTCCGGCGTTGACCGGTCAACCGGACCTCCCTCGGGCGGCTGCATATTTGCACAGCCCGCCAGAAAAAGGGCCAACGCCCACCAGCACCGTCTATGGAGAGAGAAGAGAGGGTTCATTTTTTTAAGTCACGCTGCATTTGACGCCGCGTGCGATGGTACTGCTGTATGTTTTTCTGATGGTCGCTGAATTTATTCGCGAAGTGGTGTCCGCCCAACCCGGTTGCGACAAAATATAAATAATCGTTCTGCCGGGGATAGAGCGCAGCGCGTATGGATAATTTTCCCGGATTGTTGATGGGCCCCGGCGGCAATCCATAATGCCGGTATGTATTATAGGGCGAATCCACATCCAAATCCTGATGATTCATTTTTTTTCTCTCCCCGAGCGCATATTGCACCGTCGGGTCCGCTTCCAGACGCATTCTCTTTTTTAATCGATTCCAATACACGCCGGCAATGACCGGACGTTCTTCGCTTACACTTGATTCCGCTTCGACAATCGACGCCATCGTCAGGATTTCCCGCTGCGATACGTTCATTTCGCGCTGCCGTTCCAGGAGAGAATCATTATAAAAATGTTTGAAGCCTTCCAGCATCCGTTCCAATATTTCGCGTTCTTCTGTCTGCCAGTAGAAGGAGTACGTTTCCGGCAGGAGATATCCTTCCAGCGAATTTGCCTCGATTCCATGACTCCGAATAAACTCCTTATCGGTGCACAGTGCAAGGAATTTATCCGCGTCAATTCCCAGGTCCCGTTTAAACCGGCGCGCCGTCTGTTCCATCCGCCATCCTTCAGGAATAGTCACCGACAGGATAAGGCGGGATTTCCCGATACGGATATCTTTTAAAATGTCGAGATTGGATTGACCGGAAATAAAGAGATATTTCCCGGTCTTGATCGTTTTGGTGTACCCGAGCAAACGGCCGGCAATCTGGAATGACCATCGGTGACGAATCGCATGAGCGCTTTCCAGGGAATCAACTGCCGCACGAAACGAGGCACCCCGCGGGATGATCACCATTTTTCCCTTGGGTTCCTGATAAGAATAGGGAAACAGGAAAACATAATAGGCGAACGCCGAGAGAAGAACACCCAGGAGGAAGAGAATCCACAACCATCGATGGAGCAACCGTTTTTTCATACGCGCTACTTTGAGCGTTTCTTTTTTTCGTCCATCGTTATGCGCTCCGCGCTCCGTGATTCGTCAATAATGCGTTCGAAGAGCCGTTGAATGGCCTTCACGGAGAGGGGCCCCCGGTTAGCACTCGTCACATTCCGTTTGACCTCCTCTTCCCGTTCAGGAGAGTAAGCTTCCAACCCGAGAATCAGTTTAATCTTGCCGATTTCTTCAGCGCATGCGGTCCTCTCGTTGAGGAGTTTTACCAGCTCGAGATCAATCTCATCGATCCGGTCGCGCCAGCGGTATATTTCTTTCCTGGGATCACCCATCGTTAATTCAATTGCAAGTCCGGTTCCGCAGTGAGTTCAAGGGATGAGACGAATCCTTTTCGCATCCGTTCGTATCCAACCTGTGCCACCATCGCTCCATTGTCCGTGCAGAAATCAAGTTTGGGAATGAAGAGACGGAGATGATGAATCTTCGATTCCGTTTCAAGGCGCCGGCGCAGTTCCGAATTTGCCGATACCCCGCCGCAGACCGCAATATCCCTCACCCCGTATTTTTTTGCAGCAGTAAGGAGTTTATCAATCAGGACATCCACCGCCGCCGCCTGAAAACTTGCCGCAATATCCGACAAAAATTGTTCGTTCATGCCCGCCGTTCTATCGAATCCGATACTTCGTAAATAATACAGCACCGATGTCTTCAATCCGCTGAAGCTGAATTGAAGCGACCCCTCTTCCAAATAGGGACGTGGAAATTTGACCGCTTTAGCATTTCCCTTCGCAGCGAGTTTATCAATGAGCGGCCCGCCCGGATACCCCACCCCGAGCATTTTTGCGACCTTATCAAACGCTTCTCCCGCAGCATCGTCCATGGTTTCGCCCAGCAATTCGCACGAAAAATAATCTTTCACCAGAACCAGCTGTGTATGCCCTCCGGAAACCGTTAAATTGACAAAGGGAAAGGAAGGTTTTGGATCCTCGATCATATTTGAAAATATATGGGCTTCCATATGATTGACGCCGATAAAAGGAATTCCCAGGCCCTGTGCCATGGCTTTTCCAAAACTTAACCCGACCAAAATTGACCCGATCAAACCGGGTCCATAGACCGCGGCAATTGCCGTCAACTCTTTTTTATCAACCGACGCCTTCCGCAATGCATCTTCGACAATGGGTACCATCAGCCGCTGATGCGCCCGCGAAGCCAGTTCTGGGACTACTCCCCCGTGCTCTGAATGAACGAGCTGCACTGCGGTCGCGTTTGAACGGAGTATCCCATCCTGCACGACCGCTGCCGAAGTTTCATCGCATGATGTTTCAATTCCTAAAATGATCATAGACTGCATAATGATAACCAAAATTGATACGTTGTGCAACGGAACTCCTGAATTTGTCCCGGTTTGGCGACCCCCGTTCAGATTGTCCAACGTGCTGAGACAAAGGCATTCTGTTCTGTCGTTCGTCATACCACGCTGCATCGAGGAGAATTTCTCCTTGCCTCTCGCAGGTTTTCTCATTATATTAATTCTTGTAATCGATCACATTGAAATGAGTGGAGTTGCACATGGCAAGAATTTGTGAAGTGTGCGGTAAAAAACCAATGGCAGGCAATCATGTCAGCCACGCACATAATCGTGTTCCAAGACGTTTTCTTCCCAATTTACAGAACACAAGAGTGAAGCTGCCGTCTGGAGCCGTCAAAAGCATCCAGGTCTGCACCAACTGTATTAAATCCGGGAAGATTCAAAAAGCGGCGTAAGGATTTTGGGCATGGGTAACATTTGAAATCCCGCACCTCAGCGGGATTTTTTTTCAGCCGTCTCTGAGAGGCCGCCAGGACGGAGAGTGTCAGACTATCGGTGAACTCGTCAGGAATATCTTACTCGAGCGATGAACTTCTTTTCACCACCAAATCAATTGACCTTTCTGAGAATTTTACTCACGCCGGTATTTCTTGTGCTGTTGTTATCCTCCCATTCCGTCCTGCGCCAGTGGTCCCTTGCCGTTTTTATTTTCGCTGCTATTACCGATTGGTATGATGGATGGCTTGCACGGCGCTGGGGATATGTCACACGCTGGGGCGCATTTTTTGATCCGCTCGCAGACAAAATCCTCACCTCGGCGGCACTCCTTGCATATGCTTCCCTTGGACTGGTCTCCGGATGGATGGTCTGGATTATCGTGATCCGCGATATCATCATCACCGTTCTTCGTTCCTATGCGGAGTACAAAGGGAAACCGGTGGATACCTCCAAGCTCGCAAAGACAAAAACGTTTGCTCAGTACGTCCTTATCTATTATCTCTTACTCTTCTATGTCGCACAGAACACCCCCTCCATAGAAGAACGGTTCAGCGGTCTGATCCAGGCGCTCCTCAATTATTCCTTCATTTATATTGCGATGCTCCTGATCACCGGTATCACGCTGTGGACCGGCATCATTTATATTTTCGATAACTGGAAAACGATCCGTGAACTCTACGAATCCTCAAATACATTCGCCAAATCCGAATGACCATGGATCGGCCGTTGAACCTTCATGGACTACGAAGGGTTTTGCCTCTGCGCTCTTCTCCGGATACTCGCCCGTCGCTTCGGGAACGGTGGGCAGCGCTGTCGCGCTTGCGATATACTCGATCCCCGGTGCTGAATCACACGACGTCATCGGCACCATCACCTTGATCGTGTGCCTCCGCGGCATACCGGCGTCGAGTGCGATGGAAAAATGGTACGGTCATGATCCGGCGGAAGTGACGATCGACGAAGTCGTCGGCATGTGGATTTCCCTTTTCCTCCTTCCCAAAAAAATCCTGGTCGTCCTGGCGGCATTCATCCTCTTCCGGATCCTCGATATTATCAAACCGCCTCTGTCACGCCGGTTCGATACGATGCACGGCGGGATCGGAATAATGATGGACGATGTTGTCTCCGGAGTCTATGCAAACATCATTCTCCAGATTGCCCTCTTGATTCCGGTCATGAAAGATTTTCTGGCACGATAAATTATGAATGCAGAAATACTATCCATCGGCGATGAATTGCTCATTGGACAGGTCATCAATTCCAACCAGGCATTTATCGCCGAACGGTTGAACACCGTCGGTATTTACGGTGATAAAATGACGACGGTCGGAGATCAGAAAGAAGAAATTCTTTCTGCGTTCGGAAGAGCGTACGAATCTCATGATGTTGTGACCGTCACCGGCGGCCTAGGCCCCACCCATGACGATATCACACGAGCAGTCGTCTGCACGTTTTTTCAGACGGATCTCATCATAAACGATGAAGCGCTGGAAAACGTCAAACGGATCTTTGCGAGGAGAAATACCGATCCCCGGAAAATTAATGAAGAACAGGCTCTTGTCCCCCGCGGCTGTACCGTCATCCAGAACCGGCTCGGCACCGCGCCGGGGTATTTCTTTGAACGGGACCGCAAGGTCTTCATTGTCATGCCCGGTGTCCCTTACGAAATGAAGGCGATGATGAACGACTTCGTCATTCCGTATTTCGAGAAACGGGACACCGGATTGATCATCCGCCACCGGACGCTGAAAACCACAGGCATTGCGGAATCATTTTTAGCCGAACAAATCGGCGATGTCCGGGAGTTATTTTCGCCGGATTCCGGCATGAGCATGGCATACCTCCCCAGTTCGTTCGGCGTACGGCTGCGCATCACCGCGAAAGTGAAATCAATTGAAGACGCTGAAAATAAAATCCGCAGCGTCGAATTAAAACTCCGCAACAAAATTGAAAAATATATTTACGCCGCCGATGAGGCCGAGTTGGAAGATACCGTCGGCAAATTATTGACCGAACGGCGGTTGACTCTTTCCGTTGCAGAATCCTGCACCGGCGGCCTGATCACCGATAGAATCACCAATGTATCAGGTTCATCAACCTATTTCGAACGCGGGATCGTCACCTACAGCAACAATTCAAAAATTGAAGAACTGGGCGTCTCCCCCGGCCTCATCAGTCAGCACGGTGCAGTGAGCCGTGAGGTCGCAGAAGCAATGGCCGCCGGTATCCGGGTTCAATCCAGAACCGATATCGGACTCTCCACGACCGGCATCGCCGGCCCGACGGGAGGTTCGCCGGAAAAACCGGTCGGACTGGTCTGGATCGGTTATTCTGATCAGGACAACACATTCGCGATCCAGTTCCATTTTGGCGGCGAACGAAGAATAATAAAAGAACGTGCGGCCCAGGCGGCGTTGGAGCTGGTACGACGGACTCTTTTAAAAAGCACGGAATAAATCAATGCCTGCCCTTCGGACATTTATTGCGCTCCCGACACCATCCGCTGCCCAGCATGCGATCGCCGCGGTTCAGACTATATTGAAAGAAACGAATGCCGGCGTGAAATGGGAATCTCAGGATAAATTCCACATCACCCTGGTGTTCTTAGGAAATGTTGAGCCTGCTAAGCTCGAATTGCTCTCGAACGCACTCAAAGAATCGGTCCAATCCTTTCCCTCATTCGGAGTGCAGTATGAGTCCGTCGGTGCGTTCCCGAATCCGCACCAACCGCGTGTCATCTGGATCGGGATTCCATTCAATCAGTCGGTTCTTGATCTTCAGGCGAATGTCGGACGCCTCTGTTCAAAATTCGGATTTCCTGAAGAAGACCGCGTCTTTCATCCGCACATCACCCTCGGCAGAGTAAAAGATAACCGCAATATGGCCCGCTTGACTGATGCGATAAAAACCATTACTTTTGAACCAATTGAAACAACCTGCCCGGAGATTTTGCTGATGAAAAGCGATCTGCATCCGGGAGGTTCCATCTACACGAAGTTGAAATCATTCCCACTTCACACATAACCGGAGAGAGTTCCATGTCAGAGTCGATGAAAGAATCAAAACTTCAAGCGCTCAAAATTGCTATCGATCAAATTGAAAAACAACATGGGAAAGGGTCGATCATGCGGCTCAGCGAAGGCCCCATTGCCAAGATTGACGCAATTTCCACGGGCTCCATTTCATTAGACGCGGCACTCGGCATCGGCGGCGTCCCGCGGGGCCGTGTTATCGAGATTTATGGTCCTGAATCTTCCGGCAAAACGACCATTTGCCTTCATATTATTGCCGAAGCGCAGAAGTCCGGCGGGCTCGCCGCATTCATCGATACCGAACACGCTCTTGATATCGCCTATGCGAAAAAATTAGGTGTTGACGTCAACAATCTTCTTCTCTCCCAGCCGGAATTTGGTGAACAGGCACTTGAAATTGTTGAGACACTGGTCCGCAGCAACGCCATTGATATTATTGTCGTGGACTCCGTTGCCGCATTGACCCCGCGCGCAGAAATTGAAGGCGAGATGGGCGACCCGACCATGGGCGTGCAGGCACGGTTGATGTCCCAGGCGCTGCGCAAACTCACTTCTGCGATCAGCAAATCGAAAACCAGCGTCATGTTCACCAACCAGCTCCGTCAAAAGATCGGGGTCATGTTCGGAAATCCGGAAACGACGACGGGCGGAAATGCGCTCAAATTTTATGCATCGGTCCGGATGGATGTCCGCCGGATCGAAGCCATCAAAGACGGAACCAATGTCATCGGGAATCGAACCCGCGTGAAAGTGGTGAAGAACAAG
>RPQN01000149.1 GCA_003819715.1 Ignavibacteriota bacterium | reverse complement strand
GTCCACTATTTGTAGGGTCCATATCGTGATAGGCAACTCCTTCACCTCCTAAATCGTACTCCGCTGCTTGGATAGATCCTGGAATTGATGCCGGAGCCCCGTTATAAGGTGCCTGTTGAGCAAAGAGGGCCGGTAACGAGAGCGCTGCTAAGATGAGCAGAGTACTTAAAATGCGGAGCATCGGGTAATTCTCCTATCTGAATTTTTCGTGAGATTCAAAAACCGTCAATATTTAAATACCTGATCGAAACAGGCACGAGAAAGGGTTAAAATTAATTATACGCTTATTCTCGTTATAAGTTATACGACAGCCGTCACACGTCACATGGAAAAGAAACGTCTGCAATTATTCTGCAAATCGCAGACGTTCGAAAAATAATCGTATGAAAAAAATATTCATTATTTCATTACGGTCATCTTCCTGGTGATCGCCTCATGTCCCGATTGAAGCCGGGAGAAATAAACGCCGCTCGGAAGATTCGCTGCATTGAATGTTGTTTGATACGTACCGGATTCCTGAATCCCTTCTGCGAGCGTCGCGACCACCTGTCCCAGGAGATTCATGACCTTCAGCGAGACCCACCCTCTCTGATCAAGCGAATAGTGTATCACGGTTATTGGATTAAATGGATTGGGATAATTCTGGTCCAGGCTCAATTGGAGCGGGACTTGCTCGCCGGTTTCTATTCCCGTCACCGACAGTGTTCGTACCGTCCGCTGCTGCGTGGACTGTGTGGTGTCAATTCCATCCGTCGCTTCGACATACCAGCTATAATTCGTGAATGATTTAAGGCTCTTCGTTCCATCGAACGTATAGGAAGTGTCATAGATTTGTCCGATCGTGGTATCGAGGTTCGGGCCGGAAAGATGCAGGATATATTCAATCGGATCCAGATTCGGATCGACCGCCGGACGCCATGCAAACGGGATGACTGCCGATGTCACACTTTTGTTATTGATCGGTGTCGCCAGCAGAAACGGAACCGGGGCATAATTTTCCGGCACTCCACCGCCGAGGACTGCGGCGGAATAATAATTCGTCGTCAAGCCTGCACCATCGGACCATATTTCGAATCCGGCTTCCATATTTCTCAGAATCCATGGCGTGTAGAGATACCCTCGTGACAATGCATCGCGGATAAAATCCTTCAAATCGAGACTGACACTATCGGTCACGCCATTAATTTTATACGCGACATAATTCCAGCTGGACGTTCCGCTGGTCATCACCTGAGCGGTCACGGTCCACGTATGACCGCTGAAAGAGACTGTTCCGACTTGTGCACCTGCAGGACTCGCATTGCCCGAATAATTAATCCAGATCATTAATTCGGTTCTGTACGTATTGGGATTTGCAGCCGAAGGATCGGTGAACCAGGATTCATATGCGCAATTCCAATTACCGGCTGCATTGTTCGTGGAAATTTTCCATGTGAACGGAGCAGAGGAAATATTTTCGATTCCCATCGGCAGCGGGTTGTTCTTGGTCGTCCTCGTCCCGTAATGATCACCCTTAAAAATAAAGGGATACGACGCCGGGGTTCCTCCGGTATTATTATGACCGGTCGAGGTTACTTTAAAATAAGTTCCGCCTAAATCCACCTGCATCGTTTGAGGTGTCGACGCACCCCAGACATTGCTCATAACGATATACTCTCCGCCCATCACCGATTGCGTATTGGCGGTCATATTCACCACTTGCGCCATGAGATTCATAGAAGAGAACACCATCATGGCAATCGATAATAAAATTCGTATTCTGCTCATTTCTCTTTTACCCATATTACGCTCCGAAAAAGAATACGTCGTCCTTTTTACTTCGTCATGATCATTTTAATTGTTTTTATGAGCGATGCACCGTTATCTTCTCGTACTGCTCTGCACCGCACCACATACACGCCGCTCGGCAGCTTCGACCCATCGAACGTCGCCGAATATTGTCCCGCATTTTTCACGCCCTCCGCCAGCGTCGCAACCTGGCGGCCGAGCAGATCATACACATACATCGATACGGTATACCGTGTCCCTATTCCGGGAAGCTGATAATTGATGACCGTCGTCGGATTAAACGGATTTGGAAAATTTTGAGAGACGTCAAATGTTGGTGGAACCGAATTGGTTTGACGCGTCTCCACTCCAGTGCCGCCGCTGTTTGTTCTCGCTGCGTCGATAATCGCCTTCACAATTAAGGGATATGCCTTGGCGCCTGTTGCACGGTAAAAAATACCCAATCCATTATTGCCGGTACCGCCATTATCCCAATAATACGGGACTATACCAGCTCTCACCATTGATCCCGTGACGTATCCTATATAATAGCGACGATAACCGGCATGCTCGGCATTAAGAGCGTCACTTCCCAGATTTAAGCGTGCCATAGCACCATACTCGCCTAATATGACGCCATACCCTTTATCAATAAATTTAGATTTCATCTTCAAGAATTGGCCATCGGCATATGATTCATTTGCCCATACTTCAGTTTTTCTGGGATCGGTAGCGATATTCCCCCATTGAGTGATATTTGTGTTGCCTTCATTTATTGTAAAATCATATGGATCATAATAATGAACCTCCACCAGCATCCGGTTTTGCACCACATCCTGAGGGATTGAAAAATAATTATACGTGTAATCAATATTTGTATTGTACCCTTGCACCGCCAGATACCGATAGACATTCCGCCCGCCTGTTGATCGGACTGCACTCACGAAGGTCTGGTTAAAACTGTTTTGAACAGTAAAATATTCAGCAGTTGGAGGATTATAATCATATTTGACTTCGTTCGTTCCTGCAAATATGAGTTGATTATCGTAATCGCGAAAATGAATGGCGATCTGCTTCCACATTACCGTTAAACGATTATTGACGTATGACTGCTGTGCATACGTGGGCATCATCCACCCACCATCATAGTGAATATTGATGATCGCAGTCATACCGGCCTGTATCACATAGTCGACAACATTTTCAACACGTATCAGAAACGCCGGATCGATGGTAAATGCCGCCGCATTGGAAAAATGACTGCTCCATGCAATCGGGATACGGACGGATTTAAATCCTGCCGTTTTTATGGAGTCGATCAATTGTTGCGATATCGCCGGATTCCCCCAGCTTGTTTCGGTTGGCGTCGCTTCCAATGAATTGCCGGTATTCCATCCTGGAATCATCAGTTTCGTAAACTCAACAGAGGGTAATGAACCCATATCGGTCGTATCGGCCGCAATACTATCGGCCTGCATTTTGGAGACCTGTCCAATGAGTACAGACGCGGAAAAGATCATAAATACATAAAGCTTCAGCAGGAAACGAATTTTCATCTTCCAACTCCTCTGATAACGTACGATATCTCAATTAATACTAAAGATTATTGTATCCTCTGTCAATGTCGGCCGTCAATTTGAACGGCTCGGCAAAGAACAAAAAGGTCGGTTTAGTGCAACTAAACCGACCCCCGTCCAATTCAATTTATTTATAATCTATTTTCATTCCATATGATTTTGAGATTCCTCAGGTTCATTGGAATGGATACGTATGACTATCTCAATAATAAGGCGCCCCGGATGTTCCGACATCGACCTTATAGACCGTCCATTCTACTGCCGGCGTAACCGGCGCTGTCGTTGCCACATTGCCCATGATGGCATACAACTGGCTGCCGAGACAGAAATGCTTGCAGTAACCGGGGAGGATTCCCTTATACATCACTTCCGACGTTTTGTTCGCGACATCCACCACCAGGAGCGGATCCGCTCCGTTAAACCCGACATAGAGTTTACTCCCGTCCGAGGAAATCGACATTCCGCGAACCGGACTAAAGCCATTCGGTGCCTGCGTGAGATCGTACACCAGTTCCTTCGCACCAATTGTACTCGTATCCGCTAATGAGTGCCGCCAGATGGCGCGCGCCGGCGTATTGGCATCCGGTGCACTCGCACCGGCAATGACATACACATAACCGTTAAATACCCGGACTGCCTGTATCGAATCTGCCGCATAATATGCCGTTTGCAATCTGACGGATTTGTTCGGACGCAGGACCAACAAGCCTCCGTTCCGGACGCCGCCTGCATACATAAATCCATTGGAACCAAAATCAAAGCAGGTCAGGAATTTTGTGCTGTTCAGCCACAATGAATCTGCTCCTGTCTGCATATTGATCATTCCGATCGGTTTGGCGCCGGAGGATCCGTTGCCCATATAATACATATTGCCGTCCGGGCCGATTTTTGCATCCAACGGCTGACGTGCCGTTGCACCTACCTGGGTCTTGCTGCCGCTCGGAGTAATTTTAAAGACCGTATAAGGTGCGGTTCCTTTTACGATATAGAGGTTTCCTGCGTTATCCAGGGCCGCTGTACATAATTGATAATTTTCGGTGAACGTCCCGAAGCGCTGCATCACCGGGTCAATTTTGTATGGGCCGTACTTGGCGGTCACCAGTGCCGAATCCGATGCGATCTTGATTCGTATCGTATCACCGGACAAATTCGGCCTCAAGACCCGGATCATCGTCGGCGTTTTCTCTATCACCGTCGCCTGCACATTATCAAAGTAGACGCCGTTATAGATGAACGTCGATTGAGAGATCAGCGTCGAATCTTTCCTCACGGTCGGAACCGAATTGACCATGATCGTATCCATAAAATAGGCATACTGACGCCGAATGGTCGTATCCAATGCACCGGTCAAATTCGTGCCGTAGATGGTGATCACATTCACACCGGCGGTTGCCTGTGCCGGAACTACTCCGGTAATAGTCACTTCTTCCGACGATGCCGGCGGGCTGTCCCACAACGGTTCTGCAACATTATATTTGCATCCGTACAGAACGGCCAGGACGAGTGCGGTCAGGAGAATTGTTCGTGCAATAAAGATTTTCATATTCATACTTTCTTTCCTTCCATTTTCACATTGTAATTCTGGCGGTCATTCGCTGTACTTTATCAAACACACCAAACGGTGTATAGGCATAATCAAATGCGAAGCCAAACTGGGAAACCCCTAATCCAAATGACAGACCATTTCCTCCGTTATCATTCGCATAACCACCACGCAGGGAAAGTATTTGCATGATCCGATATTCAACGCCTATTTTTAACTGTTCAGGATGATCGTTGTAATGACTGGCGTCAACACTGAGGAGGAGCGATTGATCAAAGCCGCCCGTGCCGATCAGATCCATCAGATCCATCGATATTCCAAGAGTAAATACCAGGGGGGCCTGGAATCCTTCTTCCGCGTATTTCACTTCGCTGGAAAAATTGCGCACCGCCATTCCAAACACGAGGCTCTTAAAACCCGTTTTAAATTGCGTTCCAAAATCGAACACTAACGGCGTCACCTTGTTGGTGACCGTCGTTGTATCCGCGATACGCTCGCCATTGGCGTCGTTTCGAATATTCGTCGCAATCATCGATTCTCCAAGGTCCTGGCGCACCCATCGAACCTGTGCTCCAACACCGAAGCGATCCGTCAATTGTTTCGCATACCCGACACCCAGCGCCAATGAACTCAATTTGAATATGCCGGTGTCATCATATCCCAGCGGGACGCTTCGATTGACGCGCGTGCCATAAAATTCTCCATAGTCCACGCTCTGGACACTAAAGCCGATAACTCCGTAATTCCCTTTTGCGGGACTAATCGCCACAGTAAACGCATAGTGTTTGATGTCCGCGATCCATTGATTGATACTTGCCGACATATCAAAATAATTCTCCATCCCCGACATGGCTGCGGGGTTGGAAATTAATGCGCTGGAATTAAGCTGGAGACTGGTCAATGCATCGGCCATGGCGGCCGAACGCGCATCCGACACCACACTGAGGAATTGAAGACCGGTCTGAGCCAGCTTTTCGTTGCCCTGTGCAAACAGATTGCTCGACAACAGGCTCCCAAACAACACACTCACCAATATTATTGTACTTATTTTATTTTTCATTGATCATCTCCTTACCTGATGATAACAAACTTACGAAATACGGATCCACGATCGGTCGTTTCGACATGCAGAATATAAATACCGCTGGCGACGATTTGTCCGGAGGAAGTCTTTGAATCCCAGAGTTCATCGCCGGTTCCGCGGATATGATCTTTTTGCCATATCAGATCGCCGCGTTCGGTATAGATTTTTAATTTACAAATGGGAGGCAATCCATAAAACGCCAACCGGTCATACTGTGATTGATCGCCAAACTGGTAGAACCGGGCTCGAATATCGTATGGGTTCGGTACGACACGCACAAGCTCTAATCCCTGCCCTTTGGCAATGGCATACATGGTGATAAAGCTCGAGCCGGAGTAGGACACCACATCGTGAGCGTTATAATGTGATCCGGTAGCCCAATTTCCGCGGGCTGCGACGGACTGCCAGTGTTGTTTGTCAAGATCCGGAGAGATGGCATCATGAGAAATGGTATCAATACAAACATAACTCGACCCGTTAAACGTGACGATATCATGAGTCGTATCGGCATAGGAGCCGCCGGAGACCCAGGCTCCTTTATCGAACGCAACTGAATCCGCCTGCGAGGACACTAATTTCCAATTATTGAAATTCAGAGATGGATTAATGGTGTCGGCGGTCGATTGGCTGCAGATATAAAATGAGCGTTGATAGGACACCACATCATGCGTCGCGCTGCTGTAATTCGATCTGGAAGCCCATGGCCCTTTATACGATGCAACTATTTTCCAAAAGCTCGTGAGCGCATCCGGCGGGAATGGAGTCACCGGTTCTGCCGGCCGCTGCAGATTCGCCTGCCGGTTGGTGACAGTCCAGAAGAGGCCGCTATACAGGGTCTCATTGGGTACCTGCGTGCCGTCATCTTTCGACTGGATATAATAGTAATAGTCAAATCCTCTTTTCGCTTCAACGTCGTTATAGTGATTGACGGCATTGGATTGATTACATTCAAAGATTTTTTTGTAGATGGTATTGTACTGCAAGACTCTGCTTTCAGATCGGTAGATGACATAACCGCCAAAGTGCGGTGCATTCTCAGCGTTGTTCGCCCAATCAAGCATAATCTTATCGCCGCCGGAAGTAACAGTAAACGTACTCGGCGGCGGCGGCGGTTGAGGAACATTAAAACCGGCATCGTAATTCTGTTTTGCGTTCCGATACGTTTGCAGGATGTTATCCTTTCCCGTTTCGCACCATTTGCGTTTATATAAATTAGCGTCTACGGTAGTGGATCCGTCCGGCAAAACAAGCTGCGGTGTACCGGTACCATTGTGCCATTGAAGCCAGTTTGCACCAACCTCACGCCCCTTTTCCCAGGAGAGTCCATCGACTCCTTCAGCAAAAACGATGTGAATGCTGTCACCCGGGGCAAGCCCATTGTAAACACCAAAGCCCTGTCCCATAGCAACACCGCCGCCCAGGTTTCTTCGCGGATCTCTATAGTTATCCGGGTACGTGTTCCCTAACAGGTCATCATGTTGTACCGGAGGATGACCTTCGGTCATTATGCCATATCGAATTAGCATATCTGTTTCATCATATTGACTTGGGGCTGTATTCGCCAGAGAAGCAAAATCGGGACTGAAGAACCAGGTCGTTTTCGGTTGTTCGAGATCATCGATATGATTCTGAGTACTCTTGTCCGCATACAACGTTACGCAACCCGCATATTTCGCCGAACCCAGTGTCCCGCTTTCAGGATCACTTAATTTCGGGCAGCCCCAGTCTTCTTCATAGACCGATGACCGGGGGGAACCATTCCAGGGTCCATAATAAGAGTAGTAACCTCTCAACTGATAAAGAGGAGAAGTCGGATCATTAAACGCCGGAGCGGCAGGATTCTCTCCAAAAGCGTGATTCAGCGTGCTTTGACCCCATTGAGATGCAAAAGCTCCCCACGTTGATCCAAATCCCTGGCTGCTCACACCGGCAAATGCGTACCGATTCATGAAATACACCCAAACACTGTCGAGAGTTTGTCTTGGTTGTTGGACGGTTCCTGCAGCGTCAACAATTCCGGTATTCTTAAAAACATAGTCGTAAATAAAATAATTGCTATGCTTTGAACTCGAGAACGCCATGACCTTTTTCGTCACCGAGATTCCCATGGACGTATTATATTTCACCAGCACCATACGATCGCATGGAAGGCTGGGATCCACTTCATCCAGTACATCATAGTTATCGAGAACCGTTGCACCCTGGTCATCGACATAGACTTTTGGATGATAGCTCTTCCCGATGAGCTTGAGTTCCTGAATAAAGATTTGATTCGGGTCAGCAGCAGCTTTGAACCCTGTTGTAACCACTTTAACACTTTTTAATTTGCCTTCCACCGGATCATAAAAATTTTTACAACCAATCATTATTCCTTTATACCGAGCAACGGTTTGATCGATATTATATTGAACTGGCCACGATAAAAAATTACCGCTTGAATTCGGAAGGTTAAATTCCCCTTCGTACTCCGCACCTGTTTCATTTATGGGCGACTGCAATTGTCCAATCCGAAGCCATCTGATATTCTGGGCATTCAGTGTCTGAATGCTGCTGAATATCAAAACGATGACGGTGAGAATTAAAAATCGATTTTTTGCTTTCATTGTCCGCTCTTTCATAGACACCTCTATTCGTTTACTATTCAGTGAAATCAAAAGACAGCTTGAGGCCAAAATAAATTTTTCGTGGATCCAGGAACCAATAGGTCGATGCATTCGGCATATCGATGTATGCTTTATCTGCATTGATCTTGTTGATCCGATTTTGATCGACCTGCGACCATTGGCTGTTCGTATATTCAAAGTATTTGCCGTACGTCTGGCTGCTCGTATTATCATCATAATAGATTAAACGCGCTCTTCCCGGCTGTGTTAAATCAACACCATTCTGCATCGGCTGAAATTCCACGCCGAGCGCTCTGTAGTTGCCCACTTTATCATCTCCAACCATATTGGAGTAATCCTTGCTCGCAGGAAGATGGAGCGATGACATGTAATTATAATCTCCCGTATTCCACAACCGGAGCGTGTTGAAGAGGTTGCTGACATCCATAAAGAGCTGAAGCCTGAATTTTCCAATGCTGATCGATTTATCCACCCGTAATGTGGCATTGAAATAGTCGACTCCTTTGACGTTGTATGCCACGTAAGATTGGTTGCCGGGATTCCAGGTCGTAATCGGGCCGGCCTGCCAATCCAGAACGACGTTCAAGCCAAAACCGCCCAGAACGTTATTTCCGAAAATCGTCGGCCCAAAATCCTGCGGGGTGAATAAGTTGAGGTTCGCTCTCGCATACGGTTGAGGACGGGGACGGTCCTGGTAAATATTGACCGTTGCTTCGTCATAGTTCTTCTGCGCCGTTAAATCGTCATACTGCTGCGCGCTGCCGAAATGACCAGTCGTGGAGACCTGATAGGTATAATTGACGAAACCGGACCACCAGCGTCCCGCTGTTTTACGGAGGGTGAATTCAAATCCGCGGACGTCCTGATAATTATTGGAGGTGGCTTCGGTGTAGGTATAGCCGGAGGTCAGCCCGTTGAATGTTGTGAAATCCTGCTGGTTGGAGATGTCGTTGTAAAACGCAGCGACCTGCAACAGGTAATCCTCAAACACGAGATAATCAAATCCCAGTTCGTAGGAGATCGTTTTCGCAAGAACAAGGTTGGGATTTCCGAAACTGGTCATCTGACCGGCATCATTCCGCTGGACGCGGAACATGCTTTCATATTGCGGCACTTGTTTAAAATGGCCGTAGTTAAAAAATAATTTTGCGTTCTCTGAAATCGGATGCGCAATACCCAGCCGCGGGCTGAGCTGCCATTGTGCTTCGGATTTTAATTTTGAAACATCTGGCACCGTTCCCGATGTCGGGGCAAAGAACGTATTATCATACGGACCGACATTCCACCAATTG
>RPQN01000148.1 GCA_003819715.1 Ignavibacteriota bacterium | reverse complement strand
CCATGACATGCCGGCAACAACGAGAAACACGGACGCGATTGCCAAACAAATCGCGATGAACAGATCACACCTCTCCATGTCCGATGAGATTTGGCCTGCAAGGGTCGTTTCCAGGAGAAACAATTCAGCAATCGTTTTACCTGATTGATCGATGACGGGAACACAATACTCTTCCGGAGATGCTTTATAGGTCTGCGGGAGTCGCAATATGATCTGGGTATTGAGGAGTTCTCCCAGCTCCGCGCTGAAACTTACTTTCTGAACAAAGCGGTTGGATATCGGAGAATTTACTTCAAGCGGCTCGCTCACCAGTACAGACAAGCGGGCGTCTGCAATTCTCCTTCCAACGGTCAGATACGTGCGCAATCCATATTGAGTGATCACCGTAAATGGCTGGGAAGCATGCGGATCAATTTCCCGGTTGTCTCCTGAAGCGATACTTGGACCATTCCATGCGATAAGATTACCGGACGAATCGACGAGGTCAATGGATTGATCATCAACTAATTTGTACGATTGAAGAGATTGGAATAATTTCAGCACAGCAGAATGATCAGGAACATTTCTCGCTGCGGAAAACGCCGTATCTCCGGACACGTTCTCGGCGATTTTTGCGAGCTTTTCGATCCTGACATGAAACGCGTTATGGATGATACGGGCCGCGTACGTCCGTTGTTCATCGCGTTCCGAGTTCCATCGATAGTGTTCATACCCCGGAATACTGTTCCGTACAAGGAAGAGGAAACTGGCGGCGGCGATACAAATAAAAAAGCCCCACAAAGCGGGGCGGGCATATCTTTTCTTAAGAGTGATCATGCCCTGTGGTGCATTAATAGATATTGAATTGCGTAATGACCCATCGGGAGTCCTGCCGTGTCAGCGATACATATACCTGCACCGATTCTTGATTCCCTTTTTGAACAAAAACAAAACGTCCCGTCGCATACGGCGCCGCACTCTTTTCATGAATTCTGGAAAATTCGAAGGAGATCGGCCTGCGCAATGAAAAATATTCAGAAAGAACCGATGCAGCCTGATTCATGGAGAAATATCCCCGTTCGCCTGAACCAATGGAGATGGTCACCATAGAACCAAGCTCTTTCTCGAATTCTTCAACCGCGCTTGAACGAATGCCTTTCTCAATAATTTGGAAGACATCAAACACCCGGGAACGCTGTTGGTCGACGCGGACAGGCGGTGCGCCCGGAGATTCTTTCTGCCGGCGGACCTCGGATTGTTGTTGAACCTGGGCGTCAGAAACAGAAAAGAAAAGTAATATGATCAACAGCCATCGCATTGTTCGAGTCCAAATTATCAGAAAACGCGGAGAAAGTCAATCAATGAAAAAGCGGTCTTTTCTCTCCAGTGTTGAGAAAAGACCGCTTCTTTTGACTGCAATCCATTTTATTTTATGAGAGCCGACTGTGTTCGATCGGATTGTCTTTCTCCGGTCCGCGATTTATGCGCCATCTTCAATTCTATATTTCCTGGTGCCGTCTGATATGCCCAATCAAACACGATACGACTTGAGGTGACATGCTGCACACGAATTTTTGCGTAATGATCGTCCACCGTCCAGAGAACATAGGTGTGTCCTGCAATCGCCTCTGCTGATTTCGACGGAGCCCAGCCATCTTTCGGCGAAACGGAAATGTCGTCCAGTGAACTGGTGAACCCCATATCCTGAATATCCGTGTCGGGCCATACCTGGAGGTACTGGACACCATACGAGTTCACAAAGAATACATCGGTATAAAGATCATTATAATTGAGAATGCTGTATCGTGAAAAACTGTACCCGGAGAGGTTTCTCGATGTACTCGTATCGAGAAGAGCGACGCCCATTCCTTCCGGACGCGGTGTATCGTACACCACATCCTTGCTTAAATCGCTTTCATTGTCATCATAATCATAAGCGCTCACGGCATAATAATACGTGTTGCCGTTGACAGCACCATAGTCGACCAATTTCGCAGAAGACGTTGATGCGATCAATTGATAATGCCCATTATATTGATCGCTGACCCATACATTATATCCGTTTACGTCTTCCGCCTGGCTTGGCAGCCATTGGATTTCGACAGCATTATCCAGTGAAATAGTTCTAATACCTTGCGGCGGCGGAGGAGGTGTTGTATCAATTTCATGAAGACACCCCATCAACACCATCGGTACGATGAATAAAGATAACATAAGTTTCATGGCAGTCCTTTCGAGTTTTAAGTTCACAGTGAATATCACAAGGAACGTGCCAAACGTAATCTATTCGAAATAATCAATTCTCATCATATTCGGCATCCCCTTGTAGAGAATGCTGATTACATTGTCCGGTTTTCTGAACACTTTTATTTTGCGAATAACGCTTTTCCATTGTTGATGATACCGACGGCCCTGCCTTTCAACGTCCGTCCATGAAAAGGAGAGTTTTTAGATTTTGATTTAAACGATTGGATATCCACGGTCCATTCAACCGCCGGATCCAGCAATGTCAGGTTGGCCTGTGCACCTTCCTCTATCCTGATGGCCGGCAAAGAAAGTATCCGGCGCGGATTGACGGAGAATTTTTCGATCAACTGATTCAGAGTAAGAACCTGTTGATGGACCAGTTCCGAGATCGATAATCCGATGGCGGTTTCCAGACCAACGATGCCAAACGGTGCTTGTGCAAACTCTACTTCCTTCTCATCGATCGTATGCGGCGCGTGATCGGTGGCAATGACATCGATGACACCGTCGCGCAACGCCTCCTTCAATGCCTGCACGTCCTCCCTGGTCCGAAGCGGCGGGCTCATTTTTAAGTTGGTGTCAAAACTGCACACCGCTTCATCCGTGAGGGTGAAGTGGTGCGGTGCGGCTTCACACGTGATATTCATTTTTTCTGCTTTTGCACGCCGGACACACTCAAGAGATCCGATGGTGCTGATATGCGCAACATGATACTTCGCCCGCGGGATATAGCGCAGCAGGACAATATCCCGAACGATCATCAATTCTTCGGCGATCGGCGGTATACCGGGCATCCCGAGCCGTGTGGAGACCAGTCCTTCATTCATCAAACCATTTCTGGTCAAGGTCGATTCTTCCGCATGCTGAATGATCGGCAGCTGATACATTGACGAATATTCGAATACCCGCCTCATCAGTTCTGCGCTCGCGATGGGCGAGCCATCATCGGAGAATGCAACGACACCCGCTTTTGCCAGTTCGGCCATGGGGGATAATTCCTCTCCCTTTCGCCCTTTCGATGCCGCTCCGATCGGATAGACATCCACCAGTCCATCCGTGGCACGCCGCCCTTCTTCCTGAACATAGCGTGCGACCGATTCTTCATCGATCGCCGGATTGGTATTCGGCATGCAGCAGACCGCGGTAAATCCGCCCGCGGCAGCAGAGGCACATCCCGATTCAATGGTTTCCTTATGTTCAAATCCGGGTTCGCGGAGATGAACATGCATATCGATAAATCCGGGAGCAATAATTTTGTTTTTAAGATCGATCACTTCGAACGATTTGTCGCTGGAGAGCGACGTGCCGATGCGTTCAATCCTGCCTTCCACGATCAAGAGATCGGTGGCGGCATCCTTGCCCTGGACGGGATCAATTAATCGGCCGGATTTCAAATGGAGTTTCATGGTATATTCCTTCAATTAGAAGTTCCAAGTAAGTAGAGTACCGACATCCTGATCGCTTCACCATTGGTGACTTGTTCGAGGATGACCGAATGCGGTCCATCTGCAAGATCAGCGGAAAGCTCGACATCCCTATTAATCGGACCGGGATGCATGATCGTGATGGGCATGAGCGCGCGATCGACTTTTTCCTTGGTCACGCCAAAATAGCGATGATACTCGCGGAGCGACGGGAAGAGCCCGCTTTTCTGCCGTTCCAACTGGATGCGAAGGACATTCAGGGCGTCGACGTGAGGAATGACCTCTTCCAGCCGGTGGTACACCTTCACGCCGAGGCTTTCAATGTTTCGTGGAATCAGTGTCGCCGGTCCGCAGACCGAGATTTCAGCACCCATGGTTTTTAATCCATAAATATTTGAAAGTGCAACCCGGCTGTGAACAATATCCCCGACGATGCAGATCCGCAATCCTTCGAGCGATCCGTGTTTCTCTCTCAAGGTCATCATATCGAGCAGTGCCTGTGTCGGGTGTTCGTGTGCGCCGTCGCCCGCATTGATCACATTTGCTTTCACGACCCGCGTAAGAAAATGCGGGGCGCCCGATGAAGCATGGCGGATAACGACCATATCGATTTTCATGGCTTCAATGTTGCGGGCAGTGTCTTTCAGCGTTTCCCCTTTACTGACGCTGCTGCCGGAGGCGGCAAAGTTTACCACGTCCGCCGACAGGCGCCGCTCGGCAAGCTCAAATGAGATTCTCGTGCGCGTCGAGCTCTCGAAAAATAAATTCACAATCGTTTTTCCTTGAAGCGGGGGGACTTTTTTAATGGGCCGTTCCAGGATCTCTTTGAACGAAACCGCGGTGTCCAGGATCAGCGTAATATCCTCTTTGCTCATTCCTTCGAGTCCAAGCAGGTGCCGGCTTTGGAGTTTCATTTTCCATTCTCCTTTTCATCATGGTCCATAAGATAGACTGCATCTTCTTCATCCTCTTCCGTCATAGCGACCTGCACTTCCTGGCCGCGCGATGTCGGTACATTCTTGCCGACAAAATCCGCTTTGATGGGAAGCTCGCGGTGTCCCCGATCGACCAGGACCAGGAGCTGGATTTCCGACGGCCGTCCAAGATCCATCAACGCGTTGAGTGCAGACCGGATGGTCCTCCCGGTAAAGAGGACGTCGTCAATCAGGACGATCACTTTACCGCGAATGTCGAATAGGATTTCTGTACTTTTTAATTCCGGCTGATCAAGGCGCCCGCGAAGATCATCGCGGTAGAGCGTAATATCCAGCACTCCCACCGGCACCTTCACATGTTCGATCTCCTCGATTTTCTGTGCTACACGATGAGCAAGATATTCGCCCCTCGTTCTGATCCCGACCAGGACCACCTCCTGCACGCCTTTATTCTTCTCTACCACTTCATGGGAGAGACGATTGACCGTTCGCCGAAGTCCATCGGCGTCGAGCACTTTTGTTTTCATCATCATCCACCTTTCTTAATAATGAAAAACCCCCAGTTCCGGCGATATTGGAAAAGGGGGGTTTGTAGTAAGTATCGAGTTACGAGTTTTGTTCTCGTCAGTATATCTTTTAACGCTTTTACTGACCACTGATAACTGATCACTGGGAACTGTTTCTCATCCCTTCCCTACCTCGCTGGATAGGAATTAAAGGAACATCTTCAAAGAACAAATTCTTCTTGTGGGCGCTGCGGGGATCGAACCTGCGACCTTACGCGTGTGAGGCGTACGCTCTGAACCAGCTGAGCTAAGCGCCCGCAATTTACTGCCTGATTCTTTTATCCGCTTTTTAAAGATAGATAATTATCTGTTCTTGTTCAACCACTAATTCTGTCAAGGACAAAGGCATCATCATCCTTATTTCCCGTTCTCATCGCACTGTTCCACACCGTCGTTCTCTCACCGATCGATCGTTGGACGAGGCGCTCCCGTGCAATGAATCCCAACCTCAAAGATTGGAATTGCATTAATCGACAGCATCAATTACATTGGTGAGAGGAAGCGAAGGTTGTTCATACTCTTCATCTCTACTTATACTGACAGACAGCTTCATCGCAGGCAATAATTTCACATTTTAAGGGGTAGCGCATGGCGAATAACTCAGAGAGTGTCACGTGCTCAAAATGCAATGGAACCGGCTTATCGGGTCCGCACATAAAATGCAGCGCTTGCAGAGGATTTGGTTTCACCTCTCCTCGATCTGCGGTTTGTCCGCAATGCAGCGGCACGGGTTTTAGTAAAGCCCATGTCACCTGCAATCACTGTGGCGGATTCGGCAGTTTACCGCAGAAATAAATCGGCGGGGGTCAGAGTTTTTACAGCGGTTAGTTTAATTGCTCTTCGAATGGAATCCGCCTTCACCGGTTCAAGGATCCCTCGACGGTCATGTCTTCAATCCACAGCAGTGATTCCCTTTTCCGGACTAGAACTTCATCATTGTTACGGGAGCATCTACCGACAATAACGATCCAGAGCGGCAGAAGCAGACCGATTCCCCAGTTGATTTGCCATTTGGAAATCTGCGCAGGCCTCTTTTCGTTTTTTCACGCCTATCTTTGCCATTCCCCGCATATAGAATGTATCGCCATTTTTCGGATTCAATCCAATGGCGACATCGAAATCGGCAATCGCACCATTATAATCCTGAATATTGAATTTATTGATGCCGCGGTAATGATACGGTTTCGGTTCGTTCGGATATAATGCAATCACCTTTGTAAAATCCGCTATTGCACCCTGATAGTCACCCTTGGTAGATTTATCAATACCGCTTTTATAAAGTTCTCCTGTGACCTGGGCGAATGATTGAGCCGCAATGAAAAAACAAAAGATAAGACTAGTGAGAACAATGGTGTTCAGCTTCATCGGACATACTCCTTTGCAGAGAACGTTTCCGGTCATCCAACCACTCTTCTTGTCCGGAGTTTATTGAACTGTAATAAATTTTAGTTCTTCATGCAAACGAGAATACCATGCGTGCGAATAAAACCTCCTGCGCAAGGTAATGGACTACGAAGGTATCGTGCAATGGAAAGCGGTTATTTACAGAGATTTCGCAATATTTCCCATGTGTATATCCCAGTTGAATGCCCATCCCCCCATGAAATCTGAATGGCATAATGCCCAACCTGTTCAATACCTGTAAGGTTGTATCTTCCGGGCAGATGCTGTTGCGGTTCGGGCTTGTACGTCTTGAGCAAAACGGTTTCACCCCGGCATCCTGCACAAGGACAATTATCGCGCAACGCACGGAGTGGAATTTTCCCTGTAGCGCCGTCATCCCAGGTTATTGAGAGTTCATCCGGTGAAGATAATTTTATCTGCGTTGCGATCATTTCAATATGTCCAAAGGGAATAGTTCATGATAACAAACATATAATGGATTTCTTCGGGCCGGGAATTTGAATAATCAATGCTGCAACCATGTATCTTCATATTCATTTCAGCCTCTTTGCTGTACAAACAGATTTTATCTGTCCTGCCGGGCCGCCCGAATAAAGGTCAAGATAAAGACTGTCGCTGCTGAATTTCCCGTTTCCGAAAATGGAAACGCTGTCGTTATGAAACGGAAACCTCTGTATGCCCAGCATGACACTATCTCCCCTCCGTTCACCGGTCAGAGTATATGCCTGCGCATAATTCTCAAATTGAATTTGATGCGGCTCTTTGGCATTTCTTACATGGATGGTATATGAGTTTGACCCTCGAACACCTTGGTACGGTCCCTCTGATATTTCGAAGCGCTCGACTAACACATATCCACCCGTATAATCTTCTTCTCCTGCTGCTGGCTTCAATTTGAGTATTTCACTCCGGCAGCCAGTCAAGAATAACAACACGATGATCCAAACTGCAGCAGTTCCCGGCATCGGTCTATTCAGATTTCCCTTCCGCCCCGCCATAGCTCATGTTATTTCATTAAAATCATTTTTTTGACCTGCGTGAATTGCCCGGTGCTCAACCGGTAGAAATATATTCCGCTGGCAAAACTGCGGGCATCCCACACCACTTCATAACTTCCCGGCGGCGTTTCTTCGTTCATCAGAACGGCAACTTCGCGCCCCAGGAGATCGTAGATCCGAAGTGAAGTATGCTGATAGGTGCCAATAGAAAACCTCATGGTCGTCGTGGGATTAAAAGGATTAGGGTAATTCTGTTCCAGATTTAATTGGGCAGGCAGTTCAGAGGATCCCGCAATTCCCGTGCTCGTCAAAGGTATAAAAACGACACTGCTGCCATTAGCCGGTATCCGAACCGTATCATCGCCAGCATCAAGCCAGCTCAATCCATTCGTTGAATCCTTTTGAATACCAATTTTAATGGACTGCGCAGTTACCGGTACGCCGAACCGCTGAACGTTGACCGTCAGAGAACTATTCGACGCATCAAGAACGAGCTGGAATGAATTCGTCGTATCTCCTTTGCGTTCAAATGTACCGACATTGATCCAGCTGAGAATGAACCGGTTATTGACCGTTTGGTACATGATTCTTCCGCCGCCATAGGTGTCGGTCCGTTTTAAGTCATAATCATTATAGGCAACCGCGATCGATGCAGGAAATTGAATATTGCCCGGCCAGAAAATATTAGGACTGAAATATCCAAACGAGCTCAATGACGGTGCTCCATTGTCGGCGACATTCAGCGCTTGTTGTGTAAAGCTTACAAGACCGTTGATGGCAACAGAGATGGAATTGTATGAATGTCCGTAGTAATTGAAATTGATTCCCAATGGAATCGCCGACGACGTATATCCGTCATCAAGCGCCGTATCCCCTGTCAACGTGCCATTCACCCAGTTTTGAATCACACTTCCGGAAGAAGAAATATCCACCCAGTTGAATGCCGTTTTATTGGCGGAATAATCGTTTGTCACCGGCACGCTGGATATGATCTTCACATCGAACCGGATCGAATCGCCGGCGGCGGGACCGACGTTCGTGATCGACAATCCTCCCGGCAGTCCATCACTCAAAAAGCTGGAAGGATTGGTGGAATCCCCTATAGCCGTTCGAGCAACATCACTGGTCAGATAAGCATTAGAGGGCAATCCGTTAGTCCAAAGCGTTCCATTCGGACGATAAATATAGATTTCATCAGGCGGCCCCAAAGAATTTCCGTCTGCACGATCGTTGATACGGTAAATGATTAAACCGCTTCCCGGAAGTTCACTTTCATACAAACCGGTCTTCTTCCGGAACTCCAGAAGAAAATATTCACGTGCGCTCCGGGACGATAGGATTTTATATACGTTTTTAACCGGAGAGGTGGATACATTGAGTGCATACGTGCCGTTGGAAGTAATTTCAGGAATCGAGGAAATCCATTTGCCGTATTTATACTTCATATAATTCGTCATATGTGCATTCCCGCTGCACATGATATCCCATGAACCGCATGGGCTTATCGCCTGATACGTATAACGGTAGAGGTCCGGCATACCCACGCTATGGCCCATTTCATGACAGAGGACTCCCACATCAAACATGTCATCAAGCTGAAAGTTATAAGCAGAAACCGCTGCGCCATTTATCCTAAATTCAGACGGCGTTAAGTACGACATATGAGGCCAAAGAAGATCCGCCCAGCCCGCTGCACTGCCGGAGACGACAAATGTGACATTATCCACAAATCCGTCATTGTTGTTATCCATCGGGAGAGTCGGTGGAACGAGCGGTTTCACTGCGGCAAGGGCGCTATTCAGAAGAGCGGTCTCTCGTGCATCCGCATCGTTGGTATATCCGCCCGGATTTGTCACGGCATCGTATTTTTCGAAGTATCCGCGCGTATGACTGTCCTCATAGGAGGTTATGAGATTTCCTGAATGTTGATAAAGAAAGCTCGTCACATCAAATTGATTCCACGAAACTTCGTGGTAATACTCTTTGAGCGAAGGTCCAATGGAAGAATTAAACATGGAATCATACCGGCTGAATCCTTGGGAAAATTCCGGTTCGGATTTAAAGCGAATGAAAATCACCAGATTGGTAAAACCGCTCGTCTGTGCCTTTTTCAAAACCGTCGACGCGGCAATGGTCTGCAATAATTTCTGCTGTCGAGGAGAGAGTGGATAAATATTCACTCCAGAGGTTAACCCTGCGACTTTTGGATTGATTGTTCCGACAACGTACGGTGATGGGAGGAGCATTCCTTTGCCAAGAACGGCATACACATAATAATGCGTGGATGGATCCTGGAGAATGGTATAATTGTCCTTATCATGCACCCAATTATAGTATTCATCGCCGCTGGCATAGACATGCAGCCGCGTCCCATCCGGCTGAACCAACTCGATTGGAACGAATGAGCGGGGAGCCGAATGAAGCATCGATACAGAGAGAACGACGATCAGGAAGCCGATGAATCGAGAGGTGCGTTTCATACTTATCTCTTCTGATATGAAGCTGTGGAGTATGATATTTGCCGAAATGGTACTGGAATATTTCACGAATTGCCAGAGAATCATTCAGAGGCATCCGGTTATCATTCATAATACATTCAAAATAAATCAATCGTTCCATTATAAAATGAAAAAGGACAATCAATCTGATTGTCCTTCTCGTGGACCGTACCGGGCTCGAACCGGTGACCTCCACAATGCCATTGTGGCGCTCTCCCATGCTG
>RPQN01000147.1 GCA_003819715.1 Ignavibacteriota bacterium | reverse complement strand
TCTTCTTCGTCGCAAAAAGACTGGAACAGAAGATTATGTCGATGGATTGATAAGAATGGTTGCGACCAACCGGCTGACGTGACATTCAAAGGGATTTTTCTCCGTCTATACACTGCCTCCCAACCAAGCGGTGAGCCAGGAAAGTCAAATCAAGATCAACAAACGGCTCAAACAAAAACCGGAATACCGGGATATCCGTAAGCTCATTTTTAAAAAATCCATGAGTCTCATACGGAAACTTTCCGAGAACGAAATAGTTCTCCTGCGGAAAGCTGGAAAAACCGCTCAGTTTTCGAGTGAAGACGCACGCCGCACTTCCACCATCAAAAAGAATTCCATTACGTTAACGGTGACCTCTCCTCACTTTCTCGATACAATCAATTATTATGCCGACAATTGGCTGCGATGCTGGTTCAATTCTCTCGATTCAAAAAAGGTGGATGAAAGTATCAAGGAGTCAAAAGATATAGCCGGGTGGTCAGCGATGATGAAAGATGTTTTTAAAGAGCTCTGGAGAATTACAAAAGTTGGAGGCTGGGTTGCATTTGAAGTCGGCGAAGTGAGGAATGGATCTGTCAGATTAGAAGAAATCATTCTGCCCATTGGTGAGAAGGCCGGCTTTGCATGTCAGGGGATACTGATCAATCGTCAACAATTTACGAAGACAGCACATATCTGGGGCATTCAAAATAATAATCATGGAACAAACACCAATCGAGTACTCCTATTTCGGAAGGACTAATATATCAGGCTCAATCCGGATTGTTGACCATCGGAATATCCCGGGAATTCAATGCAATGACGTTATTCCTTCTCCCGAGTCATCACTGTTGATCTTTGATATAAATAAAAAAGAATAAATTTCAGCCGTATCGCCATCCACTCTAAAGAATCCCTTTGAGATGCCCCGGTTCATTTTCTGAAGAATCTAATGAACCAATCCAATCTCCTCGATCGAAACACTCACTCCACTGTTCCGTAATCTCTCGCCGCCGTTATCTTCCGGTTATTATTTTACACGCCGGTTCATTTTTTTTTGTCAAACTTACGTATATTTAGTACACTATGACAAAAGAAGAACGACAAAGTCTTCACGTGATTATTCACCGTGCGCTGGAAGAGGATTTAGGCGACGGTGATATCACCACCCTGAGTACCGTCCCGGGACGATCGAAATTCAAGGGGACGTTCATTGCAAAAGATACCGGAATCATTGCCGGGCTTGAAGTGGTGCGAGAGACGCTGAAATATCTGGATCCACGTATTTTATTCTCTTCGCGCGTAGAGGACGGCCAGCGCGTCACCCGGGGAACGGTTCTCGCGACCGTGCGCGGCAATGGGCGTGCTTTGCTCATTGCCGAACGAACAGCCCTCAACTTCTTCCAGCGGATGTCCGGTATTGCCACTACCACCCGGCGGTATGTGGACGCCGTACGCAAAACAAAGGCGATCATCGTCGACACACGGAAAACGGCCCCCGGCTTACGTCTCTTGGATAAGTGGGCGGTTCGGCTTGGCGGCGGCCAGAACCACCGATTCGGCCTCTATGATATGGTGCTCATTAAAGAAAACCATATTGCGGCCGCGGGCGGAATCACCCTGGCGGTTTCCCGTGTTCGGGCAGCGGATAGACTGAAACGGCCGATCGAAGTTGAAGTACGCAACCTCAAGGAATTGCGTGAAACGCTCGAACTAAATGTAGACAGAATATTGTTAGATAATATGAGCCCGGAGCAAATGCACAAGGCAGTTCGCATGACGAAAGGCAAAACAGCATTGGAAGCATCAGGAAATGTCTCGCTGGAGAATGTTGCGGCAGTTGCTGCGACCGGCGTCGATATCATTTCCGTCGGTAAGTTAACGCACTCCGTGCGCGCACTGGATATCAGTTTTTTAATTGAATAAGAAATATCATGGCTCCCATCTCAGCGGAATCAATTTATCAAGACTTGAAATTAAAACTGCATGACGTCGTTCCCGATGTTGAACTGCGGTTGAAATCGGACATTGCATATGAAATCAACCGGTTAAAAAAAGAACGTAATGCGGTTATCCTCGGCCATAATTATATGGAACCGGCGCTTTTCTATTCCATACCGGATTATGTCGGGGACTCCCTGGAACTCAGCCGCATTGCAGGCAAAACCGATAAGGACATAATCGTATTCTGCGGTGTCCGGTTTATGGCAGAGACGGCAAAGATCTTATCCCCGCAAAAAACTGTCTTGATCCCGGCGAAGAAAGCGGGCTGTTCGCTCGCGGATGGAATTACTGCAGAGGATGTCCGGCAGTTGAAGGCGCAATTCCCAGGTGTGCCGGTCGTAACGTACGTGAACACCACCGCGGAAGTAAAAGCGGAATCGGACATCTGCTGTACTTCCAGCAATGCGGTGGCGGTCGTCCAATCACTGAAGAGCGAAACGGTCATCTTTCTCCCGGATGAATACCTGGCCCGCAATGTTGCCCGTGAGACGGGAAGGCATATTATTTTCCCCTCGCTCACCGGCGGTCAACCGGCGACCGACACCCTTCTGGATAAACCGGTGATCGGCTGGAAAGCGCGGTGCGAAGTTCATGAAAAGTTTTCGGTCCAGGATATTCAGGACATCCGCAAACAATTCCCCGATGTCCTCGTCCTTTCGCATCCCGAATGCAGCCCGGAAGTCGTCGCTGCGTCGGATTTTTCAGGAAGCACCACCCAGATGATCCGGCATGTGCAGCAGACCCATGCTCCGCGGTATCTCCTGTTGACGGAGTGTTCCATGGGCGACAATATTATGGCCGCAAATCCTGAAAAGAATATGCTGCGCCTCTGCAGCATCCGCTGTCCGCATATGAATGAAATTACCATGGAAGACACGCTGGAAGCGCTGCAGAAGACCCAGTATGTGGTCGACGTGCCTGAAGAAATCCGTGTGCGGGCGTATCGCGCCGTGGAAAGGATGCTGAGCATTATCCCCAAAGCGTCCGATTAAACGTGATCGTTTTCAAATCCGCACCGCCAACAGACCGTGGCACGAGATGGAAAATTTTAAATTGAAATTTGTTTGAGACGGATTAATTGAGTACTGTTATTCATATCCTATGAGCGAATGTATTGAAACGGATGTCCTGATCATCGGCAGCGGAATTGCCGGCAGCATCGCCGCGCTAAAACTTGCCGATACCGGTATTCATGTTGTTGTGGCGACTCGGTCGATGAACCCGGAAGAATCCAATACGTTTTACGCGCAGGGCGGTATTGTATTCAGAGGAAACCATGACTCCCCCGCAAGCCTCATCGAGGATATCCAGCATGCAGGAGCAGGGTATTGCAACCCGCAGGCCGTAGAACTTCTTGCGAACGAAGGACCAAAATTAGTAAAAGCCCTCCTTCTCGAAAAGCTTGCAATTCCTTTCGACCGGGAAGCCGATGGGTCTTTGTCGCTGGTGCTTGAAGGAGGACACAGCGTTGCAAGAATTCTTCATGCGGCCGATTCTACCGGAAAGCTCATTGAACAACATCTGATCCGGGCGGTAAAATCGCACCCCAATATCACTCTGCTGACCGGCAGAACAGCGGTAGATTTACTCACTCCTGCGCACCACTCCCTCAACCGTCTATCGGTGTACGACCCGATTTCCTGCATCGGCGCATTCGTTCTTGATCAGGAATCCGGACAAGTGCAGCGCATTCTTGCCCGTGCGACCATTCTTGCCTCAGGCGGATTAGGGCAAATATTTCTTCGGACAACAAATCCTGCAGGTGCACGCGGCGATGGATTAGCCATTGCCTATCGCGCCGGTGCACGTGTATTAAATTGCGAGTTCGTCCAGTTTCATCCGACTGCATTCTATCATCAAAATGCACCGTTCTTTTTGATTTCTGAAGCGGTGCGCGGCGCGGGGGCACGCCTGATCGACTCCCACGGCAGTCAGTTTATGCAGAAGTATGATCCTGAATGGAAAGACCTGGCCCCCCGCGATGTCGTCGCACGCGGCATTCATCAGGAAATGTTGACCAGCGGTTCATCAAATGTGTTCCTGGATATCGCTTCCTACATGCCGGCAGACGATATTCGGGCACACTTCCCTTCAATCTACTCGAACTGTTCTCAGTACGGCATTGATATGACACAAGAGCCCATTCCGATCGTTCCGGCGGCGCATTATTTCTGCGGCGGCGTTTGGTCCGATCTGTGGGGGCGCACGACCGTCAATCATTTATATGCCGTCGGTGAGGTTGCATGCACCGGGCTTCATGGCGCCAACAGACTGGCCAGTACTTCCCTGCTCGAAGGACTCGTTTGGGGATATCGAGCCGCAGAACATTTCATCAATTCGGTGAACGAACACCCTCAGCCGCATGCAGAAAATATTCCGCCATGGCAGGAAACCGGGACCTACATCAGCGATTCCGCCCTCATCAGCCAGGATATGAGCGTCATTAAAAACATCATGTGGAACTATACGGGCCTTATCCGCACGAGCGAACGATTACAGCGGGCACTCCGGGAATTGAGGCACCTCGAATCCGAAATCGAACGTTTCTACCGCGCAGTAAAATTGTCGGACGACATCATCGGTTTACGCAACGCGGTACGCGCTGCCATCATTGTCACTATCTCTGCCTGGGAAAACAAAACAAGCGTGGGCTGTCATTACAGACAATAACCCGATTGCGTTGAACGATTAAGGATATGTTCTGATTTTCTCCTTATCGTGGTATAACCGGTATATCACTTAGAATGAATTAATTCTGTGAAACAGATCGTACCCGTCTATTCATTCATTTGACCTTCCTTATCATCTGTCCATTGAATGTGAAAATCCCTGTTAACCGTTTCTTAGGGTTTGATACAGAAGCCAAATAATGGTATGTTTCTGGTGTTTCGTCCTTGAAGTATTGATCACGATCATTCTTCCAACTCACCAACAACATCTGGAGGTCATATGTTATTTCTCTTAAGCATTGTCATTGTCATCGGAGCGATTGTCGTCGGTTTAAATGCACGAAAAAAGGTGCAGGAAGAACACAATCCGTTATTTAAAACCACCGCGTCCGCAGCCGGTCTTGCGGCAGTCCTTTTTGCTCTTATTGCCCTCTCGCAGATGTTCACGGTCGTTCCGGCTGGGAACGTCGGCGTGGTAGATTTTTTTGGTACGGTCTCAGATAACACTTTGAAAGCCGGCATCAACTTCGTCAATCCGCTCGCCCGTGTCATAAAGTTTTCAGTCAAGACGCAGGAAATAAAGGAAGTTATGGACGTCCCTTCGAAAGAGGGTATGACCGTCCAGCTCGAGATCAGCGCGCTGTATCATCTCAATCCTGATAAAGCAGCGGAAGTGTATAAATCGGTTGGAGAGAATTACGTTGAGATCATACTCGAACCGCAATTTCGTTCCGTTGCCCGGGGGGTCACAGCCGGATATGAAGCCAAAGCACTCTATACCTCCGAACGTGAAATGCTGGCACAGATCCTCATGAACGATTTAGAGAAACTCGTCGCACCGCGGGGCGTGACCGTTGAATCCACACCGTTGCGCCGTATTGGACTTCCGCCTGGATTAACTGCTTCTATCGAAGCGAAGCTCCAGGCAGAGCAGCAAAGCCAGCAAATGCAGTTTGTCCTGACAAAGGAAAAGCAGGAAGCCGATCGGAAAAGAATTGAAGCACAGGGAATTTCAGATTTCCAGAACATCGTTGCACGGGGAATCAGCGAACAATTGCTGCGCTGGAAAGGCATCGAAGCGACTGAAAAACTCGCCAACTCCCAGAATACAAAGGTGATTGTTATCGGAGCAGGGAAAGACGGCCTGCCGTTGATTTTGGATACGAAGTAATTCTCCAGCTCCGGAGTCTGAGACGACGGATCTCAGACTCCGGTGATACCGTAACGGGTTACCGATGCCGGGATGGTAAGGAACGTTCTCAATCCTCCAACATCAGCTCTGTATAAACGTACAATTATTTCATGTGACGCTATGAAACTATTTTTTACCGCCATTCTTCAGGCTCTTGATATTAACAGCACCACTTCAACGGGCGCGAAGAGCATCGAAAAATATATACATCTTCTCTTCATCCTCGCCATTGTGCTGATTTGTTATTTACCCTTTTTAAATAAGGCGTACAACATCGATGACCCGTTGTTCCTCTGGAGCGCGCAGCATATTCAGAATGATCCTCTCGACCCCTATGGGTTCAACATTAATTGGTATCGTCAGGAAATGCCGATGTCGTTTGTCACAAAAAATCCGCCGCTCGCTTCCTATTATATCGCTGCTGCCGCTTTTGTTCTCGGCTGGGGTGAAGCGGCGATCCATTTTACCTTTCTCTTCCCGGCAATCGCGGTGGCCTTCGGAACATACTTTTTTGCAGGACGGTTTTGCCGTCATCCCCTGCTCGCGACGCTCGCGGGCATCCTCACGCCCGTATTCCTTGTCTCAAGTCTCACGGTGATGTCGGATACGTTGATGCTTGCTTTTTGGATAGGGGCTGTCCTTTTCTGGATGCACGGAGCCGACCATAACAATTCCGCGGCGTTTATCGCCTCCGGATTATTGATGACCTGTGCAGCAGCGACAAAATATTTCGGCATGATGTTGATCCCACTTTTACTGATCTATTCTCTCTACCGGGACCGGCGGATAAAATATTATCTGTTGTATTTCCTCATTCCCCTGGTGCTGCTCGCCCTGTATCAGTGGCGGACGGCGTCCCTCTACGGGCATGGATTACTCGGAGAAGCTGCGGTGTATTCAATAAATACGAGTGTCTATGTGAGTCTTGGCGTTGTATCAAAAATGTTCATCAATTTTGCATTTATCGGAGCATGTCTTGCAAGTGTGCTGTTGTTTTCAACCAGCCTCTGGCCGCGAACCGCCGTTCTCGGTGCATCAGTCCTGTGCATTGTCGGCGTGGTTTATTTTTCCCGCGTGGAAATGATGGATTATTTTTTCCTGCCGGCAGGCAGCACAGAGCGGATGATCTTCTCTGTTCAGTTCTGTGTCTGGGCGATCGTCGGAATAAGCCTCGTTATCCTTTCCCTCCAGGACTTGTTTCATCACCGAAACGCGGACACCATATTATTATTTCTCTGGACTATTGGAACGATGATCTTTGCCGGATTTATCAATTGGTCCATCAATGGGCGATCGATACTGCCAATGATAATCCCGGCAGGAATTCTTATTACGAGGAAACTGGAGAACGGGATAACGAATAAAATCCCACGAAAAAGCTCTTCTGTCATCATCGCTCTTTCTTTTTCCGCCATTCTTTCGGTGACCATAACGTCGGCTGATGTGAACTTTGCAAATACTGCGCGATTTGCAGCAAAAACGATCTGCTACATATACGGCGGTCAAAATCATACCCTGTGGTTCCAGGGTCATTGGGGATATCAGTATTACATGGAACAGCTTGGAGCTCGACCGATAGATGTTTCTCATCAACAGATGAAACCGGGAGATCTCATCGCCGATCCAACGACAAATTCGAATCTCAGAAGAATCCCTTCCTCGTGGGTCACGAGAATCGATTCCATGAGCATACTTCCATCTCGTTATGTCGCGAGCGTCGACGCGCATCTTGGAGCGGGATTCTATTCGAATATGTTTGGTCCGCTTCCCTTCGCATTTGGATTTGTTAAACCCGAGAAATTTACAATTTATTTGTTCCGGGGGTATGATGACTGAGCCGGTTTCTTTCACCACCCCAACTCGCTGAACCCCATGAGATTGAATGAACCTTCAAGCGTTATGAAACGGGAGAGAAATATTTTTTGCAGAGGAACCCATGCCGCTATGCAATGGATTTGATAATGAAAAATACCTTGCCCAGCAAAGCAAGGAAATTCTGGAACGAGTGAACCGTTTCGACAACAAGCTGTACCTCGAATTCGGCGGAAAGCTGTTATTCGATTATCACGCAGCGCGGGTATTACCCGGGTACGATCCGAATGTGAAGATGCGTCTTCTCCAACAATTACGAGATAAATCGGAGGTCATACTCTGTATCTATGCCGGAGATATCGAACGAAAAAAAGTTCGGGCAGATTTCGGGATCACGTACGACGCCGATGCGACGAAGCTCATCGATGACCTGCGCGAATGGAACATTACCGTCGCCGCCGTTGTTATTACGCGGTACGACAACCAGCCGTCAGCAACATTATTTAAAAATAAACTTGAACGGCGTGGAATCCGTGTCTATCTACACAAAGCGACAAAAGGATATCCCATTGATATAGAGACCATCGTCAGCGATGAAGGCTACGGGGCCAATCCCTATATTGAGACGACAAAACCAATTGTCATTGTTACCGGACCGGGACCCGGAAGCGGCAAGCTCGCCACATGTCTTTCTCAATTTTATCATGAGTACCGGCGGGGCCTCCATGCCGGCTATGCGAAATTCGAGACGTTTCCCATATGGAACCTTCCCTTGAAACACCCCGTCAACATTGCATATGAAGCGGCAACCGCTGATATCCGGGATTTCAACATGATCGATTCCTTTCATCTCGAAGCATACAACAAGAAATCAATCAACTACAACCGGGATATGGAAGCCTTTCCTCTGTTGAAACGCATCATTGAGAAGATCACCAATGCCCCGTCGTTCTATCAATCGCCGACCGATATGGGAGTGAACTGTGCAGGAATTGGAATAGTGAACGACGATGTTGTACAGTCAGCAGCAGTCCAGGAAGTCATTCGCCGCTACTTCCGATATGCATGCGAATATGCAATCGGATTTACCGACAAAGAAACCGTTCAGCGGGTTGAACTGCTGCTGGACGAACTCAATGTAAAACCGGAAAACCGGAAAGTGGTGAATTGCGCCCGGCAGGTTGCTTCCACAGCAGAACAGCGTGGAAAGGGGAACGAGGGAATCTATTGCGGCGCAGCAATGGAAATGCCGGATCGTTCTCTCGTTACCGGCACAAATTCTGCACTGATGCATGCCGCCTCCGCTTTGGTGTTGAACGCGGTAAAGCAGCTTGCGCAGTTCCCCGATGCGATCCATCTGCTTCCGCCGGACATTATTAATTCCCTGACGCATTTTAAGAAAGATGTTCTCAGAGGCAAAATGGTGAGTCTGGATCTGGAAGAAACACTCATCGCGCTCAGCATCAGCTCGACGGTCAATCCGGCTGCTAAAACGGCAATTGAACACCTGAAGGTACTCCGGGGCTGTGAAGTCCACATGACGCATATACCAACCCCGGGCGATGAAGCGGGATTTCGCAAACTGGGGGTGAACCTGACGAGTGATGCGGATTTTTCCACAAAGAGATTATTTGTGAGTTAATCGTGAAAATAAAAATATGATAAAACAGACTATTATTCTTCTGACCTTGTTCACTCTCCTCTTGCCGAATTCCTTGTCCAGCCGGTCTGACAAACCTGAGTCGGCCCAACTTATTTTAAAGAACGCGGTCTCTCTCGCACAATCCTCTCAAAAGAATGTATTACTTCTGTTTCACGCTACATGGTGCGGTTGGTGTAAACGCTTAGAGACGGCACTCGAGGATCCGGAAATCAAAGCATTGATCTATAAAAATTATATTGTCGTGATGCTTGATGTAGAGGAACGAGGAGAAAAAATTCAAACGCATGAAAATCCGGGCGGTCAGGACATGAAAGCTGAATACGGCGGGAAAAACGCTGGACTGCCTTTTCTCGTGTTTCTCAATGGAAAAGGGGAACGAATTGCCACATCGAATGTGATGCCCAGAGAACAGAACATTGGATATCCCGGGACAAAAGAAGAAATCAGCGCTTTTATCACGCTTTTGAAAAAGACAGCACCGCATCTCACACGCAAACAATGCTCCGTTGTTCAAAAATACTTTGAGCAGCACGCACCCCAGTAAACTTTGACACGAGGCAGTCGTATGCCACATTCCAAAACACCGGTCTTGTTCATTGGACACGGCTCGCCGATGAACATTATTAATAAAAACGATTATACAACATCTCTGCAGAAGCTGGGATCCTCCCTTTCGAAACCGGATGCGATTTTGGTCATCTCGGCCCATTGGCTCACCAGAGGAACATTCCTCTGTTCGGCAGACCATCCGGAACAAATCTACGATTTTTACGGCTTTCCAGATGAATTGTATGCCGTCCAGTACCATCCCCCCGGTGCGCGCACCATTGCCGAATCTCTCGCGATCGAATTGAAAGATGAACGAATCCAGCTGAACCCCGATTGGGGTATTGATCATGCGTCGTGGGCGGTGCTCACCCATATGTTTCCCAAAGCAGAAGTCCCCGTTTTTGAAATGAGCCTGGATGTGCAGAAGAATGAACGAGAACATTAT
>RPQN01000146.1 GCA_003819715.1 Ignavibacteriota bacterium | reverse complement strand
TTCGTTCGGTGAGTGCGATCGGGCCATGGCGGGTTCTTGATACGGTCAGCAGGCGGGACAGTCGGTACTTTCATGTGACTGAAAACAAATATGTATTCAATGATTATACAGTCCATTTGAATAATATGTATTACTACGCAGTGGTCTCCATCGATTCTCTGGGCGGCAAAAGCGGATTAACAAATCTTACGTTGCATAATGCACAATTACCAGCGGTGAGTAAATTAGAAAAAGTATATGCGGCTCCGAATCCATTCATTGTAAATTCCGGATATGCAGGGAGTGGAGTGAACGATAAGATTGGTCTCTACGGCATGCCGAATCATGCGACGATCCGAGTGTATTCGTACAGCGGTCAACTCGTTCAAACATTTGACCATGATGTCAATATTTATTCAACCGGTTGGATTCAATTGTCACGGAATAATCAATGGATTGCTTCAGGCGTTTATTTTTTCACTGTTGAAGATAAAATCACGGGTGATAAAGCCTGGAACAAGTTTGTCGTTATTCATTGAAAAAGGAATGAGAACAATGAAAAAAGCGGATCAAATATTTTTTCTATCGATAACGGTATTGTTGCTCTCTGCATCCCCCGCAATTGCGCAGAAGGTTGGTTCAACCTCCATGCAGTACCTGAGTGTAATTCCGGGTGCGCGCGCTGCAAGCATGGGAAATGCCTATGTTGCGATTGCCCATGGTGTCGATGGTCTCTTTTGGAATCCTGCCGGTGTTGCCTTGACAGAAGGACAAGAGTTTTCAACAGCTTATATAAACTGGATATTTGACACTCGGCAATATGCGCTTGGGTATGCAGTATCGTTAGGTATTGTCGGCTCCGTCGGCCTTCAGCTTCACTATATCGATTATGGTTCATTCGAAGAGGCGATCCTCCCGAGGGGAGATGCGAGTGATTATTACCCCCAACAGGAGTATCCGTATCTGACCGGAAGAATCTTCAAACCGTACAGTTACATTGCAGGGCTGACGTATGCGAAAGAACTTACCGATCGTTTTTCAACCGGCATTTCTATTAAATACAGCCACGAGTCGCTGTATGACAAAGCCCAGGTGTATGTCGATAGCGCGAATGGGAGTGTGAACACCTATGGAGATGTCATACTCTTTGACATTGGAGTGCATTACAATACCGGCTTTCATACCATTCAAATTGGTGCCGCTGTGCAGAATTTTGGATCGGATGTGAGGTATGCAGTAGACAACTATGCGGTGCCCATGCTGTTCCGAGTAGGTCTCGCGGCTGATCTCATAGGTCCGAATAGTCTTCTCCTCGAAGATCAAAGCAGTCGGCTCGGTGTCGCGTTCGATATTTTTCAGTCGTCCGATTATAACCAGCAGCAGCATATCGGTGTAGAATATGAGTATGCTGAATCAATTGCTTTTCGCGCCGGATATAAATTGAATTATGACAACGAAGGATTGACATTGGGAGGCGGTATTAAACAAAAACTCGGTTCGTTAAAGTTTTCGATTGACTACAGCTATGGAGCGATGGGAACAAATGTTGGCGCATTCGGGAATGTCCACCGTATTAGTTTAGGAGTCGGAATACTATGAAAACGATATTGAAAATCTTAGCTGCAGCCTTGCTGATGATCCTATTACTCTTTTCAAATCTATGTGCACAGGATTATAATAAACCTATAACCATCGAAGCGCTCAATCATACCACAAACAGTTCTGTTATTTCCCGCTCGTTAGGCGGCTTAACCCTCTCATCTCGTAACGATATAACGACCATGTTCGCAAACCCCGCTGCACTGCAATCATTGGAAGGTATTCAAATTTCATTAGGAGGCATTCAGGAAAATAATACAAAAGAGCAAACTCAACGATGGTATTCGCTCGATTGGTTGTCTATGTTCGATTTGTTTATGGAAGGAAAGACAGCGGCTCTTCGCGACCCCGTTATAGATACCAGTAAAGTAAAAAATCCGACATACCAGGATTCGGTTCAACGCAATGGCAGAGATCCGAATTGGAGCCGGAAAAAAAATCAATTTGTCCCTTCACAGGTTTTTGCTGCAGTACCGTTTAAAATTCTAGGGAGAAAATTATCGGTTGGTCTCGGCGTTGTCGAATATGCGAACGCCGATTACTATTATGTAAATAAAACCGCTTTTAATAGAAATCTCGATTATATCACGCTTCCGATTTCAGCAAGCCCCGAACCTGTCACTGCCGATTGGTGGGCGGATACACGCTCAAGAGAGGGAGCAATCTACGGTTATGGGTGTGCGATATCAGCCACCATGAGTGAAGGCGTATCTGTTGGAGTCAGCGGATTAGTCATCTCGGGAACGATGAACGATAATCAAATCATGGAAAGATTTGGACAACTGCAATTCTTTGCAAAGGATTTCCGTTATGTCCCCTCAGATTCTGTCTCACTCGTTGCAATAAACGGAACATCCAAGGTTCGCGGTTTGGAATGGACCGTAAGCGCTGTATATCAGACAAAGTATGTTCTTTTCGGCCTTTCGATCAAACCACCGATGAAAATCACACGTGATTTCACGACAACGGGTGATAGCACATATGGTTCAACAAGAGTAGTCTTGCCTGAATCCAAAGGAAGTGACAATCTCATATTACCCCTGCGTGGTTCGATTGGCGTTGGAATTTCGCTCAGGTCGAACGTATTTCTTAACGCTGAATATGACTATAACCCATACCGCTTGGCGGAATATACCGATAACAACGGCACAGTGTCGAACCCATGGCTGGATTGCTCAAGCTTCCATGTGGGGTTGGAATACCTGCCGGTTGACTTTGTTTCCGTACGCTTTGGGTATCAAACAAAATCTGAAACTTTTGAACAACAAGGTAATCAATTCCGTGGTGATCCTGTTACTTGTTTTGTCTATTCTGCCGGTGTTGGCATTCGTCTGCTGAAAAGTATCCAACTCAACCTCGGATATGAATATGCAAACTTGTCTTATGAAGATAATTGGAACACGAATACGAACGTGAATAAGGATATGCGAAACTCATTTTTCGGCAGTATTGCATACACATTACAGTGACACAACTCATGAACAACCGAATTATTTGTAGTCAAGAGGAGTACTCTTTCCCGCCTGTGAGTAACGGGACTCTTATGCTCTCTCAATCAGTTCTCCCGATGACAACATCCGGGAACAACAGTTTTCTTCATGGTTTCAACATCGGTAATTAACTAATAATAATATTCACCATAATAAAAGGAGTAGTATTATGAGAGTTGCACAACGTTCTTTCTCTGTCCTTTTCCTGATCGCTCTTTGCACAAGTTTTGCTCTTGCGCAGTTAAGTGGCGATTATCGAACCGCCCAATCGGGAAATTGGAGTGACGCTTCCACGTGGCAGATGTATAATGGCAGTGCGTGGGGTGCTACGACAGTTGCGCCGGATTCAAATAACGGTAAGATTTCAATCCTTGCCGGGCATACCGTAACAGTAACCTCAGATGTAGGCGTTGACTCGGTGGAAGTGAATAATGGCGGCAAAATCATCGTAACCCCCGGGGTGACGATGACGGTGAGCACGAACAATAATACGAACGTTTATGGGCTGCGCTTCTTAGGTCTCAACGCTATGGAAGTATCCGGTACGTTAAGGAATTATGGGACCATCGTTGGTGCCCAGGTCGACAGAACTGTCGATTTCGATCCTGCGATCGATACCGTGACATTTAAAGCAGGTGGTGTTTATGATCATGCAAGAAATGGAGGTACTCCAATTGTTGCAAAATGGGATTCCGGCTCTACCTTTATGGTGACGGGAGTCGTGGGAAACTATCCTTCGTTTCGACCACAAAACTACTACAATTTTGTATGGAATTGCCCCAATCAAACGAGAGGAGATGGCTCCCTAAAATTTATTCGTAACAAAGTACGTGGTAATTTTACAGTCTTGAATCAAGGTGTGGCGGTCGGCGGTGATAGGGATATTCGATTAATGGAGAGCTCTAATTGGCCGGCAGGACCAAAATGTGACACCATATGGTTCGATGGCAATATTACGCTGGCCTGCCCTGGAACAGTTGGCCATTGGTCCAGATTGGCAGCAGTAGGTTCAAGCAGCGGTGTCAATGCGGTTGTTATCGTAAAAGGAAACATCACCATCGGTGATAGCTGCATTTTTGGTAGAAGCGGGAGTTCGACGCAGGTTCGCTGGTATATTGGTGGAAACATGACTCTATCGAGCGGCGGAACAATCCGAAATGCATCTGCCAACCCCTATTTGATGAAGCAATTTGTCTTTACAAAAAAAGGGGTGGCAACGCTTTCAATCGCCGATGGCGCAACAAAAGTATCACCGATCTGCTGGGAAGTTGCTTCCGGTTGTACGCTTGATATTGGAACAAGTAAAATTGATACGTCGAACGGGGGATTCTTCGTCATTGATAACGGCGGTGCAGTGAAAGTGACCTATGGGACAAATAGCGGAACAATTGAATGCAAGGGTCAAATTGGTATAATAGACACGCTGCATAAAATGATTGGAACAACAAATACTCCGCATGGGAATGCTTTTACCATTGCCAAAAACGTCGTTGGATCAGGAACGATTACGTATGAATCTGCATCATCGCAAAATGTAAGCAATCCGACGAAAGCTATTCAGCGCGCGTGGACAGTGACGCCCTCAGCTGGTATCACGAGTGGTGATCTTATGATTTCCTACTCTCCGTTCGATGTCCCGGCAGGAGCCGTTGAGAATAATTTTGTCAGCATGAAATATTCCAGCGGGACCGAATGGGTGAATAGAGGCCCGGCATTAAGAGCAAGGATCGATACAACATGGGATGTCAATGATCAGGGGATTCCTATTATTTTTAAGATAGATACAACTATCACCGGACGTGGAACGACATTGTCGAATGTAAAAGATCTTTTCGGTGTTTGGTCGGTCGGCGACTCTTCTTTGACCAGAAAAGAAGTAACATCAACCTCCGATACGGTTTACTGGCCGGTAACAGGAGTCCCAGGATATTATGCGCCGATGACTTCTGGAAATGTGACAGGATATAATTGGACATATGCAAAAACAGGGGAGCTTTTTGGGAAAGATTCGGCCGGTACATATTTGTATTCTAATGGCTCATGGACGATCGGCGTTTCAGATCCTGACACCTCGAAGAGAGTGCCGAGAATAGATTTTCAGAATACATATCCTGGACAGACAGCAGCAGGATGGCCGGCAAACGCCACCGATACATTGAGCGATGTCTGGGTTCAATTTAGGGTTTCACCCAAATCGGGATATAAGTTAAATGTGAGTTCCTTATCGTTCGATATTTGCGGATCCGGAACAAGTTATATGAAAGCGAAAGCATATATATCCACTGATCCAAGTTTTTCTACGAAGACGGAAGTCTTTGCTTCGAAAGAAAATTTGGCATCGTATGTATTTACCTACGTTAAAGTAACAGGATTGAACGTTACGGTAGATGCCGGGAAGTCGCTCTTCTTAAGGATTTATCCGTGGCTGGACAGCCAGACTGCACCACTCACAGGAAAAAGAGTTATCGTGAAAAGAGTGATGGTGTTGGGCACCACCACCCAAACGAATTCTGTTGCATTAACAGGATCGTCCATCCCGGCGAAATTCTCTGTTGAACAGAATTATCCTAATCCATTCAATCCGACAACAACGATCAACTTTGAACTTCCGACAGCATTGGATGTGACGGTGAAGGTCTTCAATCTTCTCGGTCAAGAAGTTGCATCGGTATTTTCCGGCCATAAAGAAGCAGGTGCGAACACGGTCGTGTTCAATGCTTCTCGTTTAAGTTCTGGCGTCTATTTTTACATAGTAGAAGCCGGTAGTTTTTCTGGCGTGAAGAAAATGGTTCTTTTGAAGTAAAAAAATAGACTTCAATGGTTTAGAGGTCTAGAGTGAATGCCCACGTTGGTTGTCCATATGCATAAAAAGCCGGGGTGGGCATTATTTATTTTTCTCATGCGGCATCAATTGAATCTATGAAATATAAAACGGCTGGCCTTTTGTTCTTTCTGCTTGAGAATACGAGAAACCATTCATGCGTCCGTCAAGGACAACTCGCAAGTAAATGCATGTGAGTCCCTGATGACGAATATGAAAAATCAAAAGCCGAAGAGAGATGTTTCCGATAATGGTTAACATACCGGGTCTGCACTTGAGGAAGAAGATGTTATTATGCGGTGCAAACTGGACGCTCTTTTCAGTCGTTGTTATTAAAAGAGAGTAAGAATATGAAAAAGAGATTCCCGATCACTCTTGGAGACATTGCATCGCGTTTGCATGTATCTCCCGTGACCGTGTCAAAAGCGTTGCGCGATCAGCCGGATATTTCCAAGGAAACGACGATTAGGATTAAAATTCTTGCCCTGGAAATGGGTTATATTCCCGATTATACGGCAAGAAATCTTGCGTCGAATAATACACATACCATCGGTGTCGTCATTCCTAAAATTGCTCACTCCTTTTTTTCTTCTGTTATCGAAGCGATCTATGATGCGGCTCATGAACAGGGATATGAGATCATTCTCGCCGTTTCACAGGAAGACGCTTCACGTGAATTGCAGCATCTTCACACACTGATTTCCATGCGGGTGGAGGGGATTATTATTACTGTTTCCCAGCAAACCAAGGATTATACTTTTTTTCATAGAGTAAAAGAGTTCGATATCCCGCTCACCTTTATGGATCGTGCCGTGGATGTCGAGGGATTTTCGAAAGTACTCGCGGACGATAGAGGCGGCGCCTATGCCGCTACCGAACAGGCGGTGAACGCTGGTTATTCCCGCATCGCACATTTTTCCGGTTATCCGCACACTTCAATTGGCAGGGAACAGCTGTTGGGATTTGAATCCGCAATGAAGGACAATAATATTGAGGTCAATCCTGAATGGGTGATACAGACCGGGTTTAGTGAACAGGACGGCTATGACGGTTTTCTGCGATTATATCGTTCGGGGAATATGCCTGAATGCATTTTTACAGTTTCGTTTCCTGTGGCTCTTGGCATTTATCGGGCAGTTCGAGAATTAAAATTAACGATTCCTGACGATATCGATCTTATCTCGTTCGGTAATTGCACTCTCGATAATGTACTTGCTCCGTCATTAACCTATATTGATCAATCAACCGGCGAACTTGGTCGTGCAGCATTAAATCTGACGATCAAGAATATTCAGGAGAAAGATAAATTTGTTCCGCAAACCATAACACTTCCTACACGTCTTGTGTTAAGAGGAACATGTCTGCCTTCAATTCGTCGGAATATTCCTTCTTCCCCTGTCTCAATAGATAAATCCGGAGTGATATTGGGATATATTCCGACGGCCGGCAGTCGGGGGAAGACAAGAAAAAATTAGCAAGCGATCCATTGATTGGGGAAAAAATCATGGTGCGATACTTCGATGAGCAAATCGAAGTGCTTGTTCTGTAGCTCCTCTGGATGCGCAGGGCGTCATTATCCGCCAAGCATGTATTTACATCGACTTACTGGACTTTGAATGACATGCCGGCAATGTCCGCAGAACAAGATTCCATGATCGTTGTTCCACAATATGGCAACGGTCATACTTAAAAGGAAGACCTGCGTTTTCACAGGTGCGGGATTCGAGCAGTGAAAAAGAAAAACCTTACTTCGAGGATAAAATCCATGAAAAATCTGAAATGCATCTTTGCCGGCCTATGGCTGTCTTTCATCTTTCCCCTGAGTGTTCTGGCGCAGGCGCCCTGGGAACAACATGGAAAACTTGAGGTGTCCCCAACCGGGCATACAATTCAACATAGTGACGGTACTCCATTTCTTTGGATTGGAGAAACGGGATGGGGGATGATTCAACAGCTCACGCGCGAAGAGATTGATCTGTACCTGGATAATCGTCAAAAACTCGGATTCACAGTAATTCAAACAGTGGCATTTTGGTATCCCCATGGCGGAGGAATGAAAACAGGGCCTCATAATGCCGCCAATGCATATGGTTTTCGACCCTTTTATGGTGATGAAGATTCTCCCAATACATCCGAGCCCTTGATCGTCAAGGGAGGAAGTCCCGATCTGCCAAACGACTATTGGGATCACGTAGACTATGTGATTCGTGCCGTAAAGAAAAGGAATATGTATCTGGCCTTATTGCCTTGCTGGGGCCGGGCCTATATCACCCTGCAAATGGGTAATACACATCAAGAGTTCACAGAGGAGGAAGCCAGGACTTACGGTGCTTTTTTAGGAAAACGCTATAAGAATGAGCGGAACATCATTTGGGTACTTGGCGGCGATGCCAAGGCCCAGGTAAAGGGTTATGAGAAAAACTTCATCTACCAGGAATGGGACAAACGCAGCATCTTCAGGGCTATGGCAGAGGGGATTGTGCAGGGTGTAACCGGACAAAAGCCCGCTTGGAATCAAGCCCACCCGGCGTGGCACCAGGTTTTTATGACGTATCATCCGGATGGTGACCCTGCTGTTAATTCTTCGATGTGGTTTCATTCGGATGCCTGGCTGACTGCCAATGGCGTAGAAGTTTGGAGAGAAGTGAGTCAGGTCTATCCGGTGATGTTGAGTGAATACCAATTAACCAAGCCGATTAAACCAAGTCTCTTTCTCGAGGGATCATACGAATTTGGATCCTATCGCCATGAATGTGGCTGGGTAACCCCTGTCAAGGTGCGACGACAGATTTACTACACTTTCTTTGCCGGTGGCGCCGGACATACCTATGGCGCAGGACCGACATGGGCGATGCGTGGCACAGGCGGGGATTATAATTGTGGCTATACCTGGAAACAGGCACTTGAGTTTCCTGCAGGAGTTCAATTTGCGGTTATGGCCAAGGCCTTTTTACTGAATCACCAATGGCCTCTATGGAACCCAAATGGCGGTGTCATAGATGGCTCAATCGGAGAGGGTGAAAGTCTAAAAATAGCAGTCACATCTGAAAGTGGCAAATTGGCGTTGGTGTATTTTTCCAATAACTCGTACGCGAAAATAAAAAATCCGCTGAATAAAGAGGCAACTGTCCATTGGTTTGATCCAAGCAGTGGTCAAGAGGAACCGGTCGCGAGCTTTAAATCGAATGAAGTTCGGGGGGTGATACCGCCGGAAAAATGGGAAGATGCAATTTTGGTTCTTCGGGTTGGTGACTAAGAAGGAAAAATCAACCTCATACTGGCAAACGGTGCATCATTCCATGAATTATTATGCGTTATGAATACATCCATAAAAGAGGAAACCGAATGAATCATTTCACATCGTCATTAATTTTTCTTTTGATAATGTTATATAGCACAACGCTCAACGCACAGGAAAATGCTTCAGGACGGATTCCTGAATATCCTGTCCCCTATGAATATCCGACTGGAGAGAGTATAAAAGAAGTTTTAAACCGTGTACGGGTTTATTATGAATCGACCAGCCCGCAAAAAATTATCTTGGCAGAAACAGGCAGCGAGTTGACTGACTTTTCGAAATTGAACAAGGATGCCCGGGTTTCAAACGGATTTTCGAGCGAATGGTCCTACACCCATGGTGTTGTGCTTTCAGCCTTCGAATATATCGATGAAGTGACGGGAGATAAGATTTTTTTTGCCAACAACACCAAGTTTTATAATTTTGTGGTTAAACATCTGCCGTATTTTCGAAAGAATGCTGAGAAATATGGCGAACGATCCGGCGGTTGGCCGGCAATCATAGAAATGCAAGCACTCGATGATTGTGGTTCCATTGGCGCTGCGATGATCAAAACGTATCTTAAAACTAAAAATAATAATTATCTTGAGCTGATGAACAGTACGGCAGATTTCATTTCCAACAAACAATTCCGTCTGGGAGACGGGACATTGGCCCGTCATCGTCCGCAATACCGATCTCTCTGGGCAGATGATTTATATATGAGCGTTCCGTTTCTCGCTAACATGGGTGTGCTCACAAAAGAGAATAAATATTTCGATGATGCTGTCAGACAGATCCTGCAAATGGCCGACCGACTGTATATCCCACAGAAAGAACTATTTGACCATGGCTGGAATGTGACATCGGGTGATTATGATCCGCGCTTTTTCTGGGGTCGTGCAAACGGTTGGGCGCTGATGTCGATGGCTGAATTACTCGGCGTATTGCCGAAAGAGTATCAGGGCCGGGATAAAATTCTTCATCTCTATCGTTCGATGGTTCGCAGCCTGGCCAGTCTACAAGACGGTACTGGGTTCTGGCATAATCTGTTGGACAAGAACGATACATACCTGGAGACATCCTGTACCGCTATGTTTACGTTTGCCATAGCCAAAGGTATCAATGAAGGATGGATCAGTCATGTTTACGGTC